>NZ_JBLIYX010000005.1:0-338309 GCF_057480955.1 Pseudomonas sp. P65(2024)
CCTGCTGTCAACTGCCTTTCTCACCGCTGCCGATCGTTAGACCGAAGCACCTCCGCCACCCTCTTCAACAATCAACTCATTGATATTCAAGGAGTTTTTTGTTCCGATGTCGCTGGAAGTGGGGCGCATTATAAGGGGATCTGACAGGGCGTCAACCGTTAATTTCATAAAAATCAAAAAGATCGCCTCAGAAGCCTTGGTACCTATATAAGCAGCCCCAAAACAAAAGCAGGGAGGCCTATCGGCCTCCCTGCCCCTTCCTATATAGGTAGCGCGTCACAGCACCCCGGCAGCCCGGAGTCGCTGCACCGCCTCCCCATCCAACCCCAGCACATCGCCAAGCACCGCCTCGGTATGCTCCCCCAGCAACGGTGGCGCCTGCCGATACTCCACCGGCGTCTCCGACAACCGGATCGGGCTGGCCACCTGCGGCACGCTCCCCGCCAACGGATGAGGAACATCCACTACCAACCCACGGGCCAGCACCTGCGGATCCTGGAACATCTGCGCCAGATCGTTGATCGGTCCGCACGGCACGCCTGCCTTCTCCAGCTCGCTCACCCACTCGGCCGTGGTCTTGAACACCGTGGCCTGGCGAATCAGCGGAATCAGCTCGGCGCGATTGGCCACCCGCTGTTTATTGGTGGCGAAGCGTGGGTCATCCGCCCAGTGCGCCTGCCCGGCCACTTCCGCGAACTTGCGGAACTGCCCGTCATTGCCCACGGTAAGAATGAAGTTGCCATCGGCCGTCGGGAAATCCTGGTATGGCACGATATTCGGGTGCGCATTGCCCAGCCGACGAGGCGCAGTACCCGTGGTGAGGTAGTTCATTGCCTGGTTGGCCAGGCAGGCCACCTGTACATCCAGCAGCGCCATGTCGATGTGCTGGCCGATACCAGACTGGTCACGATGCGCCAGGGCCGCCAGGATCGCCACGGTGGAATACAGCCCGGTGAGGATGTCGGTCAGCGCCACCCCGACCTTCATCGGCCCGGCCCCCTCCTCCCCCTCCGGGCGACCGGTCAGGCTCATCAGCCCACCCAGCCCCTGGATCATGAAGTCGTAGCCGGCACGCTTGGCATATGGCCCGGTCTGGCCGAAGCCGGTGATCGAGCAGTATATGAGCGTCGGATTGACCGCCTTCAGGCTTTGATAGTCCAGCCCATAGGCCGCCAGCCCGCCAACCTTGAAGTTCTCGATGACGATATCCGACTTCGCCGCCAGCTCGCGCACCAGACGCTGGCCTTCCGGCTGGGTAAAGTCGATGGTCACCGAGCGCTTGTTGCGGTTGGCCGACAGGTAGTAGGCCGCCTCGCTGGTGTTCTCGCCCTGAACATCGCGCAGGAAAGGCGGCCCCCAAGAACGGGTGTCGTCACCCGCTCCCGGACGCTCGACCTTGATCACATCGGCGCCAAGGTCAGCCAGGATCTGGCCGGACCAAGGGCCGGCCAGCACCCGGGAAAGATCCAGCACCCGCAGATGGGAAAGCGCGCCCATGGCCTGGTCCTCTATTAATAGAACGCCTGGATGCCGGTCTGCGCGCGCCCGAGGATCAGCGCGTGCACGTCATGGGTCCCTTCATAGGTGTTGACCACCTCGAGGTTGACCAGGTGGCGGGCCACGCCGAACTCGTCGGAGATGCCATTGCCGCCCAGCATGTCGCGGGCCAAACGGGCGATGTCCAGGGCCTTGCCGCAGGAGTTGCGCTTCATGATCGAGGTGATCTCGACCGCCGCGGTACCTTCATCCTTCATCCGCCCCAGGCGCAGGCAGCCTTGCAGGGCCAGGGTGATCTCGGTCTGCATGTCGGCCAGTTTCTTCTGGATCAGCTGGTTGGCAGCCAGTGGGCGGCCGAACTGCTGGCGGTCCAGGGTGTACTGGCGCGCGGTGTGCCAGCAGGCCTCGGCGGCGCCCAGGGCGCCCCAGGAGATGCCATAGCGGGCAGAGTTCAGGCAGGTGAACGGGCCCTTGAGGCCACGCACGTCCGGGAAGATGTTCTCCTCCGGCACGAACACGTTGTCCATGACGATCTCGCCGGTGATCGAAGCGCGCAGGCCAACCTTGCCGTGGATGGCCGGGGCGCTGAGGCCGTCCCAACCTTTCTCCAGCACGAAGCCGCGGATATCGCCGGCATCGTCCTTGGCCCAGACCACGAATACATCGGCGATCGGGCTGTTGGTGATCCACATCTTGCTGCCGGTCAGGCGATAGCCACCGTCGACCTTGCGGGCGCGGGTGATCATCGAGCCCGGGTCGGAACCATGGTTGGGCTCGGTCAGGCCGAAGCAGCCGATCCACTCGCCACTGGCCAGTTTCGGCAGGTACTTCTGCTTCTGCGCCTCGGTGCCGAACTCGTTGATCGGCACCATCACCAGTGACGACTGCACGCTCATCATCGAGCGGTAGCCAGAGTCGATGCGTTCCACCTCGCGGGCGATCAGGCCGTAGCACACGTAGTTCAGGCCGCTGCCGCCGTACTGTTCAGGGATGGTCGCGCCGAGCAGACCGACTTCACCCATCTCGCGGAAGATCGCCGGGTCTGTCTGCTCGTGGCGGAACGCCTCCAGCACACGGGGTGCCAGCTTGTCCTGGGCGAACTGATAGGCGCTGTCGCGAACCATGCGCTCTTCTTCAGTGAGCTGCTGATCCAGCAGCAGCGGGTCGATCCAGTTGAAGCTTGCCTTGCCAGCCATGTGCGGATTCCTCGAAAGATGGGAACGAATTGTTGTGCTGGATTGATCCTAGGCCTGATCGGCCGGCGGTACAAACGAGGATTGCGCACGGTTTAGTGATATTTTCTCACTTCGTAATCACCGAAATGCCCTGTTCAAAGCCAGACAAGTGAGGTTGACGTACATGCGCCGCAAGATCCCCAGCACCACCGCATTGGTATGTTTCGAGGCAGCCGCGCGTCACGAGAGTTTTACCAAGGCCGCCCAGGAGCTGGCCCTGACCCAGGGCGCCGTCTGTCGGCAGATTGGTGGCCTTGAGGCCTTCCTTAACGTGGAACTGTTCCGTCGCTCGCGACGGGGCGTGAAGCTGACCGAAGCCGGGCTCTCCTACAGCCGCCAGGTGGCTGCGCAGCTTGATGCGGTGGAGCGCGACACGCTTTCGGTGATGCGCCAGCAAGGCGCCAACGTGATCGAACTGGCGGTGGTGCCGACCTTCGGCACGCAATGGCTGCTACCGCGCCTGAAGGACTTCCAGCAGCGCCACCCCGAGGTCACGGTCAACCTGACCAACCGCACCCGCCCCTTCCTGTTCGCCGACACGCCCTTCGACGCCGCCATCTACTTCGGCGACGCCGACTGGTCCGGCACCCAGTCCCACCGCCTGATGGGCGAGAACCCCATGCCGGTGTGCAGCCCCGCGCTGCTGGAAGGGCAAGCCAGCCTCGACGCCCGGCGCATCGCCGAGTTGCCCCTGCTGCAGCAGACCACGCGCCCCTATGCCTGGCGGCAGTGGTTCGACGGCCTGGGCCTGAGCGTCGAACGCGACATGACCGGCCCGCGCTACGAACTGTTCTCCATGCTGGCCCAGGCCGCCATGCACGACATGGGCATTGCGCTGATCCCACCCTTCCTGATCCAGCGCGAGTTGCAAGAAGGCCGACTGCTGGTCGCTAACAGGCATGCCCTCTCCAGCGACAAGGCCTACCATCTGATGATCCCCGAGCGAAAGGTGGAATCCGCTTCGCTGCGGGCGTTTCGCGACTGGCTGGTGGTGCAGGCACAGCAGTACACCGCCGCCAACTGAAGGCAAAAACCAAATAATTGACTCCGTAGTCAATTATTTTTAACACCTACAGATATATGGATTTGTCGCAAATTCGTAATCTGTTCCGTAGAGCGGAAAAACCGTAGCAACCCTAGTGACTACGCGGGTTTGCGGCTTATTTTGCGACATTCACAACGCCGTGAACGAAAACGGCCGAAATTTTTTCTTTTTTTCCCCTAAGCTGCGAATAGCGCGTACTTGACGGGCTGGATCGGAATCGTTGCGACATACGGTCACAGGGTGACTTGTAGTTTTAAGTTCGTTTCGCTTCAGAACCTGTTGAAGGCCCCTGGGTTCGTCTGCAAAATGCCTCTCCCGCCTCGAACCAGGCGGAGTCGTGCTCTACGGCCGCCCAGCCGCACCACCCGAAGTGCGCTGGTTTCCATAAAGACAATAAAGGTCACCGCAGGAGACATAGTCGTGCACATTGGTGTTCCTCTCGAGACGCAGACGGGTGAGACAAGGGTCGCCGCGACCCCGGAAACCATCAAGAAACTGGTAGGCCAGGGCCATCAGGTCACCGTGCAACGGGGGGCAGGGCTCAACGCCAGCATTCCGGACAGTGCCTATGAAGCCGTGGGCGCCACCCTGGGCGAAGCCACTGACGCCTTTGGCGCGCAGCTGGTGCTCAAGGTGGTCGCGCCCAATGACCAGGAACTGGCGCTGATCAACAGCGGCAGCCTGCTGGCGGGCATGCTCAACCCCTTCAACAACGAACTGATCGGCAAGATGGCCGAACGCGGCATCACCGCCTTCGCCCTGGAAGCCGCGCCGCGCACCTCGCGGGCCCAGAGCCTCGACGTGCTGTCGTCCCAGGCCAACATCGCCGGCTACAAGGCCGTGCTGCTGGCGGCCCACCACTACCCACGCTTCATGCCCATGCTGATGACCGCCGCCGGCACCGTGAAAGCCGCCCGCGTGCTGATCCTCGGCGCCGGCGTCGCCGGCCTGCAGGCGATCGCGACGGCCAAGCGCCTGGGCGCGGTGATCGAAGCGTCGGACGTGCGCCCGGCGGTGAAGGAGCAGATCGAGTCGCTGGGGGCCAAGTTCATCGACGTGCCCTACGAGACCGATGAAGAACGCGAATGCGCCGAAGGCGTCGGCGGCTATGCCCGACCGATGCCGGCCAGCTGGATGCAGCGCCAGACCCAGGCCGTGCACGAACGCGCCAAGCAGGCCGATATCGTCATCACCACCGCGCTGATTCCCGGGCGCAAGGCGCCGACCCTGCTCAGCGCCGAGACCGTGGCGCAGATGAAACCCGGCTCGGTGGTCATCGACCTCGCCGCGGCCCAGGGTGGCAACTGTCCGCTGACCGTGGCCGATCAGGTCGTCATGCACAACGGCGTGACCCTCGTCGGCCCGACCAACCTGCCGGCCCAGGTCGGCGCCGATGCCTCGGCGCTGTACGCGCGCAACCTGCTGGACTTCATGAAGCTGCTGTTCGACAAGGACGGCAGCCTGGTCATCAACCTCGAAGACGACATCGTCGCCGCGTGCCTGATGTGCCGCGACGGCCAGGTCGTGCGCAAGAACGGCTGAGGAGCACGACAATGGAAGACATGCTGATTTCCCACGGCATCTACAACCTGATCATCTTCGTGCTGGCCATCTACGTGGGCTACCACGTGGTGTGGAACGTCACCCCGGCCCTGCACACGCCGCTGATGGCGGTCACCAACGCCATTTCCGCGATCGTCATCGTCGGCGCCATGCTGGCCGCCGCGCTGACCGTCACCCCGGCCGGCAAGGTCATGGGCACCCTGGCCGTCGCGCTAGCCGCGGTCAACGTGTTCGGTGGCTTCCTGGTCACCCGCCGCATGCTGGAAATGTTCAAGAAGAAAACCAAGAACGAGGGGCAGAAGTAAGCATGAGCATGAATCTGGTAACGCTTCTGTACCTGGTCGCCTCGGTCTGCTTCATCCAGGCGCTCAAGGGCCTCTCGCACCCGACCACCTCACGCCGGGGCAACCTGTTCGGCATGATCGGCATGGGCATCGCCATCCTCACCACGGTCGGCCTGATCTACAAGCTTGGCGCGGAGCTGGCGACCGCTGGCATCGGTTACGTCATCGTCGGTCTGCTGGTCGGCGGCAGCGCTGGCTCGATCATGGCCAAGCGCGTCGAGATGACCAAGATGCCCGAACTGGTCGCCTTCATGCACAGCATGATCGGCCTGGCCGCGGTGTTCATCGCCATCGCCGCCGTGCTCGAGCCGCAATCGATGGGCATCGTCGCCAGCATCAGCGACCCGATCCCCACCGGCAACCGCCTGGAGCTGTTCCTCGGCGCGGCCATCGGTGCGATTACCTTCTCGGGCTCGGTGATCGCCTTCGGCAAGCTGTCGGGCAAGTACAAGTTCCGCCTGTTCCAGGGCGCACCGGTACAGTTCGCCGGCCAGCACAAGCTGAACCTGATCCTGGGCCTGGCGACCATCGCCCTGGGACTGCTGTTCACCTTCACCGGCCACTACAGCGCGTTCACCCTGATGCTGGCCCTGGCCTTCGTCATGGGCGTGCTGATCATCATCCCGATCGGCGGCGCCGACATGCCGGTGGTGGTGTCGATGCTCAACAGCTATTCGGGCTGGGCGGCGGCGGGTATCGGCTTCTCGCTGAACAACTCGATGCTGATCATCGCCGGCTCCCTGGTGGGCTCCAGCGGTGCGATCCTCTCGTACATCATGTGCAAGGCGATGAACCGTTCGTTCTTCAACGTCATCCTCGGCGGCTTCGGCGGCGATACCGATATCGGCGCGGCGCAGGGTTCGAAGGAGCAGCGCCCGGTGAAGTCCGGCTCGGCCGACGACGCCACCTTCCTGCTGAGCAACGCCGACAGCGTGATCATCGTTCCCGGCTACGGCCTGGCGGTGGCGCGCGCCCAGCACGCGCTCAAGGAACTGACCGAGAAGCTGGTGCACAACGGCGTGACCGTGAAATACGCGATCCACCCGGTTGCAGGCCGTATGCCAGGCCACATGAACGTGCTGCTGGCCGAAGCCGAGGTGCCGTACGACCAGGTGTTCGAGATGGAAGACATCAACGCCGAGTTCGGCCAGGCCGACGTGGTACTGGTGCTGGGCGCCAACGACGTGGTCAACCCGGCGGCGAAGAACGATCCGAAGTCGCCGATTGCCGGCATGCCGATCCTCGAGGCCTTCAAGGCCAAGACCATCATCGTCAACAAGCGCTCAATGGCCAGCGGCTACGCGGGCCTGGACAACGAACTGTTCTACCTGGACAAGACCATGATGGTGTTCGGTGACGCCAAGAAAGTCATCGAGGACATGGTCAAGGCCGTGGACTGACCCGACCTTGCACCTATAAGAAGTGCATAAGGCCCCTGGGGAGATATTCCCAGGGGCCTTTTCATTGGCTTGATCCAGATCAACGGCTCTACTTCCGGCCTTCGCCTACGACCATGGTCGCGGGACGGTTCCGGGTGAAATCTCTAGACTGCGCTTCCAGTAGCTTCAGTAGCCTGAGATAACAATCCATGTACCGTGATCGTATCCGCTTGTCCTCCCTGCACAGCAAGGTTATGAGTGCGGCTGACGCCGCTGGCCTGATCCAGGACGGCATGACCGTCGGCATGAGCGGTTTCACCCGCGCCGGCGAAGCCAAGGCCGTGCCCCACGCACTGGCCGAGCGTGCAAAACAGTCGCCGCTGAAGATCAGCCTGATGACCGGCGCCAGCCTGGGCAACGACCTGGACAAGCAACTGACCGAGGCCGGCGTGCTGGCCCGGCGCATGCCGTTCCAGGTCGACAGCACCCTGCGCAAGGCCATCAACGACGGCAAGGTGATGTTCATCGACCAGCACCTGTCGGAAACCGTCGAGCAGCTGCGCAACAAACAGCTCACCCTGCCGGACATCGCGGTCATCGAAGCGGTGGCGATCACCGAGCAAGGCCATATCGTGCCGACCACCTCCGTCGGCAACTCGGCCAGCTTCGCGATCTTCGCCAAGCAGGTCATCGTCGAGATCAACCTGTCGCATCATGCCAACCTCGAAGGCCTGCACGACATCTACATCCCGACCTACCGCCCGACCCGCACGCCGATCCCGCTAGTGAAGGTCGACGACCGCATCGGCAGCACCGCGATCCCGATCGACCCGGCCAAGATCGTCGGCATCGTCATCAGTGATCAGCCGGACTCGCCGTCCACCGTGCTGCCGCCTGACCACGAGACCCAGGGCATTGCCGACCACCTGATCGCCTTCCTCAAGGGCGAGGTGGACGCCGGGCGCATGAGCAACAACCTCGGCCCACTGCAGGCCGGCATCGGCAGCATCGCCAACGCGGTGATGTGCGGCCTGATCGAGTCGCCGTTCGACAACCTGACCATGTACTCCGAAGTGCTGCAGGACTCGACCTTCGACCTGATTGACGCCGGCAAGCTGAGCTTTGCCTCGGGCAGCTCGATCACCCTGTCGAGCCGCCGCAACGCCGACGTGTTCGGTAACCTGGAGCGTTACAAGGACAAGCTGGTGCTGCGTCCGCAGGAAATCTCCAACCACCCGGAAGTGGTCCGTCGCCTGGGGATCATCGGCATCAACACGGCGCTGGAGTTCGACATCTACGGCAACGTCAACTCCACCCATGTCTGCGGCACCAAGATGATGAACGGCATCGGTGGCTCGGGCGACTTCGCCCGCAACGCGCACCTGGCGATCTTCGTCACCAAGTCGATCGCCAAGGGCGGCGCGATTTCCAGCGTGGTGCCGATGGTCAGCCACGTCGACCATACCGAGCATGACGTGGACATCCTGGTGACCGAGGTGGGCCTGGCCGACCTGCGCGGCCTGGCGCCGCGCGAGCGTGCCCGGGTGATCATCGACAACTGCGTGCACCCGGACTACCGCGCAGCGCTCAACGATTACTTCGAGCGCGCCTGCCAGCGTGGCGGGCATACCCCGCATATCCTGCGCGAAGCCTTGAGCTGGCATGAAAACCTGGAAGAGACCGGGCGCATGTTGGTCGGTTGATCATCTTTACGGCTTGAAATTGCCGGGGGCGCTTTGCGCCCCTTTTCGCGGCACAAGGCTGCATGAGATCTATAAGGTCTGCACCAGACCCGGGCTCGGCACCTGCAACAGGTACTCGATCAACGCCTCCACCGGCAACGGCCGGCTTACCAGGAAGCCCTGCACCTGGTCGCAACCGAATGCCCGCAGCAGCGCCAGCTGCTCCTCGCTCTCCACCCCTTCGGCCACCACCTCCAGGTTCAGGTTGTGCGCCAGGTTGATCATCGCGTGCACCAGCTTGGCATTCTCCTCGCGCTGCTCCATGCCACCGACGAAGCTACGATCGACCTTGAGCAGGGTGATCGGCAGGCTGTTCAGGTGCACGAACGACGAGAAGCCGGTCCCGAAGTCATCCAGCGAGAAACGCACCCCCAGGCGCCCCAGGGCGTCCATGGTCTGGCGCACCAGCTCGTTGCGCCGCATCACGGCGGTCTCGGTCAGTTCGAACTCCAGCCAGCGGGCATCGACGCCGTGCTCGACGATCAGCCGGCTCAGAGTGGCCAGCAACTGGCTGTCCTGAAACTGGCGGAAGCTCAGGTTCACCGCCATGTGCAGCGGCGCCAGGCCGCGCTCGCGCAGGGCCTGCATGTCGCTCAGCGCCCGGGAGATCACCCAGTAGCCCAACGGCACGATCAACCCGCTCTGTTCGGCCAGCGGCACGAACTCGCTGGGCGCCAGCAGGCCGCGCTCGGGATGGTTCCAACGCACCAGCGCCTCGAGCCCGACGATGCAGCCATCGGCGAGGTTGAGCCGCGGCTGGTAGTGCAGCTCCAACTCGTCGCGGCGCAGGGCGCGGCGCAGCTCGCTTTCGAGGTCGGCCAGGCTGCGGGCGTTGCGGTTGATGCGCTCGTTGAACACATGGAAGGTGCAGCCCTGGCTGCTCTTGGCCTGGCGCATGGCGATGTGCGCGTGCCACATCAGCGGGTCGGCACCGGCCTGGGCGCGGGCATGGGCGATCCCCAGGCTGCAGCCGAGCAGCAGGCTCTCGCCGTCGATCCAGTAGGGCTCGGTCAGCGCCTCGGTAATGCGCTCGGCCATCCACTCGGCGCGGTTGGGGTCGCGCCGGGTGTCGATCAGCAGGGCAAACTCGTCGCTGCCCAGGCGCGCCAGTTGATCGCTCGCCTCCAGTTGGTGCTTCAGCCGGGCGACCACCTGCAGGATCAGGCGGTCCCCCCCCTGGTGGCCGAGGGCATCGTTGACGTGACGGAAGTTATCCAGGTCGAGGTGGCCGAGGGCCAGGCCGCGGCCTTCGTTCTCGGCCAGGCGCGCGGTCAGCAGGGCCTGGAAGCCCTGGCGGTTGGCGATGCCGGTCAGCGGATCCTGTTCGGCCAGCCGTTGCAGGGTGGCCACCAGCACACCGCGCTCACGCACATGGCGCAGGGAGCGACGCAGGGTATCGGTGGTCAGCTGCGCCAGCACCAGCCAGTCGCTGACGCCCAGCGGCGCGCTGGCCGGCTCCTGCTCCAGCAGCAGGATGGTCGGCAGCTCGCAACGCCCCGGGGCCGGCTGCAGCTCTGGCGTGGCCAGCACCACGGCCTGGCGGTCGTTGGCGAACAGGCTGTCCACCGCCGCCCAGTTTGGCGCGGTCAGCAGCACGACGCTGCCGCCCATCGGCTGCAAGCACTCGCGCAGATGCACGGCCCATTCCGACTCATCAGCCAACAGCAGCAAACGCAGGGGTTCGACAGGCGTGGACAAGCGGGCTCCTTAGACGTGGGCGGTGGAACGGCGAGCGCGGGCAATCCTACCCGATTAATTGGAAATGATTTTCACTTTTAGTCATTGCCCATCCCTGGCCACCATCCCGACGCAATCTGACGTGCATCCTGCGCGAAAGTAGCAGATGCGGCAAATCCGATTCGCGCCCTCCATCACAACGTCAGACGGTCGCGCATTAACAGCCCCATGCCTGCTAGAATGCGCGGCTATTTTCTGGTTACCCCCGGTTTCTAGCATGTCCCGACTCAATCCCCGGCAACAGGAAGCCCGAGACTACGTCGGCGGCCCTCTTTTGGTGCTCGCCGGTGCAGGCTCCGGCAAGACCAGCGTGATCACGCGCAAGATTGCCCACCTCATCCAGAACTGCGGCATCCGCGCCCAGTACATCGTGGCGATGACCTTCACCAACAAGGCCGCGCGCGAGATGAAGGAGCGGGTCGGCACCCTGCTGCGTCCGGGAGAAGGCCGGGGCCTGACGGTGTGCACCTTCCACAACCTGGGCCTGAACATCATTCGCAAGGAACACGAGCGCCTGGGCTACAAGCCGGGCTTCTCGATCTTCGACGAATCCGACATCAAGGCGTTGCTGTCGGACATCATGCAGAAGGAATACTCCGGCGACGACGGCATCGACGAGATCAAGAACATGATCGGTGCCTGGAAGAACGACCTGATCCTGCCGCCCGAGGCCCTGGAAAAGGCGCGCAACCCGCGCGAGCAGACCGCGGCCATCGTCTACACCCACTACCAGCGCACGCTCAAGGCGTTCAACGCGGTGGATTTCGACGACCTGATCCTGCAGCCGGTCAAGCTGTTCCAGGAGCACCCCGATGTGCTCGAACGCTGGCAGAACCGCGTGCGCTATCTGCTGGTGGACGAATACCAGGACACCAACGCCAGCCAGTACTTGCTGGTGAAGATGCTGATCGGCATGCGCAACCAGTTCACCGTGGTCGGCGACGATGACCAGTCGATCTACGCCTGGCGTGGCGCCCGCCCCGAGAACCTGATGCTGCTCAAGGAGGACTACCCCTCCCTGAAGATCGTCATGCTCGAGCAGAACTACCGCTCCACCAGCCGCATCCTGCGCTGCGCCAACGTGCTGATCGCCAACAACCCCCACGCCTTCGAGAAAGAGCTGTGGAGCGAGATGGGCGTCGGTGACGAGATCCGCGTGATCCGCTGCAAGAACGAGGAAGCCGAGGCCGAACGCGTGGCCATGGAAATCCTCACCCTGCACCTGCGCACCAACCGCCCGTACAGCGACTTCGCCATCCTCTACCGGGGCAACTACCAGGCCAAGCTGATCGAACTGAAGCTGCAGCACCACCAGGTGCCGTACCGCCTGTCCGGCGGCAACAGCTTCTTCGGCCGCCAGGAGGTCAAGGACCTGATGGCCTACCTGCGCCTGCTGGTGAACCCGGACGACGACAACGCCTACCTGCGGGTGATCAACGTGCCGCGCCGCGAGATCGGCTCGACCACCCTGGAAAAGCTCGGCAACTACGCCACCGAACGCGGCATCTCGATGTACGCCGCCAGCGAGGAGCTGGGCCTGGGCGAGCACCTGGATGCCCGCTACACCGAGCGCCTGCAGCGCTTCAAGCACTGGCTTGACGGGGTGCGCCACAAAGTCGCCCTGGAAGACCCGATCGCCGCGCTGCACGAGATGATCCGCGACATCGATTACGAGAACTGGATCCGCCAGCAGACCGCCAGCGACAAGGCCGCGGAGTTCCGCATCAGCAACGTCTGGTTCCTCGTCGAAGCGCTGAAGAACACCCTCGAGAAGGACGAAGAGGGTGACATGACCATCGAGGACGCCATCGGCAAGCTGGTGCTGCGCGACATGCTCGAGCGCCAGCAGGAAGAGGAAGAGAACGCCGAGGGCGTGCAGATGATGACCCTGCACGCCTCCAAGGGCCTGGAGTTCCCCTACGTGTTCATCATGGGCATGGAGGAGGAGATCCTCCCCCACCGCTCGAGCATCGAGGCCGACACCATCGAAGAGGAACGCCGCCTGGCCTACGTGGGCATCACCCGCGCGCGCCAGACCCTGGCCTTCACCTTCGCCGCCAAGCGCAAGCAGTACGGCGAAATCATCGACTGTACCCCGAGCCGGTTCCTCGACGAACTGCCGCCGGACGACCTGGCCTGGGAAGGCCTGGACGATGCGCCCGTGGAAGTGAAAGCCGCGCGCGGCAACAACGCCCTGGCCGATATCCGGGCGATGCTCAAACGCTGATCAACCATTACTCTTTAACTTTGCCGCTTCGTGCGGCCACCTTTGTTACATCGGAGACACACAGTGGAAGCACTGCAGCAGAAGATTCGCGAAGAAGGCATCGTGCTTTCCGACCAGGTACTCAAAGTCGATGCGTTTCTCAACCACCAGATCGACCCTGCGCTGATGCAGCTGATCGGTGACGAGTTCGCCCGCCTGTTCGCCGATTCGGGCGTGACCAAGATCGTCACCATCGAAGCCTCCGGCATCGCCCCGGCGGTGATGACCGGCCTGAAGCTCGGCGTACCGGTGATCTTCGCCCGCAAGCACCAGTCGCTGACCCTGACCGAGAACCTGCTGACTGCCTCGGTGTACTCCTTCACCAAGCAGACCGAGAACACCGTGGCCATCTCGCCGCGCCATCTCAACAGCAGCGACCGCGTGCTGGTGATCGACGACTTCCTGGCCAACGGCAAGGCGTCCCAGGCACTGATCTCGATCATCAAGCAGGCCGGCGCCACCGTGGCAGGCCTGGGCATCGTCATCGAGAAGTCGTTCCAGGGCGGCCGTGCCGAACTGGACAGCCAAGGCTATCGCGTCGAATCGCTGGCTCGTGTGAAGTCGCTTGAAGGCGGCGTAGTCACGTTCATCGAGTGATGGACTCGTGGGAGCGGGCTTGCCCCGCTCCCACGCTGCATCATTGCCGCGTCGCCTGAAGCGCCGCCAGCAGCAACCGCTGATACAACTCCGCCTTCAAACCCTGCGGGTCATCCAGCCGCATCCGCGCCAACTGTGCTCCATACCCCTCGGGCCCCGGTGCATCCAACGCCGCCTTGCCCAACTCCAAAACCTCGCTCAGCTTGAACTTGCTCTTCAACCAGTTCAGCGCCCGCAACAGATCCCGCTCCTCTGCCGTGAAATCAGTCCCCAGCGGATACTCAGGGAACAGCCGTGCATGCCGCGCCCGAATAGTCTCAAGCCGCTCAGGCGTATTGTTCATGAACCGCGCCTCCAGCTCGAAGTCCTTGGCCAGCTTGCCCGCCGCCTTGGCCTGCTCCATCAGCTCGCGCTGAAAACGTGAGTCACTGATCGCCAGCAACCGCGCAATGACTTCGCTGTCGGTCTGCCCGCGCAGGTCGGCAATGCCGTACTCGGTGATCACGATGTCCCGCAGGTGCCGGGGGATGGTGCAATGGCCGTAGGTCCAGTAAAGGTTCGAGGTCACTTCGCCACCGGTCTCACGCCAGCTGCGCAGCAACAGGATCGAGCGACCGCCCTCCAGCGCGTGCCCCTGAGCGACGAAGTTGTATTGCCCGCCCACGCCGCTGAGTACCCGGCCATCCTCGAGCTGGTCGGCAACCCCCGCGCCGAGCAGGGTCATGCCGAACACCGTGTTGACGAAGCGCGCATCCCGACGCTGGCGACGCTTGCGCGCCTCCTGGCCGTAGAGCTCGTTGATGAAGCTGATGGCGCTCATGGCGAAACGTGCGCGCTGTTGCAACGGCATCTCGCGCAGGCGCTGGTAGAACGCCCGAGGCCCAAGGAAGAACCCGCCATGGATCAGCACCCCCTGCTCGTCGGCAGGACGGCGCACCACCCCGGCGTCGACCAGTGCCAGCAGGCCATTGACGAACATCTCGCTGCAGCCGTACAGCCCCTGGGCGAAGGTATCCAGCCCCCCTTCCCGCTCGATCAGCGCCTGCCATGGTCCGATATCCAGCTCATCGAGCAGCGCACGATAGCCCTCGTTGTCGCCCTGGCGCGCCAGCAGCGCCGCGGTGATCGCATCACCCATGGCGCCGATGCCGATCTGCAGGGTGCCGCCGTCGCGTACCAAGGCGCTGGCATGCAGGCCGATGCAATGGTCCTGGGTGTTCACCGGCATGTTCGGGGTGGAGAACAGCCGGCGTCGCTCGGGCTGGTCGATCAGCAGGTCGAACTGCGTCAGTTCCAGCTCCGCGTCCCCGGGCATGTAGGGCAGTTCGTCGTGGACTTGACCCAGCACCAGAATGGTCTCGCCAGCGGCGCGACGCCGGGTGATCATCGGCAGCAGGTCGAGGGTGATGTCGGGATTGCATGCCAGACTTAGGTGGTCGGGCCTTTCAGGCGTGGCCGCCACCAGTTGCGCGACCAGGTTCAGGCCTTTGGCGTTGATGTCGCGGGCCGCGTGGCTGTAGTTGCTGCTGACGTAATCCTGCTGCGCCGCGTCGCTGTGCAACAGGCTGCCGGGCTGCATGAAGAACTGCTCGACGCGTATGTTTGCCGGGAGTCGGTCGGCACGCAGGTCGGCCAGGTAGGTGAGTTCTTCATAGTCGGCGAACACACGCTCGACGAAGGGCTCGAGGAAACGACGCTGCAAACCATCGCCCAGCGCGGGACGACCAAGGGACAGGGCGGTGTAGATCGTCAGCCGGCGCTCGGGGAGATCGCGAACTCGCGCATACAACGCGTTGACGAAGGCATTGGGTTTGCCCAGGCCGAGCGGCAGGCCCATGTGGATATGGCTAGGCAGGCGGGCCAGGGCTTGTTCGACAGCCTGGTCGATGGAGCAGCGATACATCTGGGCCTCCTGAGTCATCCGTGGGTTCAGGGGTTGGACACAAGTCGCAGCGGGTTGGTTGCCTGTTCCGGCACCGCAATAGGGCCATCAGAGTCCGAAAAAACAAAAGCCCGCCATCAATGGCGGGCTTTACTCGAATCAGATCAGGTTCACAGCCCCGACATCTTCTTGATCGCACCTTTCAGGTCTTCATCCGAGCAATCGGCGCACGTCCCTTTCGGTGGCATGGCGTTGATGCCGGTGATGGCCTTGGCCAGGATGCCATCGAGGCCGCCCTGGTGGTCGGCGCGTTCTTTCCAGGCCGCCGTGTCGCCAATTTTCGGCGCGTTCAGCAGGCCAGTGCCATGGCAGGCGTTGCAGTGCTTGGCGATGATCTCGTCCGGGGTCTTGGCGCCGCCCCCGCCGGCAGTGGCGGCCACTTCCATGCCCTTGCATTCCTGGCCCTGGACGCACACCTGGCCAACCGGCTCGAGGCGCTTGGCGATGTCGTCGTTGGTTGCAGCGGTTGCGCTCATTGCCCAAAGGGCGAATACGGCTGCTGGTACGGCCAGCATCTTCTTGATTTGGTTCACGCGAACACCCTCATGGTGGCTAATCACGCCCGCGGCCACGGAATTGCGAGCGTTGAAAAGTATAGCGGGAACCCGGAAGGCGTGAAACGACCACACTGAGGGAAAGGGTATTGGCGAATCAATGCACTGCGCTGGATCAAAAGTTCGACGGGGTCGCCGCACTGATCAGCCGCGCCGGCTCCTCGAACGGGTTGCGAAAGCGGTGCGGACGGGTGCTTTCGAAGTAGTAGCTGTCGCCGGCCTCGAGAATGAATATTTCAGTGCCGACCACCAGTTCCAGGCGGCCTTCGAGCAGGATGCCGGTCTCTTCGCCGTCGTGGGTGAGCATTTCCGCGCCGGTGTCGGCACCCGGCGGGTAGACCTCGGTGAGGAAGGCGATGGCCCGGTTGGGATGCGACTTGCCGACCAGCTTCATGGTCACCGCGCCATCGGAGATGTCGATCAGCTCGTGGGCCTTGTAGACGATCTGGGTCGGGCTCTCAGGCGCCAGCTCCACCGAGAAGAACTCGACCATGGACATGGGGATGCCGCTGAGCACCTTGCGCAGGGAGCTGATCGACGGGCTGACGCTGTTCTTCTCGATCATCGAGATGGTGCTGTTGGTCACCCCCGCGCGCTTGGCGAGTTCGCGCTGGGACAGGCCCTTGAGCTTGCGGATGGCTTGCAGTCGTTCACCGACGTCCAAAGCTGGAGCCTCCTGAATCGGTCGAGATGGGGGTAGTGTGAACGATATGATGGCAATGCCGTTCAGTATTTACAACACACAGCCCCGCAGCCTGTCCGCTTCAGCGTCTTATTCGCCGATATAGTCCAGTGGTACGCGTTTGAGATTGCAGAAGATCTGGTACGGAATGGTCCCGGCCTGCAGCGCCACGTCACTGGCCAGGACTTGCTTGCCCCACAGCTCCACCGGGCTGCCGACAGTGGCCTCGGGCACCTCGGTGAGGTCGACGCAGAGCATGTCCATCGACACCCGGCCGATCAGCTGGGTGCGCTTGCCGGCCACCACCACCGGGGTGCCGGTGGGCGCCTGGCGTGGGTAGCCGTCGGCATAGCCCATGGCGACCACGCCCACGCGGGTCGGGCGCGGGCTGACGAATCTGGCGCCGTAGCCCACCGGCTCGCCGGCCGGCAGCTCGCGCACGCTGATGATCCGCGATTGCAGGGTCATCACCGGTTGCAGGCGGGCCGCTTCGGCCTGCGCCACCTCGAACGGCGTGGCGCCATAGAGCATGATGCCCGGGCGCACCCAGTCGCTCTTGATGCGCGGCCAGCCCAGCACCGCCGGGGAGTTGCGCAGGCTGCACTCGGCGGCCAGGCCCTGGCGCGCGGCCTCGAACACGGCGACCTGTTGCTCGGTGGCGGCGGCATCGAGTTCGTCGGCGCGGGCGAAGTGGCTCATCAGCACGATACGCGACACCTTGCCGCTGGCCAGCAGGCGCTGGTAGGCGTCGTGATAATCCTTGGGGTGCACGCCGACGCGGTGCATGCCGGTGTCCATCTTCAGCCAGATGGTCAGCGGCTTGCGCACCGCAGTCTGCTCGATCGCTTCCAGCTGCCACAGCGAATGCACCACGCACCACAGGTCATGCTCGGCGATCAGCGCCAGCTCGCTGGCCTCGAAGAAACCTTCGAGCAGCAGCACCGGCGCCTTGATGCCCGCCGCGCGCAGCTCCAAGGCCTCCTCGATGCAGGCCACGGCAAAACCGTCGGCCTCGGGCTCGAGCGCCAGGGCGCAACGCACAGCGCCATGACCGTAGGCGTCGGCCTTGACCACTGCCAGGGCCTTGGCGCCGGTCAGCTCACGGGCCAGGCGGTAGTTGTGACGGAGGGCTTGGAGGTCGATCAGGGCACGGGCGGGACGCATGGCGGCAGCCTTCTGGCAATTCTGGTTATCGATAAAGCCCCGACACGGCAGATGGGGGTAGGTACCCAACGCGCCGGGGTGAGGGAACGGGTCAATCGGTTTTCGGCCTTATCGCGGGACAAGCCCGCTCCCACCAGACTCTACGGTGTTCGTGGGAGCAGGCTTGCCCCGCGATAAGGCCAGCAGTATCAATGCTTACTGATGCGCAGGCGCCGGCTGCCCGTGCTTGGCGATCTCGCGGCTGTTGCCATAACGCGAGATGTCCAGGCCTTCGGCACTGATCTGCGGCTTCTTGCGCGCGATCAGGTCTGCCAGCAGGCGACCGGAACCGCAGGCCATGGTCCAGCCCAGGGTGCCGTGACCGGTGTTGAGGAACAGGTTACGGAACTTGGTCGCCCCGACGATCGGGGTACCGTCCGGGGTGGCCGGGCGCAGGCCGGTCCAGAAGCTCGCCTGGCTCAGGTCGCCGCCGCGAGGATAAAGGTCGTTGACGATCATCTCCAGCGTTTCGCGTCGACGCGGGTTCAGCGACAGGTCAAAACCGGCAATCTCGGCCATGCCGCCAACGCGGATGCGGTTGTCGAAACGGGTTATGGCGACCTTGTAGGTCTCGTCCAGGATGGTCGAAGTCGGCGCCATGTCGCCATTGGTGATCGGCACGGTCAGCGAGTAGCCCTTGAGCGGATAGACCGGGGCCTTGATGCCCAGTGGTTTGAGCAGTTGCGGCGAATAGCTGCCCAGGGCCAGCACGTAGCGGTCGGCGGTTTCCAGCTTGCCGTCGATCCATACGCCGTTGATGCGGTCACCGGCGAAGTCCAGGCGTTGGATATCCTGACCAAAACGGAACTCGACGCCCAGCTTGATGGCCATTTCGGCGAGCTTGGTGGTGAACAGCTGGCAATCGCCGGTCTGGTCGTTGGGCAGGCGCAGGGCACCGGCGAGGATGTCCTTCACCCCGGCCAGGGCCGGCTCGACACGGGCGATGCCGTCGCGGTCGAGCAGCTCGTAGGGAACGCCGGACTGTTCCAGTACGGCGATATCCTTGGCCGCGGCGTCCACCTGGGCCTGGGTGCGGAACAGCTGGGTGGTGCCCAGGCTGCGGTTTTCGTAGGCGATGCCGGTCTCAGCGCGCAGCTCGTCGAGGCAGTCGCGGCTGTACTCGGACAGGCGCACCATGCGCTCCTTGTTCACCGCGTAGCGGCTGGCGGTGCAGTTGCGCAGCATCTGCGCCATCCACAGGTACTGGTCGACGTCGCCGGTCAGCTTGATGGCCAGGGGCGCGTGGCGCTCCAGCAGCCACTTGATGGCCTTGAGCGGCACGCCCGGAGCGGCCCAGGGCGAGGCATAGCCGGGCGAGATCTGGCCTGCGTTGGCGAAACTGGTTTCCATGGCCACCGCCGGCTGGCGATCGACCACCGTGACCTCGAAACCTTGCCGGGCCAGATAGTAGGCACTGGCGGTACCGATCACACCGCTACCAAGTACCAGAACTCGCATTGTTGTATCCCTCGCACGCGGCTCGCCGCAGTCTTTTGTTGAAATGGCATGGATGCGCGCAGTATATGAATCTCCGCCCAGTGCTATTCACTATATAAGCAGCTATATTTGGCGAGAATTCTCGGCAAAATCGCCTTTCACGGAGGGGCATCCCCTATGAGAACCCAGCACCAGAGCAAACGTGAACTGGACAAGATCGACCGCAACATCCTGCGGATCCTGCAGAATGACGGGCGTATTTCCTTCACCGAACTGGGCGAAAAGGTCGGACTGTCCACCACCCCCTGCACCGAACGCGTGCGGCGCCTGGAGCGCGAGGGGATCATCATGGGCTACAACGCCCGGCTCAATCCGCAGCACCTGAAGGGCAGCCTGCTGGTGTTCGTCGAGATCAGCCTGGACTATAAGTCCGGCGACACCTTCGAGGAATTCCGCCGCGCCGTGCTCAAGCTGCCGCACGTGCTGGAGTGCCACCTGGTGTCGGGCGACTTCGACTACCTGGTGAAGGCGCGGATCTCGGAGATGGCATCGTACCGCAAGCTGCTCGGCGACATCCTGCTCAAACTGCCCCATGTGCGCGAGTCGAAGAGTTACATCGTGATGGAAGAGGTGAAAGAGAGCCTGTGCCTGCCGATCCCGGACTGAGGTCTCAGACCAGCACCTGACGGGTCGTGGCGATGAACTGGTGGACCAGTTGCTCGGCCGCAGGCTCGATGGGTTGCGCCGGTCCTCGGCCACGGGGGCAGGCCAGGCGCGGGGTGGTACCGAACAGGCGGCAGATCATCGGGCGCTCTGCATAGACCGTACAGCCGTTCGGGCCCAGGTGCACGCAGTCCAGCCGCTCCAGGGCGGCGTCCTGCTCGGCCTGGGTCTTGCGCGGCAGACGGGCCATTTCCTCGGCGGACGTGGTGACCGGGCCGCAGCAGTCATGGCAGCCGGGCTCGCACTCGAACGAGGGAATGAGTTCGCGCAGGAAGTGGATCTTGTGGCGGTTGCAGGACATGACCAAGGACAGTGCGATGAATGAGGTTGAATTATAAGCCCAGTCGCGGTGCGCCGATGCGACTTGCCCCGCGATTGGGCAGTTGCCTATCCTCCCCCTTTCGTCTCAACCCAGGAATCGCCCCATGGTCCACAGCGCGCAGCACGCCGCCTCCTACTACGCCGCCAGCAGCGCGCCCCACCCTGACCATCCGTTCCTGCAAGGCGAACACAGCGCCGACGTGTGCATCGTCGGCGGTGGCTATTCAGGCCTGAACACCGCCATCGAACTGGCCGAGCGCGGCTTGTCGGTGATCCTCCTGGAGGCACGCAAGCTCGGCTGGGGCGCCAGTGGCCGCAACGGCGGCCAGCTTATCCGCGGCGTCGGCCACGGCCTGGAGCAGTTTCTCCCGGTGATCGGTGAAGAAGGGGTTCGCAGCATGAAGCTCATGGGCCTGGAGGCCGTGGAGATCGTCCGCGACCGCGTCGAGCACCATGGCATCGACTGCGATTTGACCTGGGGCTACTGCGACCTGGCCAACAAGCCCGCCGAACTGGAGGGCTTCGCCGAAGACGCCGAGGAGCTGCGCAACCTGGGCTATCGCCACGAACTGCGACTGGTACAGCCCGGCGACATGCACTCGGTGGTGGGTTCGGGCCGCTATGTCGGCGGCCTGGTCGACATGGGTTCGGGCCACCTGCACCCGCTCAACCTGGCACTCGGCGAAGCCGCAGTGGCCAGCCGCCTGGGTGTCGGCCTGTACGAGCAGTCTGAAGTCACACGCATCGACTATGGCCCCGAGGTGAAGGTACACACCGCCCAGGGCCGGGTGCGCGCCAAGACCCTGGTGCTGTGCTGCAACGCCTACCACAACGACCTCAACCGCGAGCTGGGCGGCAAGGTGCTACCCGCCGGCAGCTACATCATCGCCACCGAACCCTTGGGTGAAGAACGCGCCCGCCAGTTGCTGCCGCAGAACATGGCGGTGTGCGACCAGCGCGTGGCACTGGACTACTACCGCCTGTCCGCCGACCAGCGCCTGCTGTTCGGCGGCGCCTGCCACTACTCCGGACGCGACCCGCAGGACATCGCCGCCTACATGCGGCCGAAGATGCTCAAGGTGTTCCCACAGTTGGCCGATGTGCGCATCGACTACCAGTGGGGCGGCATGATCGGCATCGGCGCCAACCGCCTGCCACAGATCGGCCGTCTGGCCAGCCAGCCCAACGTCTACTACGCCCAGGCCTATTCCGGCCATGGGGTCAACGCCACCCACCTGGCCGGACGCTTGCTCGGCGAGGCCATTAGCGGCCAGCAGGGTGGTCGTTTCGATCTGTTCGCCAAGGTGCCGCACACCACGTTCCCCGGCGGCCAGCTGCTACGCTCGCCGCTGCTGGCGCTGGGTATGCTCTGGTACCGGCTCAAGGAGCTGGTCTGATACCGGCCTGAACCAGGCCCTCTGTGGGAACGGCCTTGTGTCGCGCTGGGGCCGCAAAGCGGCTCCAGCGATTTCAACAGTAATCAGCAATCCGGCTCAGTCCTTCCAGAAGGGCTTGCGCCCTTCCCGTCTCGCCTGCTCCCAGGTCAGCCCGATATCGCGCAACTGCCGATCATCCAACTGCAGCAGCGCCCTGCGGGTCCGCCAGCGATGCAGCATCAGGCCCCAACGACTCAGGCCGGCCGGCGCATTGAAGACCTTGGGCCGCTGCCCGGCCTCGAGTTCACCAGGCAACAGTTGCAAGCGCACATCGCTCAAGCCACCCATCACTGCGTTCTCCCATCAGTTGATACCGTGGAGAAAGCATGCACCCTCGTGCCCTCGACAATACAGACTCAACGGCGGCTTATTATTCCCATACAGAATTGGCGAGAAGTCAGTTGAATGAAGTATTTTCCAACAATCTGTATCGGTCATCGACCCGCAAACGTGTAGGAGTATGCCGTGACGCTCTACCTCAACCTCGCCGAACTGCTCGGCTCGCGTATCGAGCAAGGCCTCTACCGCCCCGGCCAGCGCCTGCCCTCGGTGCGCGCCCTGAGCGTCGAGCACGGGGTCAGCCTGAGCACCGTACAGCAGGCCTACCGCCTGCTGGAGGACAACGGCCTGGTATCGCCTCGGCCCAAGTCCGGCTATTTCGTCGCCGAGGATCGCCAGCTCCCCGCCCTGCCCGACATCAGCCGCCCCGCCCAGCGGCCTGTGGATATCTCCCAGTGGGAACAGGTGTTGGAGCTGGTCCGCGCCACCCCGCGCCCGGACGTGATCCAGCTCGGTCGCGGCATGCCCGACGTCGACAGTCCCACGCTCAAGCCACTGCTGCGCAGCCTGGCGCAGATCAGCCGGCGCATGGACATGCCCGGCCTGTACTACGACAACATCCACGGCAACGCCCAGCTGCGCGAGCAGATCGCCCGCCTGATGCTCGACTCCGGCTGCCGCCTGGGCCCGGCCGACCTGGTGGTGACCACCGGCTGCCACGAAGCGCTGTCGTGCAGCATTCGCGCGGTGTGCCAGCCCGGCGACATCGTCGCGGTCGATTCGCCCAGCTTCCACGGCGCCATGCAGACGTTGAAGGGCCTAGGCATGAAAGCCCTGGAGATCCCCACCGACCCAATCACCGGCATCAGCCTGGAGGCCCTGGAACTGGCCCTTGAACAGTGGCCGATCAAGCTCATCCAGATCACCCCCAGCTGCAACAACCCGATGGGCTACATCATGCCCGAAGCACGCAAGAAGGCCCTGCTGACCCTCGCCCAGCGCTATGATGTGGCGATCCTCGAAGACGATGTGTATGGCGATCTGGCGTACACCTACCCACGCCCGCGCACGATCAAGTCGTTCGACGACGATGGCCGCGTGCTGCTCTGCAGTTCGTTCTCCAAGACCCTGGCCCCGGGCCTGCGGGTCGGCTGGGTAGCCCCCGGGCGCTACCTGGAGCGGGTGCTGCACATGAAGTACATCAGCACCGGCAGCACCGCCTGCCAACCGCAGCTGGCGATTGCCGACTTCATCGCCGAAGGCCACTACCAGCCACACCTGCGACGCATGCGCAGCCAGTACCAGCGCGGCCGCGACCAGATGTGCGACTGGGTGACCCGCTACTTTCCCCCGGGCACCCGCGCCAGCCGCCCGCAAGGTGGCTTCATGCTGTGGGTTGAATTGCCGGAAAGTTTCGATACGCTGCGCCTGAACCGCGCTTTACTGGAGCAGGGTGTGCAGATTGCCGTAGGCAGCATCTTCTCGGCCTCGGGCAAGTACCGGAACTGCCTGCGCATGAACTTCGCCGCCCGACCCACGGCGCAGATTGAAGCCGCCGTGCGCAAGGTCGGTGAAACCGCCCTTCGTCTACTGGAGGCCGAGCACGGCGACGGGTAACGTTGCGCCGCCTGGCATTGTCCAACCCCATAAGCCCTTGCTGCACAGGACGATCCACCCTTGAGACTCCAGCGAGCTTTGCCTCTGCTGTTGGTGCTGCAGCTCGGCCTGACGGGCTGTGCCAGCGTCGGTACGCCCCGTGAAGTCAGCCAGGCCCTGCCGGCCGGCGATTCGGCGTTCGGCCGCTCGGTACAGCGCCAGGCCGCCCCCTACGAGGGGCGTTCGGGCTTTCGCCTGCTGCCCAACAGCAACGAAGCGTTCCGCGCCCGCGCCGAACTGATCCGCAACGCCCGGACAAGCATCGACCTGCAGTACTACATCGTCCACGACGGCCTCAGCACCCGCGCCCTGGTCCACGAACTGCTGCGCGCCGCCGACCGCGGCGTGCGCGTGCGCATACTGCTGGACGACACCACCAGCGACGGCCTGGACAACCTGATGGGTACCCTCGCCGCCCATCCGAACATTCACATCCGCGTGTTCAACCCATTGCACCTGGGCCGCAGCACTGGGGCTACCCGCGCCGTGGGGCGGCTGTTCAACCTGTCGCGCCAGCACCGGCGGATGCACAACAAGCTGTTCCTGGTGGACAACAGCATGGCCATCGTCGGCGGTCGTAACCTGGGCGACGAGTACTTCGACGCCGAGCCCAACCTCAACTTCACCGACATCGACCTGCTGGGCGTGGGCCCGGTGGCCGAGCAGCTCGGCCACAGCTTTGACCAGTACTGGAACAGCGCCCTGAGCCGCCCCATCGGCGATTTCCTCTGGCGCCAGCCTGATGCCGACGACCTGTTCGCCAGCCGCCAGCGCCTGGAAGTATCGCTGGCCGAGGCACGAATCAAGCGCAAGGCACTGTACGACCGCCTGATGGCCTATCAGTCGCAGCCGCGCCTGGACGTGTGGCGCAACGAACTGATCTGGGCCCACAGCCAGGCCTTGTGGGATGCACCGAGCAAGGTGCTTGCGGACAACGAACCAGATCCCCGATTGCTGATGAGCCGGCAGCTGGCCCCGGAGCTGAACGGCGTGCACAAGGAGCTGATCCTGGTCTCGGCCTATTTCGTGCCCGGCGAACCGGGGCTGCTGTACCTGACCAGCCGCGCCGACGCCGGCACCTCGGTCAAGCTGCTGACCAACTCCCTTGAAGCCACCGACGTACCGGCCGTGCACGGTGGCTACGCGCCCTACCGTCGCGCCCTGCTCGAACATGGCGTGCAACTGTACGAGCTGCGCCGCCAGCCCGGCGCCCCACGGCCGCGCCTGGGCTTGCATGGCAGCTCCGATTCCAGCCTGCACAGCAAGGCCATGGTGTTCGACCGCCGCAAGACCTTCATCGGCTCGTTCAACTTCGACCCACGCTCGGTGCTGTGGAACACCGAAGTCGGGGTGCTGGTGGACAGCCCGGAGCTGGCCGAATACACCCGCGATCTGGCCGTGCAGGGCATGGCGCCCGCGCTGAGCTACGAGGTGAAGCTGGTGGACGGGAAACTGGCCTGGGCGACCGAGGACAATGGCCAGGGACATATGCTGGTGACCGAGCCCGGGGGGATATGGCGACGCTTCAATGCCTGGATCAGCAAGGCGGTCGGGCTGGAGAAGATGTTGTAGAACGCATTGCGGGGCAAGCCCGCTCCCACGTCGGTCGTGGGAGCGGGCTTGCCCCGCAATTGCTATCGGTCAGGCCGACGCCGGCTCGAAGGCATCCCGCCGCCGGGTCAGCACCACCAACCCCGCCGCCCCCACCGCCATCAGCAACGGCAGCGCGTGTCCACTGATCCACTGGCTCCCCGCCCCGGCCAGCAACGGCCCGAGCAGGCAACCAATGCCCCACAGCTGCGCCACATGGGCGTTGGCCCGCACCAGTTCGTCATCCCGGTAGCGCTCGCCGATGAGCACCAGCGACAGGGTGAACAAGCCACCCGCACTGGCACCGAACAACACCCACAGCGGCCAGATGACCGGTGTGTGCAACAGCAAGGGGATCGCCAAGCTGGAAACCAGCAAGGTCAGCGCGCAGCCACTGAACAGCGTGCGCCGCGACATGCGATCGGCCAGGGCGCCAATCGGCAATTGCAGCACCGCGTCGCCCACCACCACGGTGCTGACCATGAACAACGCCACCTCCGTGGTGAACCCTTGCTGCAGGCAATACACCGGCAGCAGCGTCAGGATCATCGCCTCGAACGCCGCGAACAGCGCGATGGCCCAGGCGATCACCGGCAGGCGTCGGCAGAAGCCGAACAGGTCGCTGAAGGTCACGCTGCACGCCTCGGTGGTCGGCGCCCCTCCCCGGCCCAGCAAAATCAAAGGCGCAACCAGCAGCAGACCGGTCGCCGCCCAGAAACCGAAGTCGTCATCCGAGCCGAGAAAGCCCAGCACCAGCGGCCCGGCCAGCTGGCTCAGGGCATAGCTGCTGCCATACAGCGCCACCAGCCGTCCGCGCCATTGCTCGACCACCAGTTGGTTGATCCAGCTTTCGCCGAGGATGAACACCACGGTCAGCGACATGCCGATCATCAGGCGCAGCAGCAGCCACAAGGGGTAGCTGGGCAGCAGCGCGACCAGGGCAATGGACGCCGCGCCGCCCCACAAGCACAGGCGCATCGCTGCAGGCACACCGACCCAACCGGCCAGGCGGCTGGCCACCGCGGCCCCCACCAGCACGCCCAGCGCCGGCATCGCTGCCATCACACCGATGGCGAACCCGCCGTAGCCCCAGCCCTCCAAGCGCAAGGACACCAGCGGCATGCTCACGCCGAGGGCGAGCCCGACACTGAGCACCGACGCCAGGACGGCAAAGTAGGTTCCCCAACGCATCACAGCCTCCTTTGAGCGCAAATCGTATATGACAGAGACGACAAAGCCGGGACGGCGTGAACCGGCCCGGCTGTCTGCGGCTCATCGCGGGGCAAGCCCGCCCCCACGAGCCCCACGATGAAACGTTACTGGATTACAGCTTGATCCAGGTCGCCTTCAACTCGGTGTATTTCTCCAACGCGTGCAGCGACTTGTCACGGCCGTTGCCCGACTGCTTGAAGCCGCCGAACGGCGCGGTCATGTCGCCGCCGTCGTACTGATTGACCCAGACGCTGCCGGCGCGCACGGCGCGGGCGGTCTTGTGGGCCTTGGAGATGTCCGCGGTCCAGATGCCGGCGGCCAGGCCATACGGCGTGTCGTTGGCAATGGCGATGGCTTCCTCGGCGGTGTCGAAGGTGATCACCGACAGCACCGGTCCGAAGATCTCTTCCTTGGCGATCTTCATGGCGTTGGTCACGCCGTCGAAGATGGTCGGCTCGACATAGGTGCCACCGGTCTCTTCGAGGATGCGCTTGCCACCGGCCAGCAGCTTGGCGCCATCCTGATGACCGGCATCGATGTACGACAGCACGGTGTTCATCTGCTGGGTATCGACCAGCGCGCCGACGGTGGTCGCCGGGTCCAGCGGGTTGCCCGGCTTCCAGGCCTTGAGGGCCTCGACCACCATGGGCAGGAACTTGTCCTTGATCGAACGCTCGACCAGCAGGCGCGAACCCGCGGTGCAGACTTCGCCCTGGTTGAAGGCGATGGCGCTGGCGGCGGCCTCGGCGGCAGCCTGCAGGTCAGGGGCGTCGGCGAAGACGATGTTCGGGCTCTTGCCGCCGGCTTCCAGCCAGACGCGCTTCATGTTCGACTCGCCCGCGTAGACCATCAGCTGCTTGGCGATCTTGGTGGAGCCGGTGAACACCAGGGTGTCCACGTCCATGTGCAGGGCCAGGGCCTTGCCCACGGTGTGGCCGTAGCCTGGCAGCACGTTCAGCACGCCCGCCGGGATACCGGCCTCGATGGCCAGCTGGGCGATGCGAATGGCGGTCAGCGGCGACTTTTCCGATGGTTTCAGGACGATGGAGTTACCGGTAGCCAGGGCCGGGCCCAGCTTCCAGCAGGCCATCAGCAGCGGGAAGTTCCACGGCACGATGGCACCGACCACACCCACTGGCTCACGGGTCACCAAGCCCAATTGATCATGCGGGGTCGGGGCGACTTCGTCGTAGACTTTGTCGATGGCTTCGGCAGTCCAGTGGATGGCCTGGGCCGCGCCCGGAATGTCGATCGAGAAGGAGTCACTGATCGGCTTGCCCATGTCGAGGGTTTCGAGCAGGGCCAACTCCTCGACGTGCTTGCGCAGCAGGTCGGCGAAGCGGATCAGCTTGGCCTTGCGCTTGGCCGGGGCCAGGCGCGACCAGACACCGGATTCGAACACGGCGCGGGCGTTGTCGACGGCGCGGTTGGCGTCGGCCAGGTCGCAGCTGGCGACCTTGGCCAGGAAGCGTCCGTCCACCGGGCTCAGGCAGTCGAAGGTTTCACCGGAGGCGGCATCGGTGTATTCGCCGTTGATGAAGGCTCGGCCTTCGATCTTCAGTTGCTGGGCACGCTGTTCCCAGTCCGCACGAGTCAGGGTGGTCATAGGAAACTCCTCTCTTGTTAAGGTGCAACGCCGCACTGAGGACTCACGGGCGCTGTCAGAAATTCTGGCCGGGCGACGAACGCACACCGGCATCCGACACCCTAAACCAGGGCGGACAAACTATCAATATATTTGACACGAATGGCCTAAAAGCCTACTGATGTGCATTTTATTAAACAACAACAGGGTAACAACCATGAGCATCGCCAGTATCGTCGACTTCGCCCAAGTTCTCACCGAGGCCGAACGCTACCGCCCGGCGGCGGAGAAAATCCTTAAGGGCGAGCCTGACCAGGCTGTCTACAACCATTATTCCAGCCCTTGCGGCCAGTTCGCCGCCGGGGTCTGGGAAGGCGAGGTGGGCCAGTGGACAGTGAACTACACCGAACACGAGTACTGTGAGATCGTCCAGGGTGTTTCGGTGCTGCGCGACCAGGAAGGCAACGCCAAGACCCTGCGTACCGGTGATCGGTTCGTTATCCCGGCCGGCTTCAAGGGCACCTGGGAAGTGCTGGAGCCGTGCCGCAAGATCTATGTGCTGTTCGAGCAGAAGTAAGCCCTATCGCGGGGCAAGCCGCTTTCAAACAGGCATAAAAAAACCCGCCACCTTACGGTAGCGGGTTTTTCAGGTCGCAGATCAATTACTTGATCTTGGCTTCCTTGTACACCACGTGCTTGCGGACGACCGGATCGTATTTCTTGATCTCGATCTTGTCCGGGGTGGTGCGCTTGTTCTTGTCGGTGGTGTAGAAGTGGCCGGTGCCGGCACTCGAAACCAGACGGATCAATTCACGCATGACGTTCTCCTTAGAACTTTTCGCCGCGAGCGCGCAGCTCGGCCAGCACTACGTCGATACCACGCTTGTCAATGACGCGCATGCCTTTGGCGGATACGCGCAGACGCACGAAACGCTTCTCGGACTCAACCCAGAAACGGTGGTGCTGCAGGTTCGGCAGGAAACGACGACGGGTTTTGTTGTTTGCGTGGGAAATGTTGTTCCCGGTTACTGGACCCTTACCAGTAACTTGACAGACTCTCGACATGACTCAGCCCTCTAAAACCACATGCCCAACCCGGCATGGGTTGGCCGCTTAATCTCTCAGTCTTTGGCGCCAGGCGCCGTGATTCTGGAGGTCTTATCAACCGTATTCGCTGACGCGACAGGCCGAGCCCCTAGAAAAGAGCGCTGCTTTATACCAGAAAGACTCTGCCACAACAACAGAAGATGAGTATTCCGGTCAGGCCGAGCGCGCCCGGGCAGCATAACGACTGGGGCGGGAAGCTGTCGACCGCCCGTCGCCGAATTAATGCGAAAGGGTGTGGTCATTTGCCCATGTCCGCACTAGGGTAGGACATTTCCTGAATTTTCCAGACTGCACCGGCAGATGGGCCACCGACCAGCCAAGGAGTCACCATGCGTGCCGCCGCCCTTTCCCTCCTGTTCACCACCCTGTGCGCCGCCGGCCTGGCCCAGGCAGCGCCGTTGTCGGTATGCACCGAAGCCAGCCCGGAGGGCTTCGACGTGGTGCAGTACAACTCGCTGACCACCACCAATGCTTCGGCCGATGTGCTGATGAACCGTCTGGTCGAGTTCGATGCCGGCCTCGGCAAGGTGGTGCCGAGCCTGGCCGAAAGCTGGACGGTGTCAGCCGATGGCCTGATCTACGACTTCAAGCTGCGCCAGGGCGTGCGGTTCCACACCACGCCGTTCTTCAAGCCGAGCCGCGACCTGGACGCCGACGACGTGCTGTTCAGCTTCCAGCGCATGCTCTATCCGGCCCACGCCTGGCACAAGACCGCCCCGGGCGGCTACCCGCATGCCCAGTCGCTGCAGCTGGGGAGCCTGATCAAGGCGATCGACGCACCCGACCCGCAAACCGTGCGCTTCACCCTGACCCACGCCGACGCCACCTTCCTGGCCACCCTGAGCATGGGCTTCGCCTCGATCTATTCGGCCGAGTACGCCGACAAGCTGCTCAAGGCCGGCACACCGGACAAGCTCAACAGCCAGCCGGTGGGTACCGGGCCGTTTGTCTTCCAACGCTTCCAGAAGGACGCCGTGGTGCGCTACCGCGCCAACCCCGACTACTTCGCCGGCAAGCCGTCCGTCGATCCGCTGATCTACGCCATCACCCCGGACGCCAACGTGCGCCTGCAGAAGCTCAAGCGCGGCGAGTGCCAGGTGGCCCTGTCGCCCAAACCACTGGACATTGCCGAAGCCGGCAAGGACGGCAACCTGAAGGTGGCGACCACCCCGGCGTTCATGACCGCCTTCGTCGCCATCAACAGCCAGCACCCGCCGCTGGACAAGCCCGAGGTGCGCCAGGCGATCAACCTGGCCTTCGACAAGCCCGCCTACCTGAAAGCGGTGTTCGAAGACACCGCCACCGCCGCCAACGGCCCCTATCCGCCAAATACCTGGAGCTACGCCAAGGACCTGCCCGGCTATGCCATGGACCAGAAGAAGGCCAAGGCGCTGCTGGCCAAGGCCGGCCTGGCCAAGGGCTTCGAGACCACGATCTGGACCCGCCCGGCGGGCAGCCTGCTCAACCCCAACCCCAGCCTCGGCGCACAGATGCTCCAGGCGGACCTGGCCAAGGTCGGCATCAAGGCCGAGATCCGCACCATCGAATGGGGCGAGTTGATCCGCCGCGCCAAGGCCGGCGAACACGACCTGCTGTTCATGGGCTGGGCCGGCGACAACGGCGACCCGGACAACTTCCTCAGCCCGCAGTTTGCCTGCGCGGCGGTCAAGTCCGGGACCAACTTCGCGCGCTTCTGCGACAGCCGCCTGGACCAGTTGATCAATGCCGGGCGCACCACCAACGACCAGAGCGTGCGCAGCCGCCTGTACCAACAGGCGCAGACGCTGATCCAGCAGCAGGCGCTGTGGCTGCCGCTGGCGCATCCCACGGCGGCCGCACTGCTCCACAAAGGGGTCGAGGGTTATCAGGTAAGCCCGTTCGGGCGGCAGGACTTCAGCAAGGTCTCCGTCGACCGTTGAGGCCTAATCACAGGGCAAGTCGCACTGCCGCTCCCACGCACACATCGTGAGAGCGGGCTTGCCCCATGAGGATCAGCCCCCCAACCACCCATGTTCAAGCATCGAAAACGGTTCACCATCGCCGACGATGACATGATCCGTCACCCGCACATCGATCAGCGCCAGCGAGCGCTTGAGCATCAGCGTCAGATGCACGTCATCCTGGCTTGGCTCGCAATTGCCCGACGGATGGTTGTGGCAGAGGATCAGCGCCGCCGCGTTGTGCAGCAAGGACCGGCGCACGACCTCGCGTGGATAGATGCTCGCGCGGTCGATAGTGCCGCGGAACAGTATCTCGAACGCCAGCGGTCGGTGCTTGGTGTCCAGGAACAGGCAGCCAAACACCTCGCTGGACTCGTGCCGCAGCATGGATTTCAGATAACGCCTCACCGACGCCGGGCTCTCCAGGGCCGACGCACGCTCGATGTGTTCGTCCAGATAGCGCCTGCCGATCTCAAGCAATGCCTGCAATTGTGCATACTTAACCGGTCCCAGACCTGGCTCACGCAGCACCTTGGCTCGTTCCGCCTCGAGGAGCTGCCTGAGCCCGCCGAACTTCGCCAGCAGGCCACGGGCGAGGTCGAGCACATTGCGCCCGGCAACCCCCGAGCCCAGCAGCACGGCCAGCAATTCCGCGTCCGAAAGGATCGACGCCCCACGCTGCAACAGTTTTTCCCTCGGCCGTTCCTCAGCCGGCCACTCCCTGATGTTCATTTCCCCTCCTCGCCAGCCACTACGGCCCATTTGGGCGCTGTGTTAATCTAGTTCGCTTCGAAAATGCGACGATCTGCCGCAGGCAGCTATCGTCGCCGCCCGCTTTCACTGGAATAAGGCAAGGCCTATGCAGCGGTTGTATCGCAAGCGCATCGTTCTCGGCGTGGGTGGCGGCATCGCCGCCTACAAGAGCGCCGAGCTGATTCGCCGACTCCTGGAACACGGCGCGCAGGTGCGCGTGGTCATGACCCGTGGTGGCGCCGAGTTCATCACCCCGCTCACGCTGCAAGCACTGTCCGGCCACCCGGTGCACATGGACCTGCTCGACCCCGCCGCCGAAGCGGCCATGGGCCATATCGAGCTGGCCAAGTGGGCCGACCTGGTGCTGATCGCCCCGGCCACCGCCGACCTGATGGCGCGCATGGCCCAGGGCATGGCCGACGACCTGCTGACCACCCTGGTGCTGGCCACCGATGCAACCGTGGCCGTCGCCCCGGCGATGAACCAGGCCATGTGGCGCGACCCGGCCACGCAGGCCAACCTCGAGCTGCTCAAAAGTCGCGGCATCCAGGTGTTCGGCCCGGCCTCCGGCAGCCAGGCCTGTGGCGACGTCGGCCTGGGCCGCATGCTTGAGGCCACAGACCTGGCCTGGTGCGCCGCCGAGAGCTTCAAGCGCCAGGCCCTGACCGGCAAGCACGTGCTGATCACCGCTGGGCCGACGCAAGAGAACATCGACCCGGTGCGCTACATCACCAATCATAGTTCAGGGAAGATGGGCTTCGCCCTGGCCGAGGCCGCCGCCGAAGCCGGGGCCCGGGTGACCCTCGTCACCGGCCCCGTACACCTGCAGACGCCCGACCGGGTCACCCGCATCGACGTGGTGAGCGCGCGGGACATGCTCGCGGCCTGCGAGGCGGCCATGCCCTGCGACCTGTTCATCGCCTCGGCTGCGGTCGCGGACTACCGTCCGGAAGTCGTCGCCCCACAGAAGCTCAAGAAGGATCCCACCACAGGCGACGGCATGCTGCTGCAGATGGTGCGCAATCCCGATATCCTTGCGACCATTGCCGGCCGGCCTGATCGCCCGTTCAGCGTGGGCTTCGCCGCCGAGACCGAGCACCTGCTCGACTACGCCACGCGCAAGCTCAAGGACAAGAACCTCGACCTGATTGTCGCCAATGATGTGGCCAACCCCAGCATCGGCTTCAACAGCGAGGAGAACGCCCTGACCGTGATCGACCGCCAGCAGCACCAGACCCTCTTCGCGCAGACCAGCAAGGGCAAGATCGCCCGCCAGCTGGTTGCCTTCATCGCCGAACGGCTCAACCAGGTTCAATAAGTTACATGCACGCTCTTCAAGCCAAGATCCTCGACCCACGCCTGGGCACCGAATTTCCCCTGCCGCAGTACGCCACCCCCGGCTCCGCCGGCCTGGACCTGCGCGCCCTGCTCAAGGAGGACACCGTCCTCGAGCCGGGCCAGACCCTGCTGATCCCCACCGGCCTGTCGGTGTACATCGGCGACCCGGGCCTGGCGGCCATGATCCTGCCACGCTCGGGCCTGGGCCATAAGCACGGCATCGTGCTGGGCAACCTGGTCGGCCTGATCGACTCGGACTACCAGGGCGAGCTGATGGTCTCCTGCTGGAACCGCGGCAACACGCCGTTCACCCTCACCGTCGGCGAACGCATCGCCCAGCTGATCCTGGTGCCGGTGGTGCAGGCGCACTTCGACATCGTCGAGCAGTTCGACGAGACCCAGCGCGGTACCGGCGGCTTCGGCCACTCCGGCACCCGCTGAGCCGACAGCAGACCGCTCGGGCCATGGATGGCGAACTCTCTGGCGAAACCGCCGTCCAAGCGTTCAGTTTGCGCTTGCCCAGAAGCCTTTGACTTATGGAGTCCCCAGAGATGAACGACATGGCCCAGCTGGTCCCCGCACTGCCCGACAGCATCTTCCGCGCCTATGACATCCGGGGCGTGGTCGGCAAGACCTTGCATGCCGAGACCGCCTACTGGATCGGTCGCGCCATCGGCGCCCAGACCCTCGCCCAGGGCGAGCCACAGATTTCGGTCGGCCGTGATGGCCGCCTGTCCGGCCCGATGCTGGTCGAGCAACTGATCAAGGGCCTGGCTGACGCCGGTTGCCAGGTCAGCGATGTCGGCCTGGTGCCGACCCCAGCGCTGTACTTCGCCGCCAACGTGCTGGCCGGCAAGTCGGGGGTGATGCTCACCGGCAGTCACAACCCGTCGGACTACAACGGTTTCAAGATCGTCATCGCCGGCGACACCCTGGCCAACGAACAGATCCAGGCCTTGCTGACGCGCCTGAAGACCAACGACCTGACCCGCGGCGAAGGCAGTGTGGAAAAGGTCGAGATCCTCGACCGCTACTTCCAGCAGATCACCGCCGACGTGAAGCTGGCCAAGCGCCTGAAAGTGGTGGTCGACTGCGGCAACGGTGCCGCCGGCGTAGTCGCCCCGCAACTGATCGAGGCCCTGGGCTGCGATGTAATCCCGCTGTTCTGCGAGGTCGACGGCCACTTCCCCAACCACCACCCTGACCCGGGCAAGCCCGAGAACCTGGAAGACCTGATCGCCAAGGTCAAGGAAACCGGTGCCGACATCGGCCTGGCCTTCGACGGTGACGGCGACCGCGTCGGCGTGGTGACCAACACCGGCAGCATCGTCTACCCCGACCGCCTGCTGATGCTGTTCGCCCAGGACGTGCTGTCGCGCAACCCGGGTGCCGAGATCATCTTCGACGTCAAATGCACCCGCCGCCTGACCCCGCTGATCGAGCAGCACGGTGGCCGTGCGCTGATGTGGAAGACCGGCCACTCGCTGATCAAGAAGAAGATGAAACAGACCGGCTCGCTGCTGGCCGGCGAGATGAGCGGACACATCTTCATCAAGGAACGCTGGTACGGTTTCGACGACGGCATCTACAGCGCCGCGCGCCTGCTGGAGATTCTCAGCAAGGCCGGGCAGGACGCCGAAAGCCTGTTCGCCGCGTTCCCCAATGATATTTCCACGCCGGAAATCAACATTGATGTGACCGACGAGGGTAAATTCAGCATCATTGATGCACTGCAACGCGACGCCGACTGGGGCGAAGCCAACCTGACCACCATCGACGGTGTGCGGGTCGACTATCCCCACGGCTGGGGCCTGGTCCGCGCCTCCAACACCACGCCGGTGCTGGTGCTGCGCTTCGAGGCCGACAGCGCGGCAGAGCTCGACCGAATCAAGGCTGTATTCCGCACGCAGTTGCTGCGGGTCCAACCCGGCCTGCAACTGCCGTTCTGACGACTTTACGTTCCTTACCTGGAGCCCTGCATGACCCTCGATCGCGATGCCGCTTCCCATGTAGCCGAGGTTTTGTCCGAAGCACTGCCTTACATCCGCCGCTTCGTCGGCAAGACCCTGGTGATCAAGTACGGCGGCAACGCGATGGAAAGCGAGGAGCTCAAGACCGGCTTCGCCCGTGACATCGTGCTGATGAAGGCCGTGGGCATCAACCCGGTGGTGGTGCACGGTGGCGGGCCGCAGATCGGCGACCTGCTCAAGCGCCTGTCGATCGACAGCCACTTCATCGATGGCATGCGCGTCACCGACGCGGCGACCATGGATGTGGTGGAGATGGTCCTGGGCGGCCAGGTTAACAAGGACATCGTCAACCTGATCAACCGCCACGGTGGCAGCGCCATCGGCCTGACCGGCAAGGACGCGGAGCTGATCCGCGCCAAGAAGCTGACCGTCACCCGCCAGACGCCGGAAATGACCACCCCGGAAATCATCGACATCGGCCATGTCGGCGAGGTCGTGAGCGTCAACACCGACCTGCTGAACATGCTGGTCAAGGGCGACTTCATTCCGGTGATCGCACCAATCGGCGTGGGCGCCAACGGCGAGTCCTATAACATCAACGCCGACCTGGTGGCGGGCAAGGTGGCCGAGGCATTGAAGGCCGAGAAGCTGATGCTGCTGACCAACATCGCCGGCCTGATGGACAAGCAGGGCGAGGTCCTCACCGGGCTGACCACCGAGCAGGTCAACGAGCTGATTGCCGACGGCACCATCTACGGCGGCATGCTGCCGAAGATCAAATGCGCGCTGGACGCGGTCCAGGGCGGCGTCAACAGCTCGCACATCATCGACGGCCGCGTGCCGAATGCGGTGCTGCTGGAGATCTTCACCGACAGCGGCGTGGGCACCCTGATCACCAACCGCAAGCCACGCTGATCCCGCTGTAATCCTATCGCGGTGCAGGCCCGCTCCCTGGAGGGAGCAGGCCTGCACCGCGATGCTTTCACCCCGCCCACGCAAATAGATGGCTTATAGCCATCAACCTTTGTGTTTGACCATAAAGATTCCCGGTAGACTGCCGAAACAACGTGACAGTATGCTCGTTCGTTGCGAATAGTTTCTATTTACCTGGAGATCACGCGTGAAATACGCATCACAAGGACTCGTGCTGGCAGCCGCCCTGGCTGTCGGGTCCATCGCCGGCTGTGCCACCGAAACCTCCACCGCTGTTGCCGTGCAACAGGTCGAAAGCGTCAACCGCCCCTACAGTGGCGTGCGCACGCCGATCGCCGTGGGCAAGTTCGACAACCGCTCCAGCTATATGCGCGGCATCTTCTCCGACGGCGTCGACCGCCTCGGCGGCCAGGCCAAGACCATCCTGATCACCCACCTGCAGCAGACCAACCGTTTCAACGTGCTGGACCGCGACAACATGGGCGAGATCCAGCAGGAGGCGGCCATCAAGGGCCAGGCCCAGCGCCTGAAGGGCGCCGACTTCGTGGTGACCGGCGACGTCACCGAGTTCGGCCGCAAGGAAGTCGGCGATCACCAGCTGTTCGGCATCCTCGGCCGCGGCAAGACCCAGATCGCCTACGCCAAGGTCGCCCTGAATATCGTCAACATCAGCACCTCCGAAGTGGTCTATTCGAGCCAGGGCGCCGGTGAATATGCCCTGTCCAACCGTGAAGTCATCGGCTTCGGCGGCACCGCCAGCTACGACTCGACCCTCAACGGCAAAGTGCTCGACCTGGCCATGCGCGAAGCCGTCAACAAGCTGGTGGGCGCAGTCGAAAGCGGCCAGTGGAAACCACAAGCGCAATAACAAGCACAACACGACAAGGAAGACCGTTCGATGAGCATCACCTACCCGGCCTGGCGCACTGTCGCCGGGCTGCTGCTGGGCAGCGTCCTGCTGGCCGGCTGCAATTCGCCCAAGACCCTGTACCAGTGGGAAAGCTACCAGCCCCAGGTGTACGGCTACCTCAAGGGTGACGCCAAGGAAGAGCAAGTCACAGCCCTGGAGCGCGACCTGGAGAAGATCAAGGCCAAGAACGGCGCCGTGCCGCCGGGCTACCACGCGCAGTTGGGCCTGCTGTACTCCAGCCTGGGCAAGGATGACCAGATGATCCAGCAGTTCCGTACCGAAAAAGCGCTGTTCCCCGAGTCGGCGGCCTACATGGACTTCCTGATGAGCAACGCCAGCAAGGGAGCCAAGCAATGATCAAGCGCCTGACCCAACTGATCGTCGGCGCCTGCGTGTTGGCCCTGTTCGCCGGCTGCGCCGAACGCAAGAGCATCGACTATTCGGCCTACAAGCAGAGCCGACCGAAGTCGATCCTGATCCTGCCGCCGCTGAACGAGTCGCCCGACGTCAAGGCCACCTACAGCATGCTGTCCCAGGTCACCTATCCGCTGGCCGAGGCCGGCTACTACGTGATGCCGGTGGCACTGGTGGATGAAACCTTCCGCCAGAACGGCCTGACCACGCCGGCCGATATCCACCAGCTGCCCACGGCCAAGCTGAACGAGATCTTCGGCGCCGACGCCGGCCTGTACGTGACCGTCAGCGACTACGGCACCCGCTACATGGTGCTGAGCAGCGCGACCATCGTCACCGCCAGCGCCAAACTGGTCGACCTGAAGACCGGTGCCACCTTGTGGACCGGCAGCGCCACGGCCTCCAGCGAGGAAGGCAAGCAGAACCAGGGCGGCCTGATCGGCATGCTGGTGGCGGCGGCCATCAACCAGATCATCAGCAGCGTGCAGGATGACGCCGGCTACCCGATCGCCGGGATGACCAGCGCACGCCTGCTTACACCCTATCCGAATGGCGGGATCCTCTACGGGCCACGCTCGCCGAAGTACGGCACAGACTGACACGAGGTACAGGCGGCCCAAGGTCCGCCTTTCCTTCGCCGCTCGGAAATCTCCTTGATGCCGTGCAGGCCAGTTACCCGAACCGCCGCTGAATAACAGGCATGAAAAAGGCGACCCTAAGGTCGCCATTTTCATGAGCCGCGAGCCGGTCAGATGCCGTACTGGGCGCGGTAGGCCTCGACCGCCGGCAGGTGCTGCTTGAGCTGCGGGTCGTCAGCCAGGAACTCCAGCACCTGAGTCAGCGAGACGATGCTCACGACCGGAATGCCGAAGTCGCGTTCGACTTCCTGGATCGCCGACAGCTCGCCATTGCCGCGCTCTTCACGGTTCAGCGCGATCAGCACGCCGGCGGCCTTGGCCTGCTGGGCGTTGATGATCTGCATAACCTCGCGGATCGCGGTGCCGGCGGTAATTACATCGTCGATGATCAGCACGTCACCGGCCAGCGGGGCACCGACCAGGCTGCCGCCCTCGCCGTGATCCTTGGCCTCTTTGCGGTTGAAGCACCACGGTACGTCGAGCTGATGTTGTTCGGCCAGGGCCACGGCAGTGGCCGCCGCCAGGGGAATGCCCTTGTAGGCCGGGCCAAACAGCACATCGAAGGGGATCTTGCTGTCGACGATGGCCGCCGCGTAGCAACGCCCCAGCTGGGCCAGCGCGGAACCTGTGTTGAACAGGCCGGCATTGAAGAAGTACGGGCTGGTACGCCCCGATTTCAGGGTGAACTCACCGAAGCGCAGAACGCCGCTATCGATGGCAAAACGGATGAAGTCGCGCTGATACGGCTGCATGAAAGGTCCCGGACACCACGGATTTAGCTAAATGTGTTGAGCTCGGGTATCATACACGCACGAGATTTTTGGGGCCATTTATGCGGATCATCAGTGTGAACGTAAATGGCATTCAGGCTGCGGCCGAGCGTGGATTGCTCAGCTGGTTGCAAGCCCAGAATGCCGACGTCATCTGCCTTCAGGATACCCGCGCCTCGGCCTTTGAACTCGACGACCCAGCTTTCCAGCTCGATGGCTATTTCCTTTACGCCTGCGACGCGGAGGTGCCCACCCAAGGTGGCGTGGCACTGTACTCGCGCATGCAGCCCAAGGCAGTCATCACCGGCCTGGGCTTCGAGACAGCCGATCGCTACGGGCGTTATCTGCAAGCAGATTTCGACAAAGTCAGTATTGCCAGCCTGCTGCTGCCTTCGGGCATGCACGGCGACGAAGACCTGAACCAGAAGTTCAAGTTGATGGACGACTTCGCCAAGTACCTGGACAAGCAGCGTCGCAAACGTCGCGAATACATCTACTGCGGCTCGTTCTACGTGGCGCAGCAGAAGCTCGACATCAAGAACTGGCGCGACAGCCAGCAGTCGGTCGGTTTCCTGCCGCCGGAACGCGCCTGGATGGACGCCATCGTCGGCGACATGGGCTATGTCGACGCCCTGCGCGAAGTCAGCCGTGAAGGCGACCAGTACAGCTGGTGGCCGGACAACGAGCAGGCCGAGATGCTCAACCTGGGTTACCGGTTCGACTACCAGATCCTCACCCCAGGCCTGCGCCGCTTCGTGCGCAACGCCCGTCTGCCACGCCAGCCGCGCTTCTCCCAGCATGCGCCGCTGATCGTGGACTACGACTGGACGCTGACCATCTGAGGATGGCGCACACAAAAAAGCCGACCCATGGGGTCGGCTTTTTTGTGCCTATCTGATCGGCCGCCAGATCCAAGGATAGCGATACGGCTTCCCCTCGTTGGCCCTGACTGCCGCCAGGATGATCAGGATCAGCACCGCCACCATCAGCGCGGCGAACAGCACGATACCGATGAACACGAACATCAACAGCAAGCAGACGAACCCGGCGAGGGTCACGCTGATCTGAAAGTTCAGCGCCTCCTTGCCCTGGGCATCGATGAAAGGATCCTGCTCGCGCTTGAGGTGCCACAGCACCAGCGGGCCAAGCAGATGCCCAAGGGGCATCACCAGACCCAGCAGCGCGGACAGGTGGCAGAACATCGCCCACTGCCGGACATCGGCGCTGGGCGGGGTGATCGGCAAGTCCACATCGCTCATGTTGCGCACCTTCCTGGCGTGTCGTCAGTCGGCCAGCGCGGCCTGCTGCAGTTCAAAGATCTCGGTCATGCCCTTCTGCGCCAGCGCCAGCATGGCGTTGAAGTCTTCTGGCTGGAACGGCGCGCCTTCGGCGGTGCCCTGCACTTCGATGAAGCCACCGGCACTGGTCATGACCACGTTCAGGTCGGTCTCGGCGGCGGAGTCCTCGAGGTAATCGAGGTCGAGCACGGCCTCGCCCTGGTACATGCCCACCGACACCGCGGCGATCATATGCTTGAGCGGGTTGCCGCCCTTGAGGCCGCCACGCTTCTTGATCACCGCCAGGGCGTCGCACAGCGCGACCATGGCGCCGGTGATCGAGGCGGTGCGGGTACCGCCGTCAGCCTGGATCACATCGCAGTCGACGTACAGGGTGATGTCGCCGAGCTTGCTCATGTCCAGCGCGGCGCGCAGGGAGCGGCCGATCAGGCGCTGGATTTCGAGGGTGCGGCCGCCTTGCTTGCCGCGGCTGGCCTCACGCTGGTTACGCTCGCCGGTCGAACGCGGCAGCATGCCGTATTCGGCGGTGAGCCAGCCTTGGCCCTGACCTTTGAGGAAGCGGGGAACACCATTCTCGACGCTGACCGTGCAGATGACCTTGGTGTCACCGAACTCGACCAGTACCGATCCCTCGGCGTGCTTGGTGTAGTTGCGGGTAATGCGGATCGAGCGGAGCTGATCGGCGGCGCGACCACTTGGACGTTTCATCTGGGATACCTGTACCGGGACTTTGAATCTGCCGAGCATTATAGAGCCCGCCGCCCGCCGAAGGCACGCCTGTCGTCGTACCCGCGCAGCCTGTCACCTTTTCCGACAAGCCCGAGGAGGGTCGGTAGCGTGGGCGGATTGGGCGCCCGGGCCGCACTGCGCTACAATCCTGCGCCTTGCAGCCGACAGGCTCCCCGTTCATCTGAATACGCGAGGTACTCCCCATGGTGCATAGCATGACCGCTTTTGCTCGTGTCGAGCGCGCTGGCAGCCAAGGCACCCTGGTCTGGGAGCTGCGTTCGGTCAACCACCGCTATCTCGAACCCCACCTGCGCCTGCCCGAAGCGCTGCGCGACCTTGAAGGCGCGGTACGCGAGGGCCTGCGCCAGGGCCTGTCCCGCGGCAAGGTCGAGTGCACCCTGCGCCTGAGCGAGGACAACGCCGGCAAGCCGTTGCAGGTCGACCGCGAGCGTGCCGCGCAGTTGGTCGCCGCCGCCGAGACCGTCGCCGGCCTGATCAAGCAGCCGGCACCGCTCAACCCGCTGGAAGTGCTGGCCTGGCCAGGCGTGCTGGTGGCCGACGCCAGCGATCCGCAGGCGCTCAATGCCGAAGCCGTTGCCCTGTTCGACGAGGCGCTGGCCGAACTCAAGGCGGGTCGTCAGCGTGAAGGCGCCGAGCTCGCCAGGCTGATCAACGAGCGCCTGGACAGCATGGCCGGCGAAGTCGCCACCTTGCGCACCCTCGTGCCGCAGATGCTGGCCGCGCAACGGCAGAAGGTCCTCGATCGTTTCGGCGACATGAAGGCCGAGCTAGACCCGCAGCGCTTGGAGCAGGAAATGGTCTTGCTGGCGCAGAAGAGCGATGTCGCCGAGGAGCTGGACCGCCTCAGCACCCACGTCACCGAGGTGCGCCGGGTGCTCAAGTCCGGCGGCGCCGCCGGCCGGCGCCTGGACTTCCTGATGCAGGAGCTCAACCGCGAAGCCAACACCCTTGGCTCCAAGGCCTTCGACCCGCGCAGCACGCAAGCGGCGGTCAATCTGAAGGTGCTGATCGAACAGATGCGTGAACAAGTACAGAATATCGAGTAAGGCCACCCCTACCATGAATCACATCAGCGGCACCCTCTACATCGTTTCGGCCCCGTCCGGCGCCGGCAAGACCAGCCTGGTCACGGCCCTGATCAAGGACGACGCCAACGTGCGCGTCTCGGTCTCCCACACCACCCGCGCCATGCGTCCGGGCGAGGAGCACGGGGTGAACTACCACTTCGTCGTTCATGAGGAGTTCAAGGCATTGATCGCCCAGGGCGACTTCCTCGAGCACGCCGAAGTGTTCGGCAACTTCTACGGCACGTCGCGCAGCGCGCTGCAGGAAACCCTCGACCAGGGCTACGACCTGATCCTGGAGATCGACTGGCAAGGCGCCCAGCAGGTACGCAAGCTGATGCCCGAGGCGCGTTCGATCTTCATCCTGCCGCCTAGCCAGGAGGCCTTGCGCCAACGGCTGGATGGTCGTGGCCAGGACAGTGAGGAGATCATTGCCGGACGCATGAAGGAAGCGGTCAGCGAGATGGTGCACTATGACGAGTATGAGTACGTCATCATCAATGACGACTTCGGCGTGGCGCTGGAGGAATTGAAGGCGGTGTTCGCATCGAATCGCCTGTTGCTGAAGAAACAGCAGGCGCGGCATGGTGAGTTGCTCAAGCAGCTGATCGGCTGAAGACCGCCGGGGCCTCTGCGAGGCCCTATCCGACCGGTACGGCGCCCCGGCAAGGCCGCTACAGGTACGGTGCAGAGTCTGAAACCGTGCTGTACCTGTGGGAGCGGCCTTGTGTCGCGAAAGGGGCGCAAAGCGCCCCCATGCGTCAGTCCTGCAACTGAATGGTCGCCTGCTGGCGCAGGGTCGCCCCCAGGAAATACGCCGGCGCCCGCAGCCGCGACAGCATCATCAGCACGATCCCGAGTGCCGAGATGATCGCTGCGATCACGAACACCAGCCCCAGCCCGCCCACATGCGAGCCGCTGCCGAAGTCCGGCGAAGCGCTGTCGATCGCCGTGCGCACGAAGATCACCGACAGGATCACCCCACCCACCAGCGGGCAGACGCCGCGCATAAAGAAGTGACGCACGCTGTCGAACAGGCTGCGGCGGAAGTACCACACGCAAGCGAAAGCAGTCAGCGAGTAATAGAAGCAGATCATCATGCCCAGGGCGGTGATGGTGTCTGCCAGCACGTTCTCGCTCAAGGTACGCATGGTCACGTAGAACAGCGCCGCGGCAATGCCGGCACAGATGGTCGCGTAGCGCGGCGTCTGCGAGCGCGGGCAGACCGTGGCGAAGCGCTGCGGCACGGCGCCGTAGTAACCCATGGCGAGCAGGGTGCGCGCCGGCGAGACGAAGGTCGACTGCAGCGAGGCGGCGGTGCTGGCCAGCACCGCGATCGACATCAGGATTGCCAGCGGTCCCATGACCGGGCCGGCCAGGTGGGCGAACACGTTCTCCTGGATGCGTGGGTTGCCCAGGCCCAATCCATCCTCGCTGATCCCGGCGAACTGCAGGGTGGCGATGGCGGTGAGCAGATACAGGCCAAGGATCAGCAACACCGTCCAGGTGGCGGCCTTGCCCGGCACCTCTTCGCTACCGATCGACTCCTCGCTGACGGTCAGACACACGTCCCAACCCCAGAAGATGAAGATCGACAACGACAGGCCGGCCGCGAATGCCGAGAACGACTCGACGCCGAACGGGTTGAACCAGGCAAGATCGAATGCCAGCGGTGGTGGCGCCGTGGTTTCGCCGAAGGCGGCGAACGCAAAGCCGATCAACACCAGCAACTGCAAGGCCACCAGGCCGTACTGCACAGTCATGGTGGTGGCCATGCCCCGACAGCAGATCCACACCGCCAGGGCGATGAACACGCAACAGGTGGTGACGTTGACCAGCAGGTTGTCCGCCAGCGCCGCCAGCTCCTGGTTGCCGGTGATCTGGGCCAGGAACAGGTAGAAGAAGTCCACCGCCACGCCCGCCAGGTTGGACAGCACGATGGTGGTGGCGACCACCAGCCCCCAGCCGCCGATCCAGCCGATCATCGGACCGAAGGCCCGGGCCGACCAGGTGAAGGAGGTGCCGCTGTCGGGCTCGGCCGAGTTCAGCTCGCGGTAGCCCAGGGCCACCAGCAGCATCGGCAGGAAGCCGACGATGAACACCGCCGGCAGGTGGGCGCCGACTTCGCGCACGGTCGGGCCGAGTGCGCCGGTCAGGGTGTAGACCGGCGCGATGGTGGAAATGCCCAGCACGACGCTGGCCAGCAGACCGAGACGGCCCTTGGCCAGGCCCTTGCTGCGCTGGGTGTTGCCCGAGTCGGACGCCACGTCGGGTGGGCGTCCGGCTTCTGTGTATTCATTCATGAGTCTGTGCCGTAACTATTGGAATTGTTCTCACAGGCCCGCCGTAGTGGGCCCGCTTTCACTCATTGAAAGCTCGTGGTGGGGCACGGTCATCCTGGACCTTCGGCTAACGTCAGCGTGTTTCCTGACGTACACCCTCCCGAGCAGCATGGGCAATGCAAGCCTCGCGGAACGCCTCGAACAGGCGCAGCGAAACCGGGTTTTCGGCGAAACGCCATTCAGGGTGCCACTGCACGCCGACTACAAAGCCCGGCGCATCAGGCATCGACACCGCTTCGACCAGGCCATCCGGGGCCCGTGCCTCGACGCGCAGGCCCGGGGCCAGGCGGTCGATACCCTGGCTGTGCAGCGAGTTGACCTCGAACTGCGCCGCCAGGCCCAGGCGCTCGAACAACCCGCCCGCGGTGACCGCGACGGGATGACGAGGGCCGTATTGCACCTCCAGGGGTGCGTCCTCAGGTTCGCGGTGGTCCAGGTAGCCGGGCAGTTCCTGCACGCGCTGGTGCAGGGTGCCGCCAAGGGCCACGTTCAGTTCCTGGAAGCCACGGCAGATGCACAACACCGGCACACCGGCGGCAATGGCCGCCTGCAGCAGCGGCAAGGTAAGGCGATCACGTGCAAGATCGTGCCGGGTACCTTCCGCGCTGGGGGCGCCATTGTAATGATGCGGCTCGACATTTGAAGGCGAACCGGTAAAAAGAATGCCATCGAGCCGGGCCAGCAGCGCCCGGGTGTCGCTGCCGCCATCACGCGCCGGCAGGATCAGCGGCAGCCCGGCAAAGCCCGCGGCCTCGACATACTTGTCGCCCACCGTGTGCGACGAGTTCTTTCCCACCTGCTGGCGGCAGGCGCTGACACCGATCAAGGGGACCGCAAATGCGCTCATGGGCTTACACCGTGTGCAGGTACCAGTTGTACTCGAGGTCGGAGATCGACACTTCGAACTCGGCCAGCTCGCTCTCCTTGCAGGCCACGAAGATGTCGATGTAGTCCGGGCTGATGTATTGGTTGAGGACTTCGCTGTCATCCAGCGCGCGCAGGGCGTCGCGCAGGTTGTTCGGCAGGCTCTGTTCCAGCTGTTCGTACGAGTTGCCTTCGATCGGCGCGTTCGGCTCGACCTTGTTGGTCAGGCCATGGTGGATGCCGGCGAGGATCGCCGCGAGCATCAGGTACGGGTTGGCGTCGGCACCGGCCACGCGGTGCTCGATGCGCACGTTCTCACTGCTGTCGGTCGGCACGCGGACCGCGACGGTGCGGTTGTCCAGGCCCCAGCTCGGCGCATTGGGCACGTAGAACTGGGCGCCGAAGCGGCGGTAGGAGTTGATGTTCGGGCACAGGAACGCCATCGATGCCGGCATGGTCTCCAGCACGCCGCCGATGGCGTGGCGCAGGGTCTCGCTCTGCAGCGGGTCGTCATTGGTAAAGATGTTCTTGCCGGTCTTCTTGTCCAGCAGCGAGATGTGCACGTGCAGACCGTTGCCTGCCTGGCCCGGATAGGGCTTGGCCATGAAGGTGGAGTCCATCTCATGGTCGTAGGCGACGTTCTTGATCAGGCGCTTGAGCAGGATCGCATAATCGCAGGCCTTCAGCGGGTCGGCGACGTGGTGCAGGTTGACCTCGAACTGCGCGGGGGCGCTTTCCTTGACGATGGCGTCGGCGGGCAGGCCCTGCTCCTTGGCGGCTTCGAGCATGTCCTGCAGGCAGTCGGCATATTCGTCGAGGTCGTCGATCAGGTACACCTGGGTCGACTGCGGGCGCTTGCCCGAAATCGGCGAGCGCGGCGGCTGCGGACGGCCGTTGAGGTTGTCCTGGTCGATCAGGTAGAACTCCAGCTCGAACGCGGCGCAGATATCCAGGCCCAGGTCGTCGAACCGGCTTACCACCTGGCGCAGCACCTCGCGCGGATCGGCGAAGAACGGCGCGCCATCCAGCTCATGCATGGTCATCAGCAACTGCGCGGTCGGACGCTTCTGCCATGGCTCGTCGCAGAGCGTGCCCGGAATCGGGAAACAGATACGGTCGGCGTCGCCGATGTCCAGGCCAAGACCGGTGCTTTCGACGGTTGAACCGTTGATATCCAGGGCGAAGAGCGAGGCCGGCAGGTTGATGCCTTTCTCGTACACCTTGTGCAGGCTGGCGCGTTCGATGCGCTTGCCGCGCACCACCCCGTTCATGTCGGAGATCAGCAGGTCGACGTACTGGGTATCCGGATGGGCATCCAGGAACTCATTCATCTCGCGGGAAGAACTGGCGCACGGGGAGACCGACGTCATGGCTGTACATCCTTTGATTCGGAGCGGCGATGTGGGGAACTGCGGATGACGCCTCGAAAGGCGACGATGGTGCTGCTGTTGTTCTTTTCACTGGCCCATCGTGGGGGGCTGGTTGCCGACCGGCTGCATTGATTCCCGGGGGCCGTTTCACTATAAAATGGCCCCAACGCAACAGACATTGGCATTTCGGCAAGCAGAGCGTGCATCGATGCAATATCAGATCAACCATGCGGACCTCGCCCTGGTCCTGGCGCTGGAGCGCGGCCGGTCCCTGGCCAAGGCCGCCGAACTGCTCAAGGTCGACGTTTCCACGGTCTTCCGTTCGATCCGCCGGCTGGAATCGGCACTGGGCACTGCGCTGTTCGTCAAGAGCCGCAAGGGCTACCTGCCCACCGACACCGCCCAGGCCCTGGCCGAGCAGGCCGAGCGCGCCGAACAGGCGCTGGACGCGGCGCGCATCGCGCTGACCAGCGGCGAGCAGGTGGTCAGCGGCACCGTGCGTCTGACCTGCACCGAGGCGGTGCTGCACAGCCTGCTGCTGCCGGCGCTGGCCGAGTTCATGCCCAACTACCCGGCGCTGTCGCTGGAAATGGGCACCTCCAACACCTTTGCCAACCTCAGCCGCCGCGATGCCGACATCGCCCTGCGCCTGACCAACACGCCGCCGGAACACCTCGTGGGCCGCTGCCTGGGCTCGACCTCCTACGTGGTCTGCGGCCTGCCGGTGCTACGCGAGCGCCTGCAGGAATCGGCCGCCAGCGTGCCATGGATCGCCCCCGACGACTCCATGCAGGACCACGCCACGGTGGTCTGGCGCAACCAACATCACCCGGGGCTGATTCCGCGCTACCAGTGCAGCGGCATGTCGACCATCGCCCAACTGGTGACCACCGGCCTGGGCGTGGCGGCACTGCCAGACTACATGGTCCACGACTTGCCCGGCGTCGAGGCGCTGAGCGGCCCGCTGCCCGGCTGCGACACCCAGCTGTGGCTGCTGACCCGCCCCGATTGCCGTGCCCTGCGCTCGGTACAGACGCTGTTCGAGGAGCTGACCCCGCGCCTGCGCGACGCAATGTTGCGTTAACGCGTCAGGGGCGGTTGTTTTCGGGTAACAGGAACCGTTATCGTCCGTCCCAGCTTGGTGTGAACTGCTTCGCGGACAAGCCCGCTCCCACAGGGCCCGCGAAAACGACTCAAACAGCACCGGAGGAAGGGCACCCGACAAAACAGCCCTTCCCTATTGGCTGGTGATTTTTTAAACTATCGAGTCCGCCTGCCCATTCTGGGCGCACGCCTACCGCATTTGCTACTGAGGAAGACCATGGCCCGCGTAACTGTTGAAGACTGCCTGGAACACGTGGATAACCGCTTTGAGCTGGTCATGCTCTCGACCAAGCGCGCCCGCCAGCTGGCTACCGGCGGCAAAGAGCCACGCGTTGCGTGGGAAAACGACAAGCCGACCGTCGTCGCCCTGCGTGAAATCGCCGAAGGCATCGTCACGCCAGAGTTCATCGCCGCCGAAGAGATCGTCACCGAGGATCCGGTATTCGCCGCGTTCGAGGACGAGAACAACGAGGCCGTCTGATTGATGCCCAGTCGACACCGTGCGGCGCAAGGCCCTCTTCTTCAGCAAGAGGTGAAACCATGCCGGGTATAGAAGCCCTCGCCGAACGGCTGTCGACTTACCTGGGCCCCGAACAGGTCAACCTGGTTCGCCGGGCCTACTTCTACGCCGAGCAGGCCCACGATGGCCAGCGTCGCCGCAGCGGCGAGCCTTATGTGACCCATCCGCTGGCGGTCGCCAGCATTCTCGCCGACATGCACATGGACCATCAGAGCCTGATGGCGGCCATGCTGCACGACGTGATCGAAGACACCGGTATCGCCAAGGAAGCCTTGAGCCAGCAATTCGGCGAGACCGTCGCCGAGCTGGTCGACGGGGTCAGCAAGCTGACCCAGATGAACTTCGAGACCAAGGCCGAGGCCCAGGCCGAGAACTTCCAGAAGATGGCCATGGCCATGGCCCGCGACATCCGCGTGATCCTGGTCAAGCTGGCCGACCGCCTGCACAACATGCGCACCCTGGAAGTGCTGTCCGGCGAAAAACGCCGACGCATCGCCAAGGAAACCCTCGAGATCTACGCCCCCATCGCCAACCGCCTGGGGATGCACACTGTGCGCGTCGAGTTCGAGGACCTCGGTTTCAAGGCCATGCACCCGATGCGTTCGTCGCTGATCCACCGGGCGGTCAAGAGCGCGCGGGGCAACCGCAAGGAAATCGTCGCCAAGATCGAGACCTCGCTGGCCAACTGCCTGGCCGCCGATGGCATTCAAGGCGAAGTCAGCGGCCGGCAGAAACACCTCTATGGCATCTACAAGAAGATGCGCGGCAAGCGTCGCGCCTTCACAGAGATCATGGACGTGTACGCCTTCCGCATCATCGTCGACAAGGTCGACACCTGCTACCGCGTGCTCGGCGCCGTGCACAACCTGTACAAGCCACTGCCGGGCCGGTTCAAGGACTACATCGCGATCCCCAAGGCCAACGGCTACCAGTCGTTGCACACCACGCTGTTCGGCATGCACGGCGTGCCCATCGAGATCCAGATCCGCACTCGCGAAATGGAAGAGATGGCCAACAACGGCATTGCCGCGCACTGGCTGTACAAGTCCAACGAGGAAGAGCAGCCCAAGGGCAGCCACGCCCGCGCCCGCCAGTGGGTCAAGGGCATCCTCGAGCTGCAGCAGCGCGCCGGCAACTCGCTGGAGTTCATCGAGAGCGTGAAGATCGACCTGTTCCCGGACGAGGTCTACGTCTTCACCCCCAAAGGCCGGATCATGGAGCTGCCCAAGGGCTCCACCGCCGTCGACTTCGCCTACGCGGTGCACACCGACGTCGGCAACAGCTGCATCGCCTGCCGCATCAACCGCCGCCTGGCGCCGCTGTCCGAGCCGCTGCAGAGCGGCTCCACCGTCGAGATCGTCAGCGCGCCGGGCGCCCGGCCGAACCCGGCCTGGCTCAACTTCGTGGTCACCGGCAAGGCGCGCACGCACATTCGTCATGCCCTCAAGCAACAGCGCCGCTCCGAGTCCATCAGCCTCGGCGAGCGCCTGCTGAACAAGGTGCTGACCGGCTTCGACAGCAGCCTGGAGAAGATCCCCCAGGAGCGCATCCAGTCGATCCTCGCCGAGTACCGCCTGGAACTGCTCGAGGACCTGCTCGAGGACATCGGCCTGGGCAACCGCATGGCCTACGTGGTCGCCCGCCGCCTGCTGTCCGCCGAAGGCGAGCAACTGCCGGCGCCGGAAGGCCCGCTGGCGATCCGCGGTACCGAGGGCCTGGTGCTCAGCTACGCCAAGTGCTGCACCCCGATCCCGGGCGACCCTATCGTCGGCCACCTGTCGGCCGGCAAAGGCATGGTCGTGCACCTGGAAGACTGCCGCAACATCAGTGAAGTCCGCCACAACCCGGAGAAGTGCCTGCAGCTCTCTTGGGCCAAGGACATCACCGGCGAGTTCAACGTCGAGCTGCGCGTCGAACTGGAACACCAGCGCGGCCTGATCGCGCTGCTGGCCAGCAGCGTCAACGCCGCCGACGGCAACATCGAGAAAATCAGCATGGACGAACGCGACGGCCGTATCAGCGTGGTCCAACTGGTGGTCAGCGTGCACGACCGTGTGCACCTGGCCCGCGTGATCAAGAAGCTGCGCACCTTGACCGGCGTGGTCCGCATCACCCGGATGCGTGCGTAGTCCGCCAACCGCAAGGAGTCATCATGAGCAAGACCGTCATCACCAGCGACAAGGCCCCTGCCGCCATCGGCACCTACTCGCAAGCGATCAAGGCTGGCAACACCGTGTACATGTCGGGCCAGATCCCGCTCGATCCGAAGACCATGGAACTGGTCGAAGGCTTCGAAGCCCAGACCGTCCAGGTGTTCGAGAACCTGAAGTCGGTGGCCGAAGCCGCTGGCGGTTCGTTCAAGGACATCGTCAAGCTGAACATCTTCCTCACCGACCTGAGCCACTTCGCCAAGGTCAACGAAATCATGGGCCGTTACTTCGAACAGCCTTACCCGGCCCGCGCCGCCATCGGCGTCGCCGCGCTGCCGAAGGGTGCCCAGGTCGAGATGGACGCCATCCTGGTCCTCGAGTGATGCTCCCGGTGACGGGCATCAAGCCCGTCACCACCCTCTCCTGCCCCAAGGTTTCCCCCATGCGCCACGCATTGCCTATCGCGCTGGCAGCCCTGCTCCTGGGCGGCTGCGCCAGCCATAAACCCGAAGACTTCAACGGCACCTGGATCAACCAGGCCGCCATCGACGCCGCCCGCAAAGGCACCAGCCTGCGCCAGGCTCTCGACGCCCAGGGCCCGGTGTTCGAGTGGAAGATCGACGTCAAGAACCAGCAGGCCAGCTTCAGCAATGGCTTCGAGGCTGCCGACGGGCGCCTGAGCGCCAACGAGAAAGACTGGCAGGTCAGCTTCGAAGGTGGCCTGGTCGAACAGCTCAAGCTCGACGGCGACGAGTTGCTGGCGATCGACCCGTCCGGTCACCAGCAAACCTTCGTGCGCAGCGAAGGCCCACAGAACACGCCGCTGGGTGGCAGCTTCGAGAAGGCGCTGTACCAGCAATACCTGGGCGGCGACTGGAAGATCGTCGAAGGCCAGGGCAAGGGCGCAGTGGTGCGCTTCAGCGACACCGGCAACGTTACCGGCCTGCCTGGCCCTGACCGCTTCGCCCTTTGCCTGGCGGGCGACTGCGCGACCATGGGCGATGGCAACGACAGCCTATGGCTGGAGCGCGACCAGCGTGGCGCGCCATGGATCTTCAAGCGCGACGGCGACACCCTGGAAATCTTCCAGGCGGTAAACCGCGCCCAACCGGATGAAATGCCGCAACTGGCCGCCGGTGCGCGGCAGTGGGTGCTGGAAAAGGATTAGCCAACATCGCGGGGCAAGCCCGCTCCCACGATATGCGTGGGAGCGGGCTTGCCCCGCGATAGGGCCGGTAGTCTCAACCACGCCCTTGCAGAATGGCGGCATACCCCTCTTTGTAACTCGGATACATCGGCACCCACCCCAACGCCCGCGCCCGCGCATTGCTGCAGCGCTTGCTGCCGGTGCGCCGCACCCGCTGCTCATCCGACCACTGGGTAACGCCCAGGTATTCACGCAGCCAGGCCACCACCTCGGCCAGCGGCGCCGGATCGTCATCCACGCCGATATAGCAGTCATCCAGCGCAACACCCCGGGCATCGGCCCGCAGCAGGTGCGCCATCAGGCCGGCGGCATCCTCGGCATGAATGCGATTGCCGTACAACGGTGGCTCCTCGGCCACGCGATACCCCTGGCGCACCTGACTCAGCAACCACTCGCGCCCCGGACCATAGATGCCGGTCAGGCGCACGATCGTCGCGGGAATGCCGCTGTCCAGCGCCAGCCGCTCAGCCTCGAGCATCACCTTGCCGGAATAGCCCTCGGGCTGCGTGGCTGCCGCTTCGGCAATCCATTCACCGTCCTGCTGCGCATACACGCTGCTGCTGGACACGAACACCAGGCGTCGTGGCCGCTGCCCTTTCGCCGCCAGCCATCCCAGCACATGGCGCAAACCTTCGACATAGGCCGCCTGGTAGCCGGCTTCATCGTGCTGGCTGGCCGCCACGCAATACACCAGGTAATCAGGTCCCTGCTCGGGCCAAGCGCTCGGTATCTGCGGCTCGGCCAGATCGGCGGCGATCGGCCGAACCCCTTCGGGCAACTGATCGACCGAACGGCGCAAGCCGCTGACCTGCCAGCCTTGAGCAAGCAGTTGGCGGGCCAGGCGGCTGCCCACATCACCGCAACCCACGATCAAAGCTGAAACGTCTGACATACCAAACCTCCTAATGCGAAAGGCACAGGCTATCGGGTTAGCGCGATAAACGGCTATACCAAGGTCAAAAAAAGCAACATTATTACTTTTGTTAACAAGAATTACTTGCAATAATGGCGACCCTGTCTGTTCTCGGCCTGCTTCGAGGCCTTGAAGAACTCAACCCATTTCTCTTCATCAGGTCCGGCCAGCATGACACGTACTCAACCTTCCGCTTCGCCAACCCCGTCGCGCGCTTGGCGCGCCATTGCCGCGCTGATGTTCAGCCTGGTACTGGCCCCGGCAGCCATGGCCGAAGAGCCTGTCGCCGCCACCCCGGCACCCGCCGCTGCCGCCGCCCCAGCCACGCCTGCCGCAGAAGGCCAGGCCCCGGTTGCCGCACCAGCCGACGCGACTGCGCCGGTGGAAGGCCAGGCCCCGGCCAACGAGAACGTGCAGGCGATGGTCGAAGACACCTCGCTGGGCATGGCCCACGACCTGTCCCCATGGGGCATGTACAAGAACGCCGACGTGGTGGTGAAGGCCGTGATGATCGGCCTGGCCATCGCCTCGATCATCACCTGGACCATCTGGATCGCCAAGGGCTTCGAGCTGATGGGCGCCAAGCGCCGCCTGCGTGGCGAGATCGCCGCCCTGAAGCGCTCGGTGAGCCTGAAAGAGGCCAGCGAGGTGTCGAACAAGGAAGGCACCCTGGCCCACATCCTGGTGCATGACGCCCTCGAAGAAATGCGCCTGTCGGCCAATGCCCGCGAGAAGGAAGGCATCAAGGAACGCGTCAGTTTCCGCCTGGAGCGCCTGGTAGCCGCCAGTGGCCGGACCATGAGCAGCGGCACCGGCGTACTGGCTACCATCGGTTCCACCGCACCGTTCGTCGGTCTGTTCGGCACCGTTTGGGGCATCATGAACAGCTTCATCGGCATCGCCAAGACCCAGACCACCAACCTCGCCGTGGTCGCCCCAGGTATCGCCGAAGCCCTGCTGGCCACCGCCCTGGGTCTGGTCGCCGCGATCCCGGCCGTGGTCATCTACAACGTCTTCGCCCGCTCCATCGCCGGCTACAAGGCACAGGTGTCCGACGCCTCCGCCCAGGTCCTGCTGCTGGTCAGCCGCGACCTGGACCACCAGGGCAGCGAGCGCGCCGCCCCGCACATGGTGAAAGTGGGGTAAGCCATGGGCCTGCATCTCAACGAAGGTGGCGACGACCTCGCCGAGAACCACGAAATCAACGTCACGCCGTTCATCGACGTAATGCTGGTGCTGCTGATCATCTTCATGGTCGCGGCCCCCCTGGCCACGGTCGACATCAAGGTCGACCTGCCCGCCTCGACCGCGAAGCCCGCGCCGAGGCCCGAGAAGCCGGTGTTCGTCAGCGTCAAGGCCGACAAGAAGCTCTACCTCGGCGACGACGAGGTGGCCCAGCGCGACCAGCTTGGCGCCATGCTCGACGCCAAGACCAAGGGCGACAAGGAAACCACCATCTTCTTCCAGGCTGACAAGGGCGTCGATTACGGCGACCTGATGGAAGTGATGAACACCATGCGTGCCGCCGGCTACCTCAAGGTCGGCCTGGTCGGACTCGAGACGGCAGCCAAGAAATGACGAAAACGCGCTCAAACATGGCGCGCTACGGTGGCAGCCTGGCGATCGTGCTGGGCGTGCACGCGGTCGCCGTGCTGCTGACGCTCAACTGGTCGGTGCCCCAGGCCCTCGAGTTGCCGCCGGCAGCGATGATGGTCGAGCTGGCACCGCTGCCCGAGCCCGCGCCACCGCCGCCACCCAAGGCCGCCCCGAAGCCGCCGACGCCGGTCGAGGAACCGCCGCTGCCGAAGCTGGCAGAGGCGCCGAAGCCGAAGATCGCCATCCCCAAGCCGCCCAAGCCCAAGGCCAAGCCACAGCCGCCCAAGCCCGAGAAGAAGCTTGAGCCGCCGAAGGACGAGCCGCCAGCCAAGGACGACGTCGCGGACACGCCGCCGAGCAACACGCCACCGCAGAAGTCGGCGGCGCCGCAGCCGAGCATCGCGTCCAACAGCAATGCCCTGCCGAGCTGGCAGAGCGATCTGCTGCGCCACCTGGCCAAGTACAAGAAGTACCCCGAGGACGCTCGCCGTCGCGGACTGCAGGGCATAAACCGCCTGCGCTTCGTCGTCGACGCCGAAGGCAAGGTGGTCTCGTACGCGCTGGCCGGCGGTTCCGGCAGTGCGGCGCTTGACCGGGCCACGCTGGAGATGATCCGCCGTGCCGGCACGGTGCCAAAGCCTCCGGCGGAGTTGCTGAACAATGGCACGATCGAAGTCGTTGCGCCGTTCGTCTATTCGCTGGACCGACGCTGACGTTTTTGTTTCTGTCACAAAACGGCAAGTCTGATAACGTGCGTCTATCGATTGCAGCCGCTATGCTGGGGCCGCAACTTCATGGACGCACGTTATGACCCTCACCGAACTTCGCTACATCGTCACCCTCGCGCAAGAGCAGCACTTCGGCCACGCGGCCGAGCGTTGCCACGTCAGCCAACCAACCCTGTCGGTGGGCGTGAAGAAGCTCGAGGACGAACTCGGCGTGCTGATCTTCGAGCGCAGCAAGAGCGCGGTGCGCCTCACGCCGGTCGGCGAGAGCATCGTCGCCCAGGCGCAGAAGGTGCTGGAGCAGGCCCAGGGCATCCGCGAGCTGGCCCAGGCCGGCAAGAACCAGCTGACCGCGCCGCTCAAGGTCGGCGCCATCTACACCGTCGGCCCCTATCTGTTCCCGCACCTGATCCCGCAGTTGCACCGCGTGGCGCCGCAGATGCCGTTGTACATCGAAGAGAACTTCACCCACGTGCTGCGTGAAAAGCTGCGCAACGGCGAACTGGACGCGGTGATCATCGCCCTGCCGTTCAACGAGGCCGACGTGCTGACCTTGCCGCTGTACGACGAGCCGTTCTGCGCCTTGATGCCGGCCGACCACCCGTGGACCGCCAAGGACACCATCGACACCGCCATGCTCAACGACAAGAGCCTGCTGCTGCTCGGCGAGGGCCACTGCTTCCGCGACCAGGTGCTCGAGGCCTGCCCGACGCTGAACAAGGGCGGCGAGGGCTCCAAGCACACCACGGTCGAGTCCAGCTCGCTGGAAACCATCCGCCACATGGTCGCATCGGGCCTGGGCGTGTCGATCCTGCCGCTGTCGGCGGTGCACAGCCATCATTACGCGCCGGGCGTCATCGAAGTCCGCCCGCTGACCGCGCCCGCACCGTTCCGCACCGTGGCCATCGCCTGGCGCGCCAGCTTCCCGCGGCCGAAGGCCATCGAGATCCTCGCCGACTCGATCCGCCTCTGCTCGGTGGCCAAGCCGCCGGTGGAACAACCGGCCTGAACCCATGACCGAGCTGTCGAACGTCCCGGTCACCACGCTCAAGGGCGTAGGCGATGCCATGGCGGAAAAACTCGCCAAGGTCGGCCTGGAGAACCTGCAGGACCTGCTGTTCCACCTGCCGCTGCGCTACCAGGACCGCACCCGCGTGGTGCCCATCGGCCAACTGCGTCCGGGCCAGGACGCGGTGATCGAGGGCGTGGTCAGCGGGGCCGACGTGACCATGGGCAAGCGCCGCAGCCTGGTGGTGCGCCTAGGCGACGGCAGCGGCACGCTGAGCCTGCGCTTCTACCATTTCAGCAATGCGCAGAAGGAGGGCCTCAAGCGTGGCACCCACCTGCGCTGCTATGGTGAAGCCCGCCCCGGCGCCTCGGGGCTGGAGATCTACCACCCGGAATACCGGGCGCTGAACGGCGACGAAGCACCGCCGCCGGTCGAACAGACGCTGACACCGATCTACCCGACCACCGAAGGCCTGACCCAGCAGCGCCTGCGCCTGCTCTGCCAGCAGAGCCTTGGCCTGCTCGGCCCACGCAGCCTGCCCGACTGGCTGCCCGACGAGCTGGCCCGCGACTATCAGCTGGCGCCGCTGAGCGACGCGATCCGCTACCTGCACAACCCGCCGGCCGACGCCGATCTCGACGAACTCGCCGAAGGCCATCACTGGGCCCAGCACCGCCTGGCCTTCGAAGAACTGCTGACCCACCAGCTGTCGCAACAGCGCCTGCGCGAAAGCCAGCGAGCCCTGCGCGCGCCGGTATTGCCCAAGGCTACGCGCCTGCCGGCACAGTACCTGGCCAATCTCGGCTTCAGCCCGACCGGCGCCCAGCAGCGGGTCGGCAACGAAATTGCCTACGATCTCAGCCAGCACGAGCCAATGATGCGCCTGGTGCAAGGCGACGTGGGCGCCGGCAAGACCGTGGTCGCCGCGCTGGCCGCCCTGCAGGCTCTGGAAGCGGGTTACCAGGTCGCCCTGATGGCGCCCACCGAGATCCTCGCCGAACAGCACTACCTCACCTTCAAGCGCTGGCTGGAACCGCTGGGCATCGAGGTGGCATGGCTGGCCGGCAAGCTCAAGGGCAAGGCCCGCGCCAGCGCCCTGGAGCAGATCGCCAATGGTGCGCCCATGGTGGTCGGCACCCACGCACTGTTCCAGGAGGAGGTGCAGTTCAAGCACCTGGCCCTGGCGATCATCGACGAGCAGCACCGGTTCGGCGTGCAGCAGCGCCTGGCCCTGCGCAAAAAGGGCGTCATGGGCCAGCTGTGCCCGCACCAGCTGATCATGACCGCCACGCCAATCCCGCGCACCCTGGCGATGAGCGCCTATGCCGACCTGGACACCTCGATCCTCGACGAGCTACCGCCCGGGCGCACCCCGGTGAACACCGTGCTGGTCGCCGACAGCCGTCGCTTCGAGGTGGTCGAGCGGGTCCGCGCCGCCTGCGCCGAAGGCCGCCAGGCCTATTGGGTATGCACCCTGATCGAAGAGTCCGAGGAACTCACCTGCCAGGCCGCCGAAAGCACCTTCGAGGAACTGGGCAGCGCCCTGGGCGAGCTGCGCGTGGGCCTGATCCACGGACGCATGAAGCCCGCAGAAAAGGCCGCGGTGATGGCCGAGTTCAAGGCCGGCGACCTGCAACTGCTGGTGGCCACCACGGTGATCGAGGTCGGCGTCGACGTGCCCAATGCCAGCCTTATGATCATCGAGAACCCCGAGCGCCTGGGCCTGGCCCAGTTGCACCAGTTGCGCGGCCGGGTCGGTCGGGGCAGCGCGGTGAGCCACTGCGTGCTGCTCTACCACCCGCCGCTGTCGCAGATCGGCCGTGAGCGCCTGGGCATCATGCGGGAAACCAACGACGGATTCGTCATAGCAGAGAAGGACCTGGAGTTGCGCGGCCCGGGCGAGATGCTCGGGACCCGCCAGACCGGCCTGCTACAGTTCAAGGTCGCCGACCTGATGCGCGACGCCGACCTGCTGCCAGCCGTGCGCGACGCCGCCCAGGCCCTGCTGGCACGCTGGCCCGACCACGTCAGCCCGTTGCTCGACCGCTGGCTGCGCCACGGTCAACAATATGGCCAGGTGTGACGTCCGTCCCATAATGGATCCAGCTTGGCGGCCAGGCTGGTTATACTTCGCGTTTAAAGAATGATTGGATACAGGCCATGACTGAAGTTGCCCTGGATACCGCAACCCTACACGCACCGTCTGTCATCCGGCTGTTGCTCGACAAGCTCGGCGTCAGCTTCCGCGAGGTGCCCGAGCACCCGGGGCTGCCGGCCGCCTCGCGGGTGCAGGCCGTGCTGCTCGATGACGAGATCGGTGCCTTGATGGTGCTGTTCCCGCAAAGCCAGTTGCTGGACCTCAAGCGCCTCGAGGAACTGACCGGGCGCAAGCTCAAGGCCGTGCCGCTGGAGCGCCTGAAGCAGATGCTCGACAAGCATCACCTCAAGGCGCTGCCGGCGATTCCCGCCCTGACCAGCTCGCCATGCCAGTACGAGAAGAGCCTGCTCGACAACGAGACGCTGCTGATCCAGTCCGGCGAAACCGGCCTGCTCCTGGAAATCGGCAGAACCGCCTTCAAGAAGATGCTGTTCAAGGCCAGCGCCAGCACGTTCGGCCAGCAGATCAGCGAGATTCGCCTCAGTTTCGACCAGTTGGACGGCCCTCCCAAGGAAGTCATCCGCGCCGTCCAGGCCTTCACCGCCCGTCGCATCCAGCAACGCCTGGAACAGACCATCGAGATTCCGCCGCTGGCCGACACCGCGCAAAAGATCATCAAGCTGCGCGTCGACCCCAATGCCAGCATCGACGACATCACCGGCGTGGTGGAAACCGATCCGGCCCTGGCCGCGCAGGTGGTCAGCTGGGCTGCCTCCCCGTACTACGCCTCACCCGGCAAGATTCGCTCGGTGGAAGACGCCATCGTCCGCGTGCTGGGCTTCGACCTGGTGATCAACCTGGCCCTGGGCCTGGCGTTGGGCAAGACCCTGAGCCTACCCAAGGACCACCCGCAGCAGGCCACGCCATACTGGCAGCAGTCGATCTACACCGCCGCGGTGATCGAGGGCCTGACGCGCGCCATGCCACGTGCCGAGCGCCCGGAAGCGGGCCTGACCTACCTGGCCGGCCTGCTGCACAACTTTGGCTACCTGCTGCTGGCCCACGTCTTCCCACCGCATTTCTCGCTGATCTGCCGTCACCTGGAGGTCAACCCGCACTTGTGCCACAGCTATGTGGAACAGCACCTGCTGGGGATCAGCCGTGAACAGATCGGGGCCTGGCTGATGAAGCTGTGGGACATGCCCGATGAGCTGTCCACAGCCCTGCGTTTCCAGCACGATCCGGCGTACGACGGCGATTATGCGGCATTCCCCAATCTGGTGTGCCTGGCGATGCGCCTGCTGCGCGCCCGGGGGATCGGTTCAGGGCCCAAGGACGAGATCCCGGATGCCCTGCTCGAGCGCCTGGGGCTGAGTCGGGAGAAGGCTGAAGAGGTGGTGAACAAGGTGCTGGAGGCCGAGGCCCTGCTGCGCGAGCTGGCGTCGCAGTTCCACACGCCGCACTGAGAGGTGGGGCGCCCTGCGCCCCTTTCGCCGGCAGGCCGGTTCCCACAGGGATGGTGCAAGCCTGCGCATCATGGGAACTGGCTGCCAATGCAGGTCCGGCGATTTCAGGCCTTCTTCTTTGGTTTCAGGTACTTCATCAAGCCCTGGAACCAGATCACCAGCGCCGGATTGCCCTTGATCTGGATGTTCTTCTCCTGGATCCCCTGCATGAACGCCAGCTGCTTGTTACCGGCTTGCAGCGTGGCAAAGCCATAAGCGGCGTCCTTGAACGCGATGGCGAAGGCCGGCTGCGGGTGCAGGCCGCCCTTGCTGCTGATGCGCAGGTCCTTGACGATGAAGTGCCGGGCAACCTTGCCGTCGAGCGTCTGCATCTGGAAGACCAGGTCCTTGTCCTGCAGCTGCTGCTGGAACGCCGGGTTGTTGCGGCTGGCCTTGGCCATCAGCAAGCCCATGGCCCAGAGAAGAAAGCGAAACTTCATCAACACGCCTCGAATGAAAAGTGACTGAGTCGCGCAGTTTATCCGTTTCTCGCCCTGTTTATGCAAGTTCGCCGCATTTGCTTACCAGAAACGCAACGGGCGCCTCCAGGCGCCCGTCGGGTGAAGCTGTCCGGTCACTTTTTCTTGGCAGGCTTGGCAGGTACGTTGACGCTGTCACGCAGGCCCTTGCCAGGTTTGAAGGCGACAGTGTTGCTGGCCTTGATCTTGACCGGCTCGCCGGTCTGCGGGTTCTTGCCGGTGCGGGCGCCACGGTGGCGTTTTTCGAAGGTGCCGAAACCGACCAGGGTGACGGTGTCCTTGTCGAGCGCGCCGGTGATGCTGTCGAGAATCGCGTTCAGGACCTGGTTGGCCTTTTCCTTGGTCAGATCGGCCTTTTCGGCGATGACGGCGGCGAGTTCTGGTTTACGCATAGTGAAGCCTCTTTGACGGGATTTCTTGTTGTTATGCCGTGCTGCCGGAGGGAGCAGCGTTCAAGGCACCGCAGGCTCTAGGCTGCGGCAGACGCCAGTGAGGATGGCACGCCCACCGGGGCCGCGCCAGTATCTGGGCGGCCATTGTCGCGGCAAGAACAGGATAATTCCGACAGAACGCCCGCCATTTACGCCATCAAGGGCGGCAACTGGCGATTCAGCGCCAGTTTCTCCATGACCGCGCCGCCGGTCAGGGTATAACCCAGCAGCTGGCCATCGGCGCCGTGGCAGAGCACTTTCAGGTCGGCGCCGCTGCCCTCGACCACCCAGCTGCCCTCGTGGCCGGGCGGCACCGGGGATACCACCAGCGGACAGGCCGGGGTCTTCACGGTAACCGGCATCGGGCCGTAGGCCACCGCGGTCGGGTTGCCGGCCAGGGTCTGGGCCAGGGCACGGGCGCAGGTCATCAGCGGCATGACGTACAGCAGGTTGATCCCGTCGACCTCGGCGCAGTCGCCCAAGGCGAAGATATTGGCGTGGGAGGTGCGCAGCTGGCGGTCCACCACCACCCCACGGTTGACCTGCAACCCCGCCGCTGCCGCCAGGTCGGTGCGCGGGCGCAGGCCGATGGCCGATACCACCAGGTCGCAGGGAATCACGCTGCCATCGGACAGGTGCGCATCGAGCGCCTCGCCTGCGCGTTGCAGCCGGGTCAGCACCGGACCGAGATGGAAGCGAACGCCCAGCCCTTCCAGCCCCGCCTGCACGGCTGCGGCGGCAGCCGGATGCAGCAGGGTCGGCATCACCTGCTCACAGGGGGCGACGACCTGGCACTGCAGGCCGCCGAGGCTGAGGTCGTTGGCGAATTCGCAACCGATCAGGCCGGCCCCGAGGATCAGCACCCGCTGCTTGCCCGCGGCGGCGGCGCGAAAGCGTGCGTAGTCTTCCAAGTCGTTGATCGGAAAGATCAGCTCGCCCGCATCGCCTTCGACCGGTACCTGCACGGTCTGCGCGCCCCAGGCCAGCACCAGATCGCGGTATTCCACCGCCTCCTCGCCGATCCACAGGCGCTTGTGGCCTGGGTCGATGCCGCTGATGCGGGTGTGGGTGCGAATCTCGGCCTTGAGCTGCTCGGCCATGGCACCCGGTTCGGCCATGCACAGGCCGTCGGCGTCCTTCTGCTTGGCGAAGCCGGTGGACAGCATGGGCTTGGAGTAGGAGCGACCGTCGTCGGCGGTGATCAGCAACAGCGGCGTGTCGCCGTCGAGCTTGCGAAACTCTCGCGCCAGGTTGTAGCCGGCAAGGCCGGTACCGATGATCACCACGGGGGACGTCATGTCGTGCGTTCCTTCTTCAAGCCAGGGTTGCGATCAGCCGATGGCGATCATTTCGAAATCACTCTTGCCGACGCCGCAGTCGGGGCACAGCCAGTCTTCCGGTACGTCCTCCCAGCGGGTGCCAGGGGCGATGCCGTCGTCCGGCCAGCCTTGGGCCTCGTCGTAGATCAGGCCACAGACAATACATTGCCACTTCTTCATTTACTGCTGTTCCTCGGTCAGGCTACAGGGTGCGTTGCAATTGATGGCATCGGCGCGGGGCAAGCCCGCAAGGAGACCACCGTGCAATCTCTGGTCGGCTTTTGTACTGGCCCTGCTGGCAGTATGCAAGCCACGATGGCAAACATGCTAAGCTCGCCGCCTCTCTGGCCTGTATCAAGCATACCGACGTGCCGTACGAAACCCCGCAAGCAGCCGCGGTCGCGTGGCTGGCGTATCCGCAGCTGGCGACCACCCTCGACCAGCCGACCCTGGGCTGGCTGTTCGACCAAGGCTCCCTGACCCGTCGCCTCACCCGTCTCTCCCACGACCACTTCAGCGTCACCCCCCTGTTCGAGGGCTGGCAGCCCCTGCGCGACGACGAATGCGCCGCCTTGGGCCTTGCCCTCGGCGCGCAGGGCTGGGTCCGCGAGGTCTACCTGCGCGGCCATGGCCAGCCGTGGGTGTTTGCCCGCAGCGTGGCCAGCCGCACGGCGCTGGAACGCGGCGGGCTGGACCTGGAGACCCTGGGCAGCCGCTCGCTGGGCGAACTGCTGTTCTGCGACCAGGCGTTCGTCCGCCATCCGATCGAAGTGTGCAGTTATCCACAGGGCTGGCTGCCCGTGGAGGTCGCCAGCGCCGGGTTGTGGGGACGCCGCTCGCGCTTCGAGCGGGACGGCCTCGACCTGCTGGTGGCCGAGGTGTTCCTACCCGCCCTGTGGCATGCGGCCAAGGAGGAGAACCGCTGATGTACCTGCAACTGCTCAAATCGCTCAACTGCGTGCACCCACGAGCCTGGGACTTCATCCAGCTGAGCCGCATGGACCGCCCGATCGGCATCTACCTGCTGCTGTGGCCGACGCTGTCGGCGGTGTGGATCGCCGGCAACGGCTCGCCGACCCTGGCCAACGTGCTGATCTTCGGCCTCGGCGTGGTACTGATGCGCGCCGCAGGCTGCTGCATCAACGATTTTGCCGACCGCAAGGTGGACGGCCACGTCAAGCGCACCGCCGACCGCCCGCTGGCCAGCGGCCGGGTGAAACCCCGCGAAGCGCTGGTGCTGTTCGCCCTGCTGGTGGGGCTGAGCTTCCTGCTGGTGCTGTGCACCAACGCCACCACGGTGTGGCTGTCGTTCGGCGCGGTCGCCCTGGCGTTCTGCTACCCGTTCATGAAGCGCTATACCTACTACCCGCAGGTGGTGCTGGGCGCGGCGTACTCTTGGGGCATCCCGATGGCCTTCACCGCCGCGGGCGGCGAGCTGCCGGCCAGTGCCTGGCTGCTGTACATCGCCAACCTGCTGTGGACAGTGGGCTACGACACCTACTACGCCATGGTCGACCGCGACGACGACCTGAAGATCGGCGTGAAATCCACCGCCATCCTGTTCGGCGAGGCCGACCGGGTAATCATCCTGACCTTGCAGTTGCTGTCGCTGGGCTGCCTGCTGCTGGCGGGCAACCGCTTCGAGCTGGGCGGCTGGTTCCACTTGGGGCTGCTGGCGGCGGCGGTGTGCTTTGCCTGGGAGTTCTGGTCGACGCGCAAGCTGGATCGGGAGTCGTGCTTCAAGGCGTTTCTGCACAACCATTGGGCGGGGATGCTGATCTTTGGCGGGGTGGTGCTGGATTACGCGTTACGCTGAAAGCCTTTGGGGCTGCTTTGCAGCCCTTCGCGACACAAGACCGCTCCTACAGGGGGCCCACTTACCTGTAGGAGCGGCCCTGTGCCGCGAAAGGGTCGCAAAGCGACCCTGGCAATCTCATGGCTTGGCGATATGCCAGACGCCCTTCATGCCATCGCCGGTGGTCTCCCCGGCCTTCTTGTCCTTGACGAAGGTGTACAGCGGCTTGCCGTCATAGGCCCACTGCATCGAGCCATCCTCTCGGGTGACGTGGGTCCACTTGTCCTTCGGCGCCTCATCGTCCTTCTTCACCATCAACGGCGGCCAGTTCTTGGCGCACTCGCCGTTGCACATGGACTTGCCGCCAACATCCTTGTCGAAGGTGTACAGCGTCATGCCGTCATGATCGACCCACATGCCGTCCTTTTCCATGGCGTGATGAGCCGACGCCACCCCCGGCACTGCCAGCGCAGCGCAAAGGGCCATCCAGCTCAGCGTATGTCGTGTCATTGGAATCACCATTGTTTCGGGGGTGGATTGAATGTCCGCACCGCCTTCGCGGCCCCCTGAAGCCTAGTCCAGTCACGCAATGTCGCCAGAATGGCCAACACCCTGTCACACAGCTGCAATAATTCCGTTATCTAATGCGGGCCAAGACACCGTTCCTGGGAGAGGTAATTGAGCATGGTTGGCAGAAACATTCTGATCGTCGACGACGAAGCGCCTATCCGCGAGATGATCGCCGTTGCATTGGAAATGGCCGGCTATGACTGCCTCGAGGCCGAGAACTCGCAACAGGCCCACGCCATCATCGTCGACCGCAAGCCGGACCTGATCCTGCTCGACTGGATGCTGCCGGGCACCTCGGGCATCGAGCTGGCCCGCCGCCTCAAGCGCGACGAGCTGACCGGCGACATCCCGATCATCATGCTCACCGCCAAGGGTGAGGAGGACAACAAGATCCAGGGCCTGGAGGTCGGCGCCGATGACTACATCACCAAGCCGTTCTCGCCCCGCGAGCTGGTGGCGCGCCTGAAGGCCGTGCTGCGCCGCACCGGCCCGAGCGACAGCGAGGCGCCAATCGAAGTCGGTGGCCTGCTGCTCGACCCGATCAGCCACCGCGTGACCATCGACGGCAAGCCGGCCGAGATGGGTCCCACCGAATACCGCCTGCTGCAGTTCTTCATGACCCACCAGGAGCGCGCCTACACCCGTGGCCAGCTGCTCGACCAGGTCTGGGGCGGAAACGTCTACGTCGAGGAACGCACCGTCGACGTGCATATCCGTCGCCTGCGCAAGGCGCTGGGTGAAGCCTATGAAAATCTGGTACAAACCGTCCGCGGCACCGGCTATCGCTTCTCGACCAAGAGCTGATCGAAGCCCCGGCGCCCGCTGTACAAGGACTGTCAATTGAACCAGAACTGGCACGCGACCCTGATTCGCCACATGCTCCTGCTGATCACCGTCTGCCTGATCGGCGGGCTGGTCAGCGGCTACTATGGCTGGAGCCTGGCCATCGGCCTGGCCCTGTATTTGGGCTGGACGTTGAAGCAACTGCTGCGCCTGCACGACTGGCTGCGCAACCACCAGCCCGACGAGGCGCCACCCGACGGCTACGGCCTGTGGGGCGAGGTGTTCGACAGCATCTACCATCTGCAGCGCCGCGACCAGCGCGTGCGCGGCCGCCTGCAGGCGGTGATCGACCGGGTCCAGGAGTCCACCGCCGCCCTGCGCGACGCGGTGATCATGCTCGACAGCGAAGGCAACCTGGAGTGGTGGAACCGCGCCGCCGAGACCCTGCTGGGCTTCAAGACGCCGCAGGACGGCGGCCAGCCGGTGACCAACCTGGTGCGCCATCCGCGCTTCAAGGAGTATTTCGAGTCGGACAACTACGCCGAGCCGCTGGAGATTCCGTCGCCAATCAACGACCGGCTGCGCGTACAACTGCACCTGACCCGCTACGGCAACAACGAACACCTGATGCTGGTTCGCGACGTGACCCGTATTCACCAGCTGGAACAGATGCGCAAGGACTTCGTCGCCAACGTTTCCCACGAGCTGCGCACGCCGCTGACGGTGATCACCGGTTACCTGGAGACGCTGCTGGACAACGTCGAGGACGTGAACCCGCGCTGGAACCGCGCCCTGCAGCAGATGAGCGCGCAAGGCTCGCGCATGCAGACCCTGCTCAACGACCTGCTGCTGCTGGCCAAGCTCGAGGCCACCGACTACCCCTCCGACAACCAGCCCGTGTTGGTCGACACCCTGCTCGGCGCCATCAAGAACGATGCCCAGGCCCTGTCCGGCCCGCGCAATCAGCGCATCAGCCTGGAGGCGACGCCTGGCATTCGTCTAAAGGGCAGTGAGTCTGAGCTGCGCAGCGCGTTCTCCAACCTGGTGTTCAACGCGGTCAAGTACACCCAGGACGAAGGCAATATCCGCATCCGCTGGTGGGCCGACGAACAGGGCGCGCACCTGAGCGTTCAGGACTCGGGGGTGGGGATCGAGGCCAAGCATCTGCCACGCCTGACCGAGCGCTTCTACCGGGTCGACTCCAGCCGAGCGTCGAACACCGGCGGCACCGGGTTGGGGCTGGCGATCGTCAAGCATGTGCTGATGCGCCATCGCGGGCGGCTGGAAATCAGCAGCGTGCCGGGGCACGGCAGCACCTTTACCTGCCACTTTGCGCCGGCGCAATTGGTCGCAAACAAGGCCTGACAGTACCGGGGCTGCTTTGCAGCCCTTTGCTTTTAAGGCTCCAGCCGCTACATTGGATCCCCCGTGCCAGCCATCGCTGGCACTTTTTTTCTCTCCATTGCAAAGACGGACCCCGTAAAAACTCCATCATGGACCCTTCCCCTGGTATCAGCCTCACCTCGTTGTTCGCCGATTTCGGCATGATTCTCTTCGCCTTGTTCCTGGTGCTGCTCAACGGCTTCTTCGTTGCCGCCGAGTTCGCCATGGTCAAGTTGCGCTCCACCCGAGTCGAAGCCATCGCCGAGCTGCACGGCTGGCGTGGCAGCATCCTGCGCAAGGTGCACAACCAGCTCGACGCCTACCTGTCGGCCTGCCAGCTGGGCATCACCCTCGCCTCCCTGGGCCTGGGCTGGGTCGGCGAGCCGGCCTTCGCCCACCTGCTCGAGCCGCTGCTGGCTGCCGTGGGCGTGGACAGCCCGGAGCTGATCAAGGCGATCTCGTTCTTCGTCGCCTTCTTCGTGATCTCCTACCTGCACATCGTCGTCGGCGAGCTGGCGCCCAAGTCCTGGGCGATCCGCAAGCCCGAGCTGCTGTCGCTGTGGACGGCCGTGCCGCTGTACCTGTTCTACTGGGCGATGTACCCGGCCATCTACCTGCTCAACGCCAGCGCCAATACCATCCTGCGCATCGCAGGCCAAGGCGAGCCCGGGCCGCACCACGAGCACCACTACAGCCGCGAGGAGCTCAAGCTGATCCTGCACTCCAGCCGCGGCCAGGATCCGAGCGACCAGGGCATGCGCGTGCTGGCCTCGGCCGTGGAGATGGGCGAGCTGGAAGTGGTCGACTGGGCCAACTCCCGCGAGGACATGGTCAGCATCGACGCCCATGCGCCGCTGAAGGAAATCCTCGCCCTGCTGCGCCGCCACAAGTTCAGCCGCTACCCGTTGTATGACGCCGAGCGCGAGGAATTCACCGGTCTGCTGCACATCAAGGACCTGCTGCTGGAGCTGGCCGAGCTGGACCACCTGCCCGAGACCATCGACCTTGAAGACCTCGCCCGTCCGCTGGAGCGCGTGTCACGGCACATGCCGCTGTCCCAGTTGCTGGAGCAGTTCCGCAAGGGCGGCGCGCACTTCGTGCTGGTGGAGGAAGCCGATGGCAAGGTGATCGGCTACCTGACCATGGAAGACGTGCTGGAAGTACTGGTCGGCGATATCCAGGACGAACACCGCAAGACCGAGCGCGGCATCCTCGCCTACCAACCCGGCAAGCTGCTGGTGCGCGGTGATACGCCGCTGTTCAAGGTCGAGCGCCTGCTGGGTGTCGACCTGGACCATATCGAAGCGGAAACCCTTGCCGGCCTGGTCTACGAGACCCTCAAGCGCGTGCCCGAGGAAGAGGAAGTACTCGAGGTCGAAGGCCTGCGCATCATCATCAAGAAGATGAAAGGTCCGAAGATCGTGCTGGCCAAGGTGCTCAAGCTCGATTGATCCTTTGGGGCCGCTTTGCGGCCCCAAAAGCCTCAAGGGTTGCCGGCAGTGAAATCCGGCAACCCGTTAATCGGTCGGTCGAACTGGTACGGTATCGACTCCAGCGCCAATCCCACATTGCGCTGCACCACGAAATGCAGGTGCGGCCCGCTGCTGTTGCCGGTGTTGCCCGATTTGGCAAGCGCCTGTCCCTGGGCCACCCGCTGGCCCTCGCCCACCACCACCGAACCACGCATCAGGTGCAGGTACACGCCCATGGTGCCGTCAGGGTGCAGGATCCTGACGAAATTGCCCGCCGGGTTGTTGCCCCGCCCGCTCTGGTTGTTCTCGATCTTCACCACCACCCCACCCCGCGCCGCGATAATCGGTGTGCCCTCGGGCATGGCGATGTCCATGGCGTAGCGGCCCTTGGGCCCGAAATGGCTGAACCGGCCATTGGGGCCCTGGCTCAGGCGAAACGGTCCGCCCTTCCAGGGAAAGGGATAGCGATAGCCCTGCGGGCGCTGCCCCGGGTCGCCCATGGCATAGCGAAACTGGGTGTCGTACCTGAGGCTGCCCCCCTGGCGGGCCTGGACCACACTGAGCACCTGGGTCGAGCGCGGCGGCACCAGGCGCCGGACGATACGCGGGGCATTACCGCCCTGGGCATTGGCCAGGCGCTCCACACGCAGCTCCACCTCCATGGGTACGAACAGTTCATTGCGAGCGACAAAGCGCACGCCACCGGCAAAGGGCTCGGTTTTCAGGCGAACCTGGCCATCCAGGCGCTCGACCATGGGCTCACGAAACACGAAGGCCTTGGCCCCAGGGCTCGGGCGATCGGAATAGGAGACCACGCCGAAGGTGTCGGTGGTCTTGTAGACGGTCATGGCCAAGCTCGACGCCGAGGCCGTGAGCAAGGCACAGAACAGCAGGAGGCGGGCGGGCGGCATGATAGTGGCTTTTTGACAGTTGTGTTCTGTCGAAGCCTAGCAGCCGAATTTGAGAGGGATATGACAGTTGGTCGGGCGAAGTGCCGGATGGGTAACGTGGGAGCGGGCTTGCCCCGCGATGACGACGGTGGCCATACCATCGCTATCGCGGGGCAAGCCCGCTCCCACAAAATCCGCTCCGACCTGTCGCGGTGCTCAAGCGGCCATCAAGCCCCGGGCGTGAAGTGCTTCTGCGCCGTGCCGCGGGCAATCAGTCGCGACAGGTAGTCGAGCTTCTGCGCATCCTGGTCGACGAACTTGAAGGTCAGTTGCAGCCAGTCGCTCTCAGGCTTGGGCTCCAGCGCCGCAATAGCGTGCAGGTAGCCATTTAGCCGCGCCGTTTCGGCATTCTCGCCTTGCTCCAGGTCCAGCACCGCGCCTTCGAGCACCTGTGGCAGGTTGGTGCCGCGACGCACCACCAGCAGGGCTTCCTTGAGGCTCAGGGCCTTGATCATGCACGGCTGGGTTCCGCTGGACAGCCGCAGTTGGCCTTGGCCACGACCAGCCTGGGCCGCCGCAGCGGCGGTCTTCGGCGTGGGGGCGTTGATCAGAGGCTTGGCCGCCGCGGCCACAGGCGCGGCGGCGGGTGCGGTTACCTTGGCCGCGTCTGGACGACCGCCGGTCAGGGCGCTGAGCGAGTCGTTGGCGAACGCCGAGTTGACTCGCGCCGGCGCGCTGGACATCAGGCTGTCGAGCTTGCCGATCTTGGTCAGCGACTTCTTCACCTTGGTCAGCAGCTGCTCGTTGGTGAACGGCTTGCCGACGAAATCGGACACACCGGCCTGGATGGCCTGGATCACGTTTTCCTTGTCACCACGGCTGGTCACCATGATGAACTGCATGGTCTTCATCTCTTCCTGCTGGCGGCACCAGGTCAGCAGTTCAAGGCCGGACATCTCCGGCATCTCCCAGTCGCACAGGACCAGGTCGAAACGTTCCTTGCTCAGCATGGCCATGGCCTTGCGGCCATTGACCGCGTCCTCGATCACCATGCCGGGGAAGGCATTGCGCAGGCACTTCCTCACCAGGTCGCGGATGAACGGGGCATCGTCCACGACCAGCACATTCACTTTACTCATCGATATTCCTCTTGAATCCCGGCTAGCATACCGCCGACTGATGGCCATTTGCCAAACCACTGGTCACGCCGGGACTTCTCACACGGTTCGCGGGTGCCTGCTGGTGCTCGACCGCAAACGAAAACGCCCGGCGGTTGCCGGGCGTTCATGCTCGGGAGCAATCCTATTTATCGTCCGGTTCAGCCGGAACATTAGCGATTTCGCCCTCATCGAACGCTTCGCCCTGCACCTCGGCCTTCATGCGCTTAAGGCCCATGTGGCGCACGTCGGTGCCGCGCACCAGGTAGATCACCAGCTCCGAGATATTGCGCGCGTGATCGCCGATGCGCTCCAGCGAACGCAGGGCCCAGATCACGCTGAGCACGCGGGAGATCGAGCGCGGGTCTTCCATCATGTAGGTGACCAGCTCGCGCAGCGCGGTCTTGTATTCACGGTCGATGGTCTTGTCGTACTGCGCCACCGACAGCGCCAGGTCGGCATCGAAACGGGCGAAGGCGTCCAGCGCGTCGCGAACCATGTTGCGCACCTGGTCGCCGATGTGGCGCACTTCGACGTAGCCGCGCGGCGACTCGCCTTCCTCGCACAGCTGGATGGCGCGGCGGGCAATCTTGGTCGACTCGTCGCCGATGCGCTCCAGGTCGATCACCGACTTGGAGATGCTGATGATCAGGCGCAGGTCGGAGGCCGCCGGCTGGCGACGGGCGAGGATGCGCACGCACTCCTCGTCGATGTTGCGTTCCATCTGGTTGATCTGTTCATCGACCTCGCGCACCTGCTGGGCGAGGCCCGAATCGGCCTCGATCAGCGCGGTGACGGCGTCGTTCACCTGTTTCTCGACCAACCCGCCCATGGCCAGCAGGTGGCTGCGCACCTCCTCGAGTTCGGCGTTGAACTGCTGGGAGATGTGGTGGGTAAGGCTTTCTTTGTTGATCATCGTTTCGCTCCGCGAAGCAGCTGCAAGCTTCTAGTCGTTCGTATCGTTCCCTGGCAAGAAGAATCCATTGTGGGAGCCTGCCCCCACGGGTCGCCCCCTAGCCATAGCGACCGGTGATGTAGTCTTCGGTCTGCTTTTTCGCCGGGTTGGTGAACAGGGTGTCGGTGTCACCGAATTCGACCAGTTTGCCCATGTACATGAACGCGGTGTAGTCCGAAACGCGGGCCGCCTGCTGCATGTTGTGGGTCACGATGACGATGGTGTACTTGGATTTCAGTTCGTAGATCAGCTCCTCGACCTTCAGGGTCGAGATCGGGTCCAGCGCCGAGCACGGTTCGTCGAGCAGCAGCACTTCAGGCTCCACGGCGATGGTGCGGGCAATCACCAGACGCTGCTGCTGACCACCGGACAGGCCCAAGGCCGAGTCGTGCAGGCGATCCTTGACCTCATCCCACAGCGCCGCGCCCTTCAGCGCCCACTCGACGGCTTCGTCGAGCACACGCTTCTTGTTGATGCCCTGGATGCGCAAGCCATAGACCACGTTCTCGTAAATGGTCTTGGGGAACGGGTTGGGCTTCTGGAACACCATGCCCACGCGACGGCGCAGCTCGGCCACGTCCTCGCCCTTGCGGTAGATGTTGCTGCCATACAGGTTGATGGCGCCTTCCACGCGGCAGCCGTCGACCAGGTCGTTCATGCGGTTGAACGTCCGCAGCAGGGTGGACTTGCCGCAGCCGGACGGACCGATGAAGGCTGTCACGCGCTGCTTGGGGATGTTCATGCTGACGTCGAACAGCGCTTGCTTGTCGCCGTAGAACAGGGACAGCCCGGGAACTTCGATGGCCACGGTCTCTTCGGCCAGGCGCAGGCTCTGCTTGTCGCGGCCCAGGGCCGACATGTCGATGCCGTGGGCGTGGGATTCATGCTGCATGGTCAACTCCATACGCTATCAATTCGTTTCAAAGGGCCGCCCGCTGTTCGGGCGGCACGCTTGCAATCAGGATCAGTGGTCGAGGGCCTTGTACTTCTCGCGCAGGTGGTTACGGATCCACACCGCCGAGAGGTTGAGGGTGGCGATCACCAGCACCAGCAACAGCGCGGTGGCGTACACCAGCGGCCGCGCGGCCTCGACGTTGGGGCTCTGGAAGCCGACGTCGTAGATGTGGAAGCCCAGGTGCATGATCTTCTGGTCCAGGTGCAGGTACGGATAGTTGCCGTCCACCGGCAGCGACGGCGCCAGCTTCACCACACCCACCAGCATCAGCGGGGCCACTTCGCCGGCGGCGCGGGCCACGGCGAGGATCATGCCGGTCATCATGGCCGGACTGGCCATCGGCAAGACGATCTTCCACAGGGTCTCGGCCTTGGTCGCGCCCAGGGCCAGCGAGCCCTCGCGCACGGTGCGCGGAATTCGCGCCAGGCCTTCCTCGGTGGCCACGATCACCACCGGTACCGCCAGCAGCGCCAGGGTCAGCGAGGCCCACAGCAGGCCGGGGGTGCCGAGGGTCGGCGCCGGCAGCGACTCTGGGAAGAACAGCCGGTCGATCGAGCCGCCCAGCACGTAGACGAAGAAGCCCAGGCCGAACACGCCATAGACGATCGCCGGAACGCCGGCCAGGTTGTTCACCGCGATGCGGATCAACCGGGTCACCGGGCCCTGCTTGGCATACTCGCGCAGGTAGACCGCGGCCAGCACGCCGAACGGGGTGACGATCACGGCCATGATCAGGGTCATCATCACGGTGCCGAAGATGGCCGGGAAGATACCCCCCTCGGTGTTGGCCTCACGCGGGTCGTCGCTGAGGAACTCCCACACCTTGGCGAAGTAGGCCCCCATCTTGGTCAGGCCGGACATGGCGTTCGGCTGGATGGCGTGGACCACCTTGCTCAGGTTGATCTCCACCTCGCGACCATTGCCGTCGCGGGCGACCAGGCTGTCGCGGGCAAAGGCCTGGTGCAGGCCGGTCAGGCGCTCCTCGATGGCCTTGTAACGGTTGTTCAGCTCGGCACGTTCAGCGTCCATGTCGGCCTGGGCGGCGGCGTCCAGCTTGCCGTCCAGTTCCAGCTTGCGGCCGTGCAGGCGCAGGCGCTCGAGGCCATGGTTGATGGCGCCGATATCCTTCTTCTCCAGCTTCACCAACTGGTCGTTGAGCTCGCTGGCGCGCTTGAGGCGGGCCTGCAGCTCGTTCCAGGCCTCGGGGCCCTGGGCGACCACGCGCCCCTCTTCCTTGACGCTGACCAGGTAACCGTAGAAGTTGCCCCACTCACGGCGTTCCAGGGCGATCAGGTCGGCAGGCTTTTGCTGGTCCACCAGCCACTCGCCGACCACCCAGGTGAAGTCACTGCCGTTGAGGTCGCGGTTACCGACCTTGATCAGCTCTCGGGTCATGAACTCCGGGCCCTGCTCGGGCACCGGCAGGCCGGCGCCCTTGAGGCGTTCACGCGGTACTTCTTCTTTCTGCACCACTTCACCGATGACCACGTGGTCGGCCTGGCCCGGCACCTTGTAGGTGGCCTGGACCAGGTCGGCCGGCCAGAAGTGGCCCAGGCCGCGCACGGCGATCACGGCCAGCAGGCCGACGGTCATGATGACCGCCATGGCGACCGCGCCACCACTGATCCAGACGCCGGGGGCGCCGCTCTTGAACCAGCCTTTGAGGGAATCCTTTTTCACGGATCTCTACCTTTCTATCAAAGCGACGAGTATTTCTTGCGCAGGCGCTGGCGAATCAGCTCGGCCAGGGTGTTCATCACGAAGGTGAACAGCAGCAGCACGAGGGCAGCGAGGAACAGCACACGATAGTGGCTGCCGCCGACTTCCGATTCGGGCATTTCCACGGCCACGTTGGCGGCCAGGGTGCGCATGCCCTCGAACAGGTTCATCTCCATCACCGGCGTGTTGCCGGTGGCCATCAGCACGATCATGGTCTCGCCCACCGCACGGCCCATGCCGATCATCAGCGCCGAGAAGATGCCCGGGCTGGCGGTGAGGATGACCACGCGGGTCAGGGTCTGCCACGGCGTGGCGCCCAGCGCCAGCGAACCCAGGGTCAGGCTGCGCGGCACGCTGAACACGGCGTCTTCGGCGATGGAATAGATGTTCGGGATGACCGCGAAGCCCATGGCGATACCGACCACCAAGGCGTTGCGCTGGTCGTAGGTGATGCCCAGGTCGTTGCTGATCCACAGGCGCATGTCGCCCTTGAAGAACCAGCTCTCGAGGAACGGGCTCATGTACAGGGCGAACCAACCGATCACCAGGATCACCGGGATCAGGATCGCCGCTTCCCAGCCATCCGGGATGCGCAGGCGGATCGACTCCGGCAGGCGGCTCCAGCTGAAGCCGGCGAGCAGGATGCCGATCGGCATGATCACGAACAGGCTGAACACGCCCGGCAGGTGGCCTTCCAGGTACGGCGCGAGGAACAGGCCGGCGAAGAAGCCGAGGATCACCGTCGGCATCGCTTCCATCAGCTCGATCACCGGCTTTACCTTGCGGCGCATGCCCGGGGCCATGAAGTAGGCAGTGTAGATGGCGGCGGCAATCGCCAGCGGCGCGGCCAGGATCATCGCGTAGAACGCGGCCTTGAGCGTGCCGAAGGTCAGCGGCGACAGACTCAGCTTGGGCTCGAAGTCGGTGTTCGAGGCGGTCGACTGCCAGACGTATTTAGGCTCGTCGTAGTTCTCGTACCAGACCTTGCCCCACAGCGCGCTGAAGGAGATCTCCGGGTGCGGGTTGCGCAGGCTCAGCGGCAGCAGCTTGCCGCCTTGCTCGATGATGATGCGGTTGGCGCGTGGCGACAGGGCCAGCACGCCCGCGCCTTCGGCGACCGGCTCGACCAGCAGGGTGCGGTGTGCGGTGCTGTGGAACACGCCCAATTTGCCTTCGCTGTCCAGGGCGATGAAGCCCTTGCGGCGCTCTTCGGCGTCGATCTGCACCACCGGGGCCTTGCCCAACTGGAAGCTGCGGATCAGCTTGAGGCGCGACTCGCCATCCGGGTCACGGGCCATGAACCACTGGCTCAGGCCACCCTTGGAGTCACCGAAGATCAGCGAGATGCCGCCGACCAACTGGGCGGTCGCGGTGATTTCGGCGTTGCCGTCTTCCAGCAGCTTGTAGCGGCCATTGAGGCTCTTGTCGCGCAGGCTGAACACGTCGGCGGTGGCACGGCCGTTGACCACGTACAACCACTGCTGGCGCGGGTCGATGAAAATGTTCTTCACCACCTCGGTCATCTGCGGCAGTTCGATGCGGTTCTGCTCGATGGTGACCTCGTCGGTCATCATGTTCTCGGTGCGCGACAGTTCGATCACCTGCAGGTGCGCGCCGGTGGAGCCGGCCAGCAGCAACGTGTCGCCACTGACGTTGACGCTCACGTGTTCCAGTGCGCGGCCCTGGTCATCCAGGGTGAACAGGTCCTGACCATAGGGGTAGTCGATACCCGGGTCGATGGTCTTCTTGTTGTCCGGATAGGTGATCTTGTAGGTGTGATGGAACACCAGCGCCTGGCCGTTGGACAGGCCCAGCACCACCAGCGGACTGCCGGGCTGGTCGGTGCTGATCGAGCTGACCTGGGCGCCCGCGGGCAGCGGCAGGTCGACGCGCTTCAATTCGTTACCCGTCTTGGTGTCGAAGAACAGCGCCTGGCCCTTGTCGGAAACACGCATGCCCACGAGGTTCTGCTCCTCGAGGGCGATCATCAGGGGTTTGCCGGCGTCCTGCTGCAGCCAGGTCGGCTCCAAGGCCTTTTTGCTGGTCAACTCGGCGCCCTGGAACAGCGGCAGCACCACGTAGGCCAGGTAGAAGAAGATCAGCGTGATCGCTGCCAGCACGGCAAGGCCGCCCACCAGGACGTACCAGCGGGTCAGACGGTCCTTGAGGGCGCGCAGGCGGCGCTTGCGTTGCAACTCGGGCGTATTGAAATCAATGCGCACGGGAGGAGAATTTTGGGTCATTGTGGAGTTGGCCAGATCATTCATGCGCACACCCTAGCGGTCCCGTATGACAAAAACATGACAGTGCAGTGACGCAAAAAAGCCCGCCGCTCAGGAGCCCTGGCTTCGGACTAGGGAATTCGTGGGAGAGGCCGGCATTGTTGGCACCGGCCTCGTCCTCAGTTACTTACTTCTTTGCAACGTTACCCGCGTGGGACAGGCCCAAGTCGGCCAGGGTCTTGTCGACCACCTTGGCTGGCAGCGGGATGTAACCGTCCTTCACGACAACTTGCTGGCCGGCCTGCGACAGCACCAGCTTGACGAACTCGGCTTCCAGCGGGGCCAGAGGCTTGTTCGGCGCCTTGTTGACGTAGACGTACAGGAAGCGCGACAGCGGGTAGGTACCGTTCAGGGCGTTGGCTTCGTTGTCTTCGACGAAGGCGCCCCCTTCTTTCTTGGCCAGGGCCACGGTCTTGACGCTGGCGGTCTTGTAGCCGATGCCCGAGTAGCCGATGCCGTTCAGCGAGGAGCTGATCGACTGCACGACCGAGGCCGAGCCAGGCTGCTCGTTGACGTTAGGCTTGAAGTCGCCTTTGCACAGGGCTTCTTCCTTGAAGTAGCCGTAGGTGCCCGATACCGAGTTGCGGCCGAACAGCTGGATCGGCTTGTTGGCCAGGTCGCCGGTCACGCCGACGTCACCCCAGGTCTTGATCTCGCTCTTGCCACCGCACAGGCGGGTGGAGGAGAAGATGGCGTCGACCTGGGCCATGGTCAGGCCCTTGATCGGGTTGTCCTTGTGCACGAACACGGCCAGGGCGTCGACGGCGACCGGGATGGCGGTCGGCTTGTAGCCGTACTTCTGCTCGAAGGCCTGCAGCTCGACGTCCTTCATCTTGCGGCTCATCGGGCCCAGGTTGGCGGTGCCTTCGGTCAGCGCGGGTGGCGCGGTGGAGGAGCCGGCGGCCTGGATCTGGATGTTTACGTTCGGATATTCCTTCTTGTAGGCCTCGGCCCACAGGGTCATCAGGTTCGCGAGGGTGTCGGAACCGACGCTGGAGAGGTTGCCCGATACACCGGTGGTCTTGGTGTAGGTCGGGATTGCAGGATCGACAGCGGCGACCGCATTGGCGGCAGCGACGCCAGCGGCGGCAAAGGTCAGGGCCGCCATCAAACGCTTCAGTTTCATGCCTTGCTCCTAGCAGGAATATCGTGGGTTGTGAGATGGAACGGGCCCAAGTATCTGCAGGCCGCATGAACACTCTATGACTTGAATATGACAATTGGATGAAAGGCCATCACCGGGAACCGGGATGGCCTTTACAGGATGTTGCAGAGGGGGAACTTAGAGCGGGTGTCAGCGTTTGCGAGCCAGCAAATAGGTGCCCACCAGCAGACCAACGGCACACAGGCACGCCACGTAGTAGGCTGGCGCCATCGGGCTGAACTTGAGCAGCGCGGTTACCACCATCGGCGTCAACCCGCCAAAGATCGCGTAGGCCAGGTTGTAGGAGAACGACAGGCCGCTGAAGCGCACCACCGGCGGAAACGCCTTGACCATCACGTACGGCACGGCACCGACGATGCCCACGCACAGACCGGTCAGGGCGTACAGCGGGAACAGCAGGTCTGGGCGGGTCGGCAGGCTGTGGTAGAAGGCCCAGGACGACGCCAGAAGCGCCAGGCTGCCGACGATGAACACGCGCCCGGCGCCGAAGCGGTCGGCCAGACTGCCAGCCCCGATGCAGCCCAGGCTGAGCAGCACGATGGCCAGGCTGTTGGCCTTGAGCGAATCCGTTGGGCTCACGTGATAGAGGCTTTGCAGCAATGCCGGAGTCATGAGGATGATCACCACGATGCCGGCCGACAGCAGCCAGGTGAGCAACATCGACAGGATGATCGCGCCGCGGTGGTCGCGCAGCACCGCGCGCAGCGGCAGTTCCTCGGCCAGGGCCTTTCGCGCCTGCATCTCGGCAAACACAGGGGTCTCATGCAGCCAGCGGCGCAGGTAGACCGCGAAGAAGCCGAACACCCCGCCCAGGAGGAACGGAATACGCCAGGCGTAGTCCGCCACTTCCTCGGGGGTATAGAGCGTGTTGATCAGCGTCGCCACCAGCGAGCCGAGCAGGATGCCCGAGGTCAGGCCCGCGGTCAGGGTGCCGCAGGCATAGCCGGTGTTGCGCGCCGGCACGTGCTCGGAGACGAACACCCAGGCGCCCGGCACCTCGCCGCCGATGGCCGCGCCCTGGATCACCCGCATCAACAGCAGCAGGATCGGCGCCCACAGGCCGATCTGCGCATAGGTGGGCAGCAGGCCCATCACCAGGGTCGGCACGGCCATCAGGAAGATGCTCAGGGTGAACATCTTCTTGCGCCCGAGCAGGTCGCCGAAGTGGGCCATGACGATGCCGCCAAGGGGGCGCGCCAGGTAGCCGGCGGCGAAGATGCCGAAGGTCTGCATCAGGCGCAGCCATTCGGGCATGTCGGCCGGGAAGAACAACTTGCCGACCACCGTGGCGAAAAACACGAAGATGATGAAGTCGTAGAACTCCAGAGCTCCGCCCAGGGCGGACAGCGAGAGGGTCTTGTAGTCACTGCGGGACAACGGCCGGGACGGCTGCTCGATACTGCTCTGCACGGAGGTCATCGCTGTTCTTTCTCTTGTAGGTCTGCGGACCGCTTGGCATGCGGTTTCTGGATTGGATAGGCAGCGAAGATAGCAAATTGCCGAGCCGCGCTCATAGCGGTACAAAATCCATACAGATATTCATGAATGTGCGGTCGTCGCTGGCTGTGCAGGTATATATACTGCCCGCTCGTAGGAAAAGGTTGCTTCCATTTTGGGAAGTTGTGCGAAAACGTCGGTCATTGTTGTCAGACTGTTTCGCAGAGATTCCCTTTGGCCGCCTCGCGAAGCGAAATCAGCGTAGTATGCGTGATGCTGAATCGTTTTTACGGCGTCCTTCATTGCGCCACCAACGAAGCTTCACGGGTCAGAGGCCCCACGGCATGATTGAACTCGAACAAGAAGATCCTATCCCGCAGGGCGACCTGGCCTTGCAGATCACCGCGCTGCCACGCGAGACCAATGGTTTCGGCGATATCTTCGGCGGCTGGCTGGTCGCCCAGATGGACCTGGCCGGCACCGCCATGGCCAGCCGCGTCGCCGGTGGCCGGGTGGCCACGGTGGCCATCGACCGCATGGCATTCCTGGTGCCGGTGGCAGTGGGCGCGCAGCTGTCCTTCTATACCCAGACCCTGGAGATCGGCCGCAGCTCGATCCAGATGATGGTCGAGGTGTGGAGCGACGACCCGCTGTCCAGCGAATGGCGCAAGGTCACCGAAGCCGTGTTCGTATTCGTCGCCATCGATGGCAGCGGTCGCACCCGCTCGGTGCCTCGTCGCTGAGCCGAGCGAGCGGTAAACTCATTGCACGTCACCGGGTCCAACGGCCTGACAGACAATCAATGAGACGAGCGCAATGGCTAACTTCACGGTCGAGACCGAGCTTCACGGCGAACTCAATTGCTGGCGCATTACCAGCGAGCAGGCCGAACTATTGATCGCCCAGCAGGGCGCGCAGGTCCTCAGCTACCAGCGAATCGGCGAACCGCCGCTGCTGTGGCTGAGCGACCAGGCCATTTTCCGCAAGGGCAAGTCGGTGCGCGCCGGCGCGCCGGTGTGCTGGCCGTGGTTCGGCATCTTCGAACGCAACCCGGATTCGGTCAAAGCCATGTTCAAGGGCGAGCAGCCACCGGCCCATGGCCTGGTGCGCGGGCGCGACTGGCAATTGCTGGGGGCCGAGAAGCACGGCGAAAACCTACACATCGAATTCGAACTACCCGAAGCCCAGGGCGATCTGCCGGGTTGGGCCCACGAAGTCCAGCTCAAGCTGCTGGTGGAACTGGGCGACCAGCTGAAGCTGACCCTGACCAGCTACAACCTCGGCCATTCCGACGTCACCCTGAGCCAGGCCCTGCACAGCTACTTCGCGGTAAGCGACGTGCGCCAGGTGCAGGTGGAAGGCGTGGACGGGTTGGCCTATATCGAAACCCTGGCCAACTGGGAGCAACGCCAGCAGCAGGGCAACCTGGGTTTCGCGGGCGAGACCGACCGCATCTACCTGAACGCCCCCGAGCGCCTGGCCATCGTCGACCCGCACTGGAACCGACGCATCACCCTGCAGGCCGGCGGCTCACGCACCGCGGTCATCTGGAACCCCTGGACCGAGCGGGCCCGCGACCTGCCGGACATGGCCGACGATGGCTGGCAGCGCATGCTGTGCATCGAGACGGCGAATGTGATGGATGACGTGGTGGTGCTCAAGCCGGGGGCGAGTCATGCGATGAGCGTGGCGATCGGTAGCGAAGTGCTCTGAGGTTTCCAGGACCGCTACGCGGTCCTTTCGCGACACAAGGCCGTTCCCACAGGATTCGCGTGATCCCTGTGGGCGCGGCCTTGCGTCGCGACGGGCTGCAAAGCAGTCCCGGATGCGTTACAGGTCGGCATCCTCCACCACCCTCACCTGCCCCGCCTCCAGCGCATACGCCGCATCCGCCATGTCATTGCTGACCGTCTCCACCTTCAGCGTGCCGGTCACCCACAACGGCGTGTAGATGTCATCGATCTTCAACCCTTTCGGATAACGCACCAGCACCAGCTGGTTCGGTGGCGGTGGCGGAACATGGATGCAGGCGCCCGGGTACGGCACGAGGAAGAACAGCGTGCTGTTGCCCTTGGCATCGCTTTCCAACGGCACCGGATACCCGCCCAGGCGGATCTGCTTGCCGTTCATCGCTGCCACGGTCTTGGTCGAGTACATCACCGCCGGCAAGCCCTTGCTCTGCTTCAGGCCACCCTTGGCAGTGAAGGTCCCTTGGGCTTCCGGGGAGTCGTGGTCGATCTCGGGCATCTGCTCGAGGGCTTTCTGGTCCGACTTGGGCATCAGCTCAAGCCAGTCGGTCTCGGGCAATTCGGCATGGGCCAGGGCGCTGGCCAGCAGCAGGGGGACGAGGAATAACGCACGCATGGGAATGCTCGGCAACTCGGGGATTGAATTGCCGGCATTCTAACGTGTGTTCAGCTCTTCTTGATGAAGCCGTAGATCACCAGGAGGATGATCGCGCCGACCAGGGCCCCGAAGAAGCCCGCGGCCTGCCCGGCCTGGTAGATGCCAAGGGCTTGCCCGCCATAGGTGGCAGCCAGGGAGCCGGCGATGCCGAGGAGGATGGTCATGATCCAGCCCATGCTGTCGTCACCCGGTTTCAGGAAACGCGCCAGCAGGCCGACGATCAGGCCAATGAAGATGGTTCCAATGATGCCCATGGCAATCCCTCTGTGATGAACATGAAACATGCCAAAGCCTAGTCAGCGCTTTGGCATGTTGCCATCTCAGAGCGGCATTGCCGGGCAGAAGTTCGATCAGCCGGCGATCAAGGCCTCTACTTCGGCAATCTTGGCCTTGAGGGTGGCCATGTCGGCGCAGCGCAGGGTGGCATGGCCGACTTTGCGTCCGACCTTGAACGCCTTGCCGTAGTGGTGCAGGTGGCAATCGTCGATGGCCAAGACCTTGTCCACTGGCGGTACTTCGCCGATGAAGTTGAGCATGGCGCTCTCACCTACCTTGGCGGTCGAACCCAACGGCAGGCCGGCGACGGCACGCAGGTGGTTCTCGAACTGGCTGCATTCGCTGCCTTCTATGGTCCAGTGCCCGGAGTTGTGCACGCGCGGGGCGATCTCGTTGGCCTTCAGGCCGCCGTCGACCTCGAAGAACTCGAACGCCATGACACCGACATAGTCCAGCTTCTGCAGCACGCGGCCGACGTAGTCTTCGGCCAGGGCCTGCAGCGGATGCGCCTCGCTGGCCACCGACAATTTCAGGATGCCGCTGTCGTGGGTGTTGTGCACCAACGGGTAGAAGCGGGTTTCGCCATCGCGGGCACGCACGGCCACCAGCGACACTTCGCCGGTGAACGGTACGAAACCTTCCAGCAAGCAGGGCACGCTGCCCAGCTCGGCGAAGGTGCCCACCACGTCCTCAGGCTTGCGCAGGACCTTCTGGCCCTTGCCGTCATACCCCAGAGTACGGGTCTTGAGCACGGCCGGCAGACCGATGCTGGCGACGGCGGCATCCAGGTCCGCTTGCGAGAGGATGTCGGCGAAAGCCGGGGTCGGAATCCCCAGGTCGCGGAACATGCTCTTTTCGAACAGACGATCGCGGGCAATGCGCAGGGCCTCGGCACTCGGATAGACCGGCACGAACTGCGAGAGGAAGGCGACGGTTTCGGCCGGCACGCTCTCGAACTCGAAGGTCACCAGGTCGACTTCGTCGGCCAACTGGCGCAGGTGGTCCTGGTCGCCGTAGTCGGCGCGCAGGTGCTCGCCCAGCGGCGCGGCGCAAGCGTCCGGGGCCGGGTCGAGGAAGGCGAAGTTCATGCCCAGCGGGGTGCCCGCCAGGGCCAGCATGCGGCCCAGCTGGCCGCCACCGATTACACCGATCTTCATAGCGTCAACCTCAAGCCTGGCGCGGGTCTGGATTGTCCAGAACGGTGTCGGTCTGCTCGGTGCGGAACTGCTTGAGCGCCGCGTGGAACTGCGGGTACTTGGCGCCCAGGATGCTTGCCGACAGCAGCGCGGCATTGATCGCGCCGGCCTTGCCGATGGCCAGGGTGGCCACGGGGACCCCAGCTGGCATCTGCACGATCGACAGCAGCGAATCGACACCCGACAGCATCGACGACTGCACCGGCACGCCCAACACCGGCAGGTGGGTCTTGGCGGCGCACATGCCCGGCAGGTGGGCGGCGCCACCGGCACCGGCGATGATCACCTCGATGCCGCGGCCTTCGGCCTCCTCGGCGTACTGGAACAGCAGGTCCGGGGTACGGTGGGCGGAAACCACCTTCACCTCGTAGGGAATGCCGAGTTTTTCCAGCATATCGGCGGTGTGGCTAAGGGTGGACCAATCGGACTTGGAGCCCATGATCACGCCAACCAGTGCACTCATCGTCGAGCCTCTTCGCTTGTGCGCCCGCAGGCGCGTCAAAAAACAACAAGCCACGCGGGACGACCGGCGTGGCTTGTTTGCTGATCATGACCGGATCTATCCGGTCGAGGGGCCGCGCAGTATAGCGTAACGCGAGGCGATCACGGCACCCCCGGCGACCAACTGTCGCCCTTATTTTTCGGGGGTTTGGCTGACTTTCGGGTCAACTGAGCCACCCTCCAGCTTGCGCCACAGCAACCGCACGTTGGCCTTGCGCACCAGCGCGCAGCGGTACAGGCGGATTTCCAGCGGCACATGCCACTGGCTGCCGCCACAGATCACCAATTCGCCGCGCTCCAGCTCGCCGCGCATCGACAGCCTCGGCACCCAGGCGATGCCCATGCCTTCGAGGGCCATGCTCTTTAGACTGTCGGCCATCGCTGTTTCATAGACAGTGGTATAGCGCAGGTTGCGCTGGCGCAGCAGCAGGTTGACCGAACGGCCGAGGAAGGCACCGGCGCTGTAGGCCAGCAGCGGCACGCTGCCCTCGCCCTCCAGGTCGAACAGCGGCTTGCCGTCCGGGCTAACGGCGCACACCGGAAGCATTTCGGTGGTGCCCATGTGCAACGACGGGAAGATCTCGGCGTCCATCTGCAAGGCGGCGTCCGGATCATAGAAAGCCAGCATCAGGTCGCAACCGCCCTCGCGCAATGCATGAACGGCATCGCCAACGTTGGTGGCCACCAGGCGCGTGGCGATGTTCAAGCCATCGTTGCGCAGCTGCGCCACCCAGCGCGGGAAAAAGCCCGACGCCAGGGAGTGCGCAGCCGACACCTGAATCACCTCGCCCTGCCCGCCCTCAAGGTGATGCAAATGGCGGAGAACTTCGCTCAACTGGTCGACAACGGTACGCGCGGTGACGAGAAACAGCTGGCCGGCCTCGGTCAGTTCGATCGGTGTGCGGGAACGATTCACCAAGGTCAGCCCCAACGCCGCCTCCAGGCTGCGTATGCGCCGGCTGAAGGCCGGCTGGGTGACGAACCGGCGCTCGGCCGCCTGGGAGAAACTGCGGGTTGAGGCCAGGGCACTGAAGTCCTCCAGCCATTTGCTTTCGAGGTTCATCGACTACTCCGCAACGCGTGCACCAAAATGGAACACGCTCGATTGTCAATCGGCGTCACATCAAACCGTATGCCGTTTGTGCATAGGTTAGCGTGCAACAGCATTGGCCGCAAAATCCGGGCAGCCCTAGCATTGGCGCCATTCCGGCAGGTGCCGGGTCAAAATCGAGATGATATCCATCATGTCCTCCGCTGCATCGTTCCGCGTCGAAAAAGATCTGCTTGGTACCCTTGAAGTCCCTGCCGATGCCTACTACGGCATCCAGACTCTGCGCGCTGCCAACAACTTCCACCTCTCCGGCGTTCCGCTGTCGCACTACCCGAAACTGGTAGTCGGCCTGGCGATGGTCAAGCAGGCTGCTGCTGACGCCAACCGTGAGCTGGGGCACCTGAGCGATGCCAAGCACGCTGCCATCACTGCAGCCTGCGCCCGACTGATCAAGGGTGATTTCCACGATCAGTTCGTCGTGGACATGATTCAAGGCGGTGCCGGCACCTCCACCAACATGAACGCCAACGAAGTCATCGCCAACGTCGCGCTGGAGCACATGGGCCACCAGAAAGGTGAGTACCAGTACCTGCACCCGAACAACGACGTGAACATGGCGCAGTCGACCAACGACGCCTATCCGACCGCGATCCGTCTGGGCTTGCTGCTGGGCCACGACGCCCTGCTGGCCAGCCTCGACAGCCTGATCCAGGCCTTCGCCGCCAAGGGTAAAGAGTTCGACCACGTACTGAAGATGGGCCGTACCCAGCTGCAGGACGCCGTACCGATGACCCTGGGCCAGGAATTCCGCGCCTTCGCCACCACCATGACCGAAGACCTGCAGCGCCTGCGCTCGCTGGCGCCGGAACTGCTGACCGAAATCAACCTGGGCGGTACCGCCATCGGTACCGGCATCAACGCCGACCCGGGCTACCAGGCCCTGGCCGTGCAGCGCCTGGCGACCATCAGCGGCCAGCCGCTGGTCCCAGCTGCCGACCTGATCGAAGCCACCTCCGACATGGGCGCCTTCGTGCTGTTCTCCGGCATGCTCAAGCGTACCGCGGTCAAGCTGTCGAAGATCTGCAACGACCTGCGCCTGCTGTCCAGCGGACCACGTACCGGCATCAACGAAATCAACCTGCCAGCACGTCAGCCAGGCAGCTCGATCATGCCAGGCAAGGTCAACCCGGTGATCCCGGAAGCCGTCAACCAGGTGGCCTTCGCCATCATGGGCAACGATCTGGCACTGACCGTCGCCGCCGAAGGTGGCCAGCTGCAGCTGAACGTCATGGAGCCGCTGATCGCCTACAAGATCTTCGACTCGATCCGCCTGCTGCAACGCGCCATGGACATGCTGCGCGAGCACTGCATCGTCGGCATCACCGCCAACGAACAGCGCTGCCGTGAACTGGTCGAGCACTCGATCGGCCTGGTCACCGCCCTGAACCCGTACATCGGCTACGAAAACGCCACCCGTATCGCCCGCGTCGCCCTGGAAACCGGCCGCGGCGTGCTAGAACTGGTGCGCGAGGAGAAGCTGCTGGACGAAGCGATGCTCAACGACATCCTGCGTCCGGAAAACATGATCGCTCCCCGTCTGGTTCCGCTGAAGGCGTAACCCAGGCCGCTGCAAACAGTCTCACCAGGTCGAGGGACTAGACACCTCTCAACCTTTCAAGGGCCCGAGCGCACGCTCCGGGCCCTTTTTTTGTGCCAGGGATTCGATATCCCTCCAACGGCACACAACTTGCTCTCCAAAGCTTCTCAGCCCAATGGGACGCCGAGCATGCTGCACAGCCACCTCACCACCCTCAACGCGGTTTCGCTGATCCTCCAGGTGTTCCAGGAGGCCGGCGTCGACCCGCGGCAGCTGCTCGCCGGCAGCGGCATAGGCCCGGCGGACCTGGGCCACGCCGATGCGCGCATCACCACCCAACAGGAGCTGCAGGTGTGCGCCAACGCCGTGGCCCGGCGTGAGGACATCGGCCTGGAACTGGGCCGGCGGATGCATGTGTCGTGCTACGGGATGCTCGGTTACGCCCTGCTCTCCAGTGCCACTTTGGGTGACGCCCTGCGCCTGGCGCTGAGTTATCCGGCACTGCTGGGAACAGTCTTCCAGCTGCGCCTGGTGGATGACGGCCAGCGAGTCTGGCTCAGCGCCACCGACCATTACGACGCCCCCGGCCTTGCCGCCTTCAACGCCGAGTTCTGCCTGGTGTCGCTGAAGGTGATCTGCGATGACCTGCTCGGCCGCCCGCTGCCGCTGCTGGCGGCGCGCTTCGAACACTCGCGTCCCGGCTACCACACGCTCTATGACGGTGCGTTCCAGTGCCCGCTCGGCTTCCAGGCCAGCGACAACGCCTTTGCCTTCGAGCGCCGCTGGCTGGACATGCCACTGCCGCTGGCCGACCCGATCACCCACAAGGCCATGGGCGAACGCTGCAGGCGCCTGAACCTTGAGTTCACCGGACGCCAGGCCTGGCTCGGACGCATTCGCCAGCTGCTGGTCCAACAGCTGGATGCCGCCCCCGGGCTGGAGGGGCTGGCACGGCAAATGAACTGCTCGTCGCGCACCTTGCGCCGGCACCTGCAGGCGCTGGGCAGCAGTTATCAACAGCTGCTCGACGAGTTGCGCTTCGAGCGGGCCAAGCAACTGCTGGCCGAAGACCAGATGCCGATCTATCGCATTGCCGAATCGCTGGGATTCAGCGAGACCGCGAGTTTTAGGCATGCCTTCCAGCGCTGGAGCGGCGTTGCGCCCAGCCATTTCCGCGGCTGACCACCCCGCGATAGCGGTCGGCACAGGTGATGGCCATATCTATCCCCTTTTGGCCATTCATGCCGTTCTCCCTGCATCAGGCCAGCCAGCACAATCGGCCCACGCCAGTCATAAACGGAGAACAACACGTGCTGACGATCTATTCCGATGACCACCGCCTGCACCATGGCCGCTGCGAGCTGATCGACGGCCAACTGATGCCCTGCTTCGAAATGCCTTCCCGCGCCGACCACGTCCTGGAGCAGGTGCAAAAGCGCAACCTCGGCCCCGTGCAAGGCCCCACCGATTTCGGTCGCGCCCCGCTGCAACGTATCCACAGCACCGACTACCTGAACTTCTTCGAAGGCGCCTGGGCTCGCTGGGCCGTACTCGGCCACGACGGCGACCTGCTGCCCTTCACCTGGCCGGCGCGCACCCTGCGCCAGGTCAAGCCCACCGGCCTGCACGGTGAACTCGGCTATTACAGCTTCGACGCTGGCGCACCCATCACCGCCGGCACCTGGCAGGCCGCCTACAGCGCGGCGCAAGTGGCCCTGACCGCCCAGGCCGCGATCCAGCAAGGCGCCCACGCGGCCTTCGCCCTGTGCCGCCCGCCGGGACACCACGCCGCCGCCGAGGTGATGGGTGGCTACTGCTACCTGAACAACGCCGCCATCGCCGCCCAGGCCTTCCTTGACCAGGGCCGGCGCAAGGTGGCCATCCTCGATGTCGACTACCACCACGGCAACGGCACCCAGGACATCTTCTACACCCGCAACGATGTGTTTTTCGCCTCGATCCACGGCGATCCGCAGGACGAGTTCCCGTTCTTCCTGGGCTATGCCGACGAAGTCGGCGAAGGCGCGGGCGAAGGCTGCAACATCAATTACCCACTGCCCGCCGGCAGTGATTGGGCCGTCTGGAGCGCTGCATTGGAAGATGCTTGCCAGCGCATCGCCGCCTACGACGCCGAGGTACTGGTGATCTCCCTCGGCGTGGACACCTTCAAGGATGACCCGATCTCCCAGTTCAAGCTCGACAGCCCGGACTATCTGGAAATGGGCAAGCGCATCGCCCAGCTGGGCAAGCCGACCTTGTTCGTGATGGAGGGTGGCTACGCTGTGGAGGAAATCGGCATCAACGCGGTCAATGTGCTGGAAGGCTTCCAGCACGCCCAGCCAGGAGCCTGAACATGGTCCGACTCAAGCGTCTGCTCGCCCCGCTCATCGCCACCGGCCTGCTCGCCGGCGCGCTCCAGGCCCATGCCGACCAGCGCACCCTGCGGGTCTACAACTGGTTCGACTACATCACCCCGCAGACCCTCACCGACTTCCAGAAGGACAGCGGGGTGAAGCTGGTCTACGACATCTTCGACACCAACGAGGCACTGGAGGCCAAGCTGCTGACCGGCAACTCCGGCTACGACGTGGTGGTGCCGTCCAACGTGTTCCTCGCCAAGCAGATCGAAGCGGGCGTGTTCCAGCCGCTCGATCGCGCCAAGCTGCCCAACTGGCAACACCTGGACCCGGCGCTGATGAAGCTGATCGAGGCCAACGATCCCGGCAACAAGTTCGCCGTGCCCTACATGTACGGCACCGTGCTGATCGGCTTCAACCCGGACAAGGTCAAGGCGGTGCTCGGCGACAACGCCCCGGTGGACAGCTGGGACCTGATCTTCAAACCGGAGAACATCGCCAAGCTCAAGCAGTGCGGCGTGGCGCTGCTCGATTCACCGTCGGAGATCCTGCCGCTGGCCCTGTCGTACCTGGGTCTGGACCCTAACAGCGGCAAGCCGGCCGACTATCAGAAAGCCCAGGACCTGCTGCTGAAGATCCGCCCGCATGTCACCTACTTCCACTCTTCCAAGTACATGGCCGACATCGCCAACGGCGACATCTGCGTGGCAGTGGGTTATTCGGGCAGCTTCTCCCAGGCCGCCAACCGCGCCCGCGAGGCAAAGAATGGCGTGACAGTGGACATGCGCCTGCCCAGGGAGGGGGCACCGATCTGGTTCGACATGCTGGCGATCCCGAAGAACGCGGCCAACCCGGAGGATGCCCATGCCTTCATCAACTACCTGCTGCGGCCTGAGGTGATCGCGCCGATCAGCGATTTCGTCGGCTACCCGAACCCGAACAAGGATGCGAACGACAAGGTAAGCCCAGCGATCCGCAACAACCCGAACCTGTACCCGACAACGGAGGCGATGGCCAAGCTGTATACCTTGAAGCCACTGCCACGGGATGCCGAGCGGGCACGCACCCGGGCCTGGACCAAGATCAAGTCGGGAACCTGATGGGGTTGGGGCCTGCTCTGCAGCCCCTCGCCGGCAAGCCGGCTCCTACAAAGGCATGCGCAGTTACTGTGGGAGTCGGCTTGCCGACGACGGGGCGCAGAGCGACCTCAATTCAGCGCCGCCAAGCCTTGCGCAGACGCATCAACGCATCCGCTATCTGCGCCTCCGGCACCGTGGCAAACCCCAGCACCAACCCTGCCCTGTTATCCACTGGCTCCTCGCTATCCTCCAGCCAGTAGCTGCTCAGCGGATTGACCTCCACCCCCACCGCTTCCGCCCGAGCCACCAGCTCCTGCTCCCGCGCGAAGTTATCCACATCTACCTTCACATGCAGCCCCGCTGCCACCACGGGCATGGCCCCCAGCCCCGGCACGTCCTGCGGCCAGCCTGCCTTGAGCACATTGCGCCGCGCCAGCGCAGCCCGGCGCATGCGGCGGATATGCCGCTGGAAATGCCCCTGGGCCATGAATTGCGCCATCACGCACTGGGTGCCGACCTCCGAATGGCGTACCGCCAGCGCCCGGCATCGACTGAACGCCTGCACCAGACGCCCGGGAAGCACCAGGTATCCCAGGCGCAAGGCCGGAAGCGCGATCTTGCCGAAGGTCCCCACGTACAGCACTCGCCCCTGGCGGTCCAGCGAGGCCAGTGGCGCCAGCGGCACACCGCTGTAACGGTACTCGCCGTCGTAGTCGTCCTCGAGGATCCAGCCATCCTGGCGCTCGGCCCAATCCAGCAGCGACAGGCGACGGGCCAGGCTCATGGTGACGCCCGTGGGGTACTGGTGGGCAGGCGTCACGTAGGCCAGCCGGCACTCGGGCATCTCGGTCAGCCTTGCGCAGTCCATGCCCTCGGCATCCACCGGCACGCCCTTGAGCGTGGCCCCGGCCATCGCGAAGGCATGCCCGGCAGCCCGGTAGCCCGGGTTTTCCACAGCCACGCCATCGCCCGGTTGCAGCAGCAGCTGTGCACAAAGGCTGATGGCCTCCTGCGCGCCACTGGTGATCACTATTTGTTCAGCCGTGCAGCTAAGCCCCCGCGAGCGTCGCAGGTAGGTGGCAATCAATTCACGCAGCTGCCACTCACCGGCCGGGTCGCCATAGCCCAGCATCGCCGGGTCGGGATTTCGCCAGAAACCCGCTTGCAGCTTGGCCCACACCTCGAACGGGAACAGGTCGAACGCCGGCACGCCGACGCGAAAAGCCTTGGGCGCCCCGCCTCTGGGCAGCGGCAAATGATGATTCTTCAGACGTTGCAGGGGCTCGCTGATGACTGCCTGCCTGGATAAATCCTCAGTATCTGAAGCACTATATGTGGATAAGTCTGTTGATAACCCCAGGGATAACCCTGTTGATAATTGTGTGGATAGTTTCGGCAGCTGGCTAACATAGGTGCCATCGCCAACCCGGCTCTCGATGAAGCCCTCCGCATACAGCTGGTCGTAGGCTCGCACCACGCTGTTGCGCGACAGCATCAGCATCGCCGCCAAATCGCGGGTGGCCGGCAACCGCGTGCCGCTGCCCAGGCGCCCATCCAGCACCCTGGCGCGCAAGGCATGGTAGAGCTGCTGGCTCAGCCCGCGGCGGCGGTCCAGGACAATACCCGCGGGGTCGAAAGGCAGAGGATGGCAACGTTCGCTCATGACATTGGACCTATGAAAACAGCCGTGAATGGCTCTTACCTAGAGCCAATAGCCTGCCTAGCATGGGGTCATTCAGCAAGGACATCCAGCATGTACAACAACAAGTCCCACCAGGAACACGACCTCGACCGCCTGCACCGGCACATGCTGCAAACCCGCCTGGCGCTGCTGGTCAGCCAGGGTGACCAGGGCCTGCTGGCCACCCACCTGCCCGTACTGGTCGAGGCTGGCGAAGGCGAGTTCGGCACGGTCTACGCCCACCTGGCCCGGGCCAACCGCCAGTGGCAGGACCTGGAGCAAGGGGGCGAGGCGCTGCTGGTGTTTCCCGGTGCCGATGCCTACGTCAGCCCGAGCTACTACCCGAGCAAGGCGGACAACCCCAAGGTGGTGCCGACCTGGAACTACCTGGCCGTGCACGCCTATGGCCCGGTCGAAGTTATCCACAACGCCCAGTCGTTACTGGACATTGTCACCCGCCTCACCGAACGCCATGAACAACTCCGCGACGAGCCCTGGAAAGTGTCTGACGCCCCAAGCGACTACCTCGACGGCATGCTCCGCGCCATCGTTGGCATCCGCCTGTCCATCAGCCGCCTGCAAGGTGCGCGCAAACTGAGCCAGAACCGTTCGGCGCATGACATTGCCGGCGTGCGCAAAGGCCTCAGTGCCAGCAATGACCACCTGGACAACCAACTCGCCGCGCACATGCGCGATCTCTGAAGGACAAGCCCATGACCCCCGTTACCCTGCGCCCGGTCGGCACTCACGATCACGCCGCCTGGCGCTCCCTGTGGCAGGCCTACCTGCGCTTCTACCAGACCGAGCTGGCCGACGAGGTCTACCTCAGCACCTGGCAGCGCCTGCTCGACCCCAACGAGCCCACCCATTCGACCCTGGCCTGGGTCGACGACAAGGCGGTGGGCCTGGTCAACTTCATCTACCATCGCACCAACTGGAGCATCCAGAATTCCTGCTACCTGCAGGACCTCTACGTGGACGGCGAGCAACGCGGCCTGGGTATCGGCCGACAGCTGATCGAGCATGTTTACGCGACGGCCAAGGCCGCCGACTGCACGAGGGTGCACTGGCTGACCCACGAGACCAATGCCACCGCCATCAGCCTGTACGAACAGATCGCCGATCGGCCGGGCTTCATCCAATTCCGCAAAGCACTGTAGGCCGAACATGAACGACGCATTGAACTGGAAGCCCGCCGGCACCCCGAAGGCCGAGCCCCTCGAAGGCCGTTTCATCCGCCTGGAAAAACTCGACCCGGCCCGCCATGGCAATGACCTGTGGGAAGTACTGCAAGGCCCGGGCTCGGACCCGTTGCTGTGGGACTACCTGCCCTACGGCCCGTTTACCGAGCGCGCCGGCTTCGACCACTGGCTGCAAGGCAACGCCGCCAGCCGCGACCCGCTGTTCTACAGCGTGATCGACCGCGCCAGCGGCCAGGTCCAGGGCATCCTCAGCTACATGTCGATCGTCCCGGAACAGGGTCGCTTCGAAATCGGCCACATCGCCTTCGGCGCCGCCATGCAGCGCACGCCCAAGGGCACCGAGGCGGTCTACCTGCTGAGCAAGCTCGGCTTCGCGCTGGGCAACCGCCGGCTGGAATGGAAGTGCAACAACGCCAATGATCGCTCCAAGCGTGCAGCGGAGCGGTTCGGCTTTGTGTTTGAAGGGGTGTTCCGTAACCACATGGTGGTCAAGGACCGCAATCGGGATACCGCCTGGTACTCGATTACCGATGCCGAGTGGCCGGCCGTGGCGGTGGGGTTCGAGCGTTGGTTGAGTGAGGAAAACCAGCAGCCTCAGGGGCAGGTGCTGACGCTGGAGGCATGTCGCCTGGGTTGAAGCAGTGCGGGGCAAGTCGCATCGGCGCATCGGCGCACCGCCGCTCCCACGCTTGCGACTTGCCCCGCGATGCAGTCAACCGATCTGCCGGTGACGACTGACCACACCCATTTTCAAGCCGAACGGCTTGAACACTGCATTCAACGACTTGAGCGTGGGGTTGCCTTCCCCCTGCTCGATCTGAATCAGCGTGCGAACCGAAATCTTGCACATCTTCGCAAACTGCGCCTGCTGCATCTTGGCCACCTCGACACGCAAGCGGCGCACTGCCGCGCCGAGTTCCAGGCTGCCGTCGGCGATACCTTCGCGCACAGCATCGATCAACAACCCGCGCACATCGATGGAAACTGTCATGCCAGCCCCCAGGCGGTCAGCCGCCGTTGCAGTGAGCCGAGGGCAATGGCCGGATGGTTCATTAGCGCATCAGAGAGCCCCATATCGGTCAGGATGTCCGGCAATGCCAGCAGGCTGCCGGCATCCTGGCGCAGGCGCTGGAAGGCCTGCTCCGGATCCATCAGGGGCGCCAAGGCATCAATTTCTGGGATACTAGTCCCATTGGCCCACCCTCAGCGGCAGGCCACGATCTACCTCATCAAACCAACTTCGCCTTGAGCTCGGCAATGTGCTCCGGGCCGATTCCGCAGCAACCGCCGACCAGACTGGCACCGCGCTGGCGCCAGTTCTGTGCCCAGCTCAGGTAGCCCGGTGGGTCCAGGTCTTCACGCAGCTCGTCCAGGCCATCATTGGCCGTTGCATCCTTGGGCTGGGGTGGGAAGGCGTTGGCGTAGGCACCGATGGCGATATCGGCACCCAGGCGCTCGAATGCTGCCTTGGCGGCATCGATGGCATCACCGATCACTTCGGGCTGGCTGCAGTTGAACAACAACACCTGCGCACCAAGCGCGGCAACGGCTTCGGCGGCTTGCGCGACCGGTTCGCCCGAGCGCAGCCGTGGCACATCATCGACGTCTTCATCCCGCAGGGTGAACGACACCCAGAACGGCTTGCCATCGCGCCGCAGCTGCGCGTGGATGGCACGCACTTCCGCGATCGAACTCTGAGTTTCCGCCAGCCACAGGTCGACATGCTCGGCCAGGCCTTCAAGCAGCGGCGTCAGCACTGCGGCGACCTGTTGCGGCTGGAACAGGTCTGGGCGATAGGAACCGAACAGCGGCGGCAAGGAGCCGGCAACCCGCACCTTGCCCCCGGCAGCATCGGCAGCCGCCCGTGCCAATTGCCCTGCGGTTTGTGCCAGGGCGTAGCCCTCTTTGGCAAAGCGCGCTTCGCCGATATGAAACGGCACCACCGCATAGCTGTTGCTGGTGATCACTTCGGCACCCGCCGCGATGTAGGCAGCATGGACGGCCACTACGGCCTCCGGCGCCTCGCTCAGCGCCAGCGCCGACCACTCCGGCTGACGAAACGGCGCACCCCGGCGCTGCAATTCCCGCCCCATGCCGCCATCCAGAATAACCAACGACCGTTCGCCCATATGCCATTCACTTATATTGATATGAACAAAATTCACTAGTTAGTACATGTTTATAACTATTAAATATCAAACATCCTTTATTCAAGCACTTTTTCAGGTATCTCCATGCGTTTACCAACCTTGCTGGGCGCCGGTCTCCTTGCCCTGAGCGCTGCCACTCAAGCCTTCGCAGGCGCCACGCTGGAACGTGTGGAAACCCGCAAGGAACTGGTCAATGTGTTGATGGAGAGCTACCCGCCGTTCTCTTTCCTCAACGAGCAAAATCAGCTCGACGGCTTCGATGTGGACGTGGCCAAGGCAGTCGCCGAAAAGCTGGGGGTGAAACTGCGCCTGGAAACGCCCTCCTGGGACGTGATCGCTGCTGGCCGCTGGAGCGGCCGCTACGACATCTGCATCTGCTCGATGACGCCGAGCAAGGCGCGCGCCGAAGTGTTCGACTTCCCGGTGCAGTACTACGCCTCGCCGGCGGTTATCGTGGTCAACGCCAAGGACGAGCGCATCCACTCGGCCAAGGACCTGAACGGGCGCAAGGTCGGCCTGACCAGTGCCTCCAGCTACGAGAGCTACCTGAACAAGAACCTGGTGATCGAAGGCGCCGAAGACCGCAAGATCGACTACCCCTTCGACTTCGTCCAGGCCGCCCCATACGACACCGACAACGTTGCCTTCCAGGACCTCGGCCTGGGCGCCGGCGTGCGCCTGGATGCAATCCTGACCAACCTGGTGACCGCGCAACCCCGCCTGGACCAGGACAAGCGTTTCAAGCTGGCCGGGGCGCCGTTGTATGAAGAGCCCAACTCGGTGGCCATCGAGAAAGGCGACCCAGAATGGGATGCCAAGGTGCGCCAGGTGTTCGCCGAGCTGAAAGCCGAGGGTACGCTGGCGAAGCTTTCGCAGAAGTGGATCGGCGCCGACATCAGTAAATGAATGCACATCAACCTGCTCCCAAACCCGTCGCCACATCGACGGGCTCGCGCCTGCTCGGCTTTCGCAGCCGGCTGTACCTGACGTGGCTGGTATTGTTGCTGCTGTTCGTGGGCTTTTTCTTAAACTTTGATCTGAAATTTTCGATCATCGTAGAGAAATTCCCCAACCTTGCAGGCTTCCGGCTTGGCCCCAACGGCTTTTTGCAAGGCGCGGCGCTGACCCTGTTCCTGTGCATCTGTTCGATGTTCACCTCGGTGCTGCTGGGTTTTGCCGCCGCCTTGGCAAGGCTGTCCAGCAGTGCGGTGCTGTTTGGCCTGGCGAGTTTCTATACCTCGTTCTTTCGCGGCACACCGCTGTTGATCCAGATTCTGCTGATCTACCTGGGCCTGCCACAGCTGGGCCTGGTGCCGGGCGCCATCGCCGCCGGGATCATCGCCCTGTCACTGAACTACGGCGCCTACCTGAGCGAGATCTTCCGCGCCGGCATCATCGGCGTCGCCGTCGGCCAGCGCCAGGCTGCCCTGGCCCTGGGCATGCGTCCGGCAGCGATCTTCTGGCACATCACCCTGCCCCAGGCCATGCGCACCATCATCCCGCCGAGCGCCAACCAGTTCATCTCAATGCTCAAGGACTCGTCGCTGATTTCGGTGATGGGTGTCTGGGAAGTGATGTTCCTGGCCCAGTCCTACGGCCGCTCCAGCTATCGCTACCTGGAGATGCTGACCACCGCGGCGGTGATCTACTGGGTGCTGTCGATCCTGCTGGAGCTGGTGCAGGCCCGGCTGGAGCGGCATTTCGGCAAGGGTTACCAACGCTGAGCGGCAGGCGAAAAAAAGGGGAGCATTCGCTCCCCAGAGGTTAACCGCTTGTAGATGAAGGCTTATCTCAGCCTTCGATCTCGATCAGGATCTCGCCCGGGGTGACCCGGTCGCCCTTGGCCACATGGATGGCCACGACCTTGCCGGCGATCGCCGCCTGCACTTCGGTCTCCATCTTCATGGCTTCGGTGATCAGCACCGCTTGACCGGCCTTGACCACGTCACCTTCCTTGACCAGCACATCGACGATGTTGCCCGGCATGCTGGTGCTGACATGGCCCGGCTCGCTGGCCTGCTTGCGCTTGCTGCCGCCACCGCCGACGAACTCGTTGAGCGGCTCGAACACCACTTCTTCCGGCATCCCGTCGATGGACAGGTAGAAGTGGCGCTTGCCTTCGGCCTTGACGCCCACGCCGGTGATGTCGACGCGGTAGGTCTCGCCGTGCACGTCGATGACGAACTCGGTCGGCACGCCCTCACCGCCCACCGAGCCCACCGCGCCGGCTTCCGGAATCGGCAGCAGGGCTTCGGGCTTGAGGGAGCCGGCTTCGCGCTCCTCGAGGAACTTGCGGCCAATGTCGGGGAACATGGCAAAGGTCAGCACGTCTTCCTCGGAATGCGCCAGGCTGCCGATATCGGCACGCAGCTTGGCCATCTCCGGCTTGAGCAGGTCGGCCGGGCGCACGTCGATCACTTCCTCGCTGCCGATCGCCTGGCGACGCAGCTGCTCGTTGACCACGCCCGGCGCCTTGCCGTAACCGCCCTGCAGGTACAGCTTCACCTCGTTGGTGATGGTCTTGTAGCGCTCGCCGGCCAGCACGTTGAAGAACGCCTGGGTACCGACGATCTGCGAGGTCGGCGTCACCAGCGGCGGGAAGCCGAGGTCTTCGCGCACCCGCGGGATCTCCGCCAGCACTTCGTTCATGCGGTTGAGCGCGCCCTGCTCCTTGAGCTGGTTGGCCAGGTTGGAAATCATCCCGCCCGGCACCTGGTTGACCTGCACGCGGGTGTCCACGGCGGTGAATTCACTCTCGAACTGGTGGTACTTCTTGCGCACGGCGTAGAAGTACAGGCCGATCTCCTGCAACAGCTCCAGGTCCAGGCCGGTGTCGAACTCGCTGCCCTTGAGGGCGGCGACCATCGATTCGGTACCTGGGTGGCTGGTGCCCCAGGCGAAGCTGGAGATGGCGGTGTCGATATGGTCGGCGCCGTTTTCCACCGCCTTGAGCTGGCACATCGCGGCCAGGCCAGCGGTGTCGTGGGAGTGGATGAACACCGGCAGCGACTGTTCGGCCTTCAGTGCCTTGACCAGCTCGCCGGTGGCGAACGGGGTCAACAAGCCGGCCATGTCCTTGATCGCCACCGAGTCGCAGCCCATGGCTTCCATCTGCTTGGCCTGCTGCACGAAGGCGTCGATGGTGTGCACGGGGCTGGTGGTGTAGGCGATGGTGCCCTGGGCGTGCTTGCCGGCGGCCTTCACCGCCTCGATGGCCACGCGCAGGTTACGCACGTCGTTCATGGCGTCGAAGATGCGGAACACATCGATGCCGTTGACCGCCGCCTTGGCGACGAAGGCCTTGACCACGTCGTCGCTGTAATGGCGGTAGCCCAGCAGGTTCTGCCCACGCAGGAGCATCTGCAGGCGGGTGTTGGGCAATGCGGCGCGCAGCTTGCGCAGGCGCTCCCACGGGTCTTCCTTGAGGAAGCGCACGCAGGCGTCGAAGGTGGCGCCGCCCCAGACTTCCAACGACCAGTAGCCGACTTTGTCGAGCTTGTCGCAGATCGGCAGCATGTCTTCGGTGCGCATGCGGGTGGCCAGCAGGGACTGGTGGGCGTCGCGCAGGATTGTGTCGGTGACAAAGATTTTCTTGGACATTGTTCGGTTCCTCACAGGCCTGCGTGCGCGGCGATGGCGGCGGCGATGGCCAGGGCCAGCTCTTCGGGTTTGCGCTTGATCGAGTAGTTGGTCAGTTCAGGGTGGCTTTCGACGAAGCTGGTGTTGAACTGGCCGCTGCGGAATTCCGGATTGCGCAGGATTTCCTGGTAGTACGCGGCGGTGGTCTTCACCCCCTGCACGCGCATGTCGTCCAGGGCCCGCAGGCCGCGGTCCATGGCTTCTTCCCAGGTCAGCGCCCATACCACGAGCTTAAGGCACATGGAGTCGTAGAACGGCGGAATGGTATAGCCGGTGTAGATCGCCGTGTCGGTGCGCACGCCGGGGCCGCCGGGGGCGTAGTAGCGGGTGATCTTGCCGAAGCTGGGCAGGAAGTTGTTCTTCGGATCTTCGGCGTTGATGCGGAACTGCAACGCGAAGCCACGGTGCTGGATGTCTTCCTGCTTGATCGACAGCGGCAGGCCGGAGGCGATGCGAATCTGCTCGCGGACGATGTCGATGCCGGTGATTTCCTCGGTGATGGTGTGTTCCACCTGCACCCGAGTGTTCATCTCCATGAAGTACACCTCGCCATCGGCGAGCAGGAACTCCACGGTACCGGCGTTCTCGTAGTCCACCGCCTTGGCCGCGCGCACCGCCAGGTCGCCGATGTAGGCGCGCTGCTCGGGGGTCAGTTGCGGGCTCGGGGCAATCTCGATCAGCTTCTGGTTGCGGCGCTGGATCGAGCAGTCGCGTTCAAACAGGTGCACCACGTTGCCGAAGCTGTCACCGAGGATCTGCGCCTCGATGTGCTTGGGGTTGACGATGCATTTTTCCAGGAACACTTCCGCCGAGCCGAAGGCCTTGGTGGCCTCGGAGATGACACGGGGGAAGTTCTGCTCCAGCTCTTCACGGCTGTTGCAGCGGCGGATGCCACGCCCGCCGCCACCGGAGGTGGCCTTGAGCATCACCGGGTAACCGATGCGGTCGCCTTCGCGCAGGGCTTCATGGATATCGGCGACGTTGCCTTCGGTGCCGGGGGTGACCGGGACACCGGCCGCGATCATGGTGCGGCGTGCCTCGGTCTTGTCGCCCATGCGGCGAATGACATCGGCGGCCGGGCCGATGAACTTGATCCCGCGTTCGGCGCAGATCTCCGCAAGCTCGGCGTTTTCCGACAGAAAACCGTAGCCTGGATGCAGGGCATCGCAGCCGGTCTCGACAGCAAGGTTCACCAGCTTGCGCGGGTTCAGGTAGCCGGCCAGGGGCTCGGCACCGATGCTGTAGGCCTCGTCGGCGCGCTTGACGTGCAGGGCGTGACGGTCGGCGTCGGCGTAGATCGCGACGGAGCGAATGCCCATCTCGGCGCAGGCACGCACGATCCGAACTGCGATCTCACCCCGGTTGGCGATCAGGATTTTTGTTATCACTGGAGTCTTCCCAAAGCCGTAGGAACAGACGAGCCGGTTTTACCGGTCGGCGCGTGACCAGACGTCGCTGGCCAGTCGCATATTCACCCTAGCGCCGAAGGTCAATAAACAAAAATCAATATTTGTTAGGGATAGTATTAGCAAAAGCTTATAGTGAGGTAACAAGGTTTTGCCGGAGCCCCGGAAAAATGCGTAAGTCCTTGATGCGTATGACTTTGCGTCAACTGCAGGTGTTCAACGAGGTGTGTGATCTGCGCTCCTACAGCCGGGCGGCCGAGGAGATGGCGCTGACGCAACCCGCCGTTAGTCTACAGATCCGCCAACTCGAGGAGCTGGTCGGCCAGCCGCTGTTCGAGTACGTCGGCAAGAAGCTCTACCTGACCGAGGCAGCCGAGGCGCTGCAACGCGCCAGCCGGGATATCTTCGGGCGCCTGGAAAACCTCGACATGCAGCTGTCGGACCTGCAGGGCTCATTGCAGGGGCAGCTGAAACTGGCGATCGAATCCAGCGCCAAGTACTTCGTGCCACACCTGTTCGCCGCCTTCAAGCAGCGCCAACCGGAGGTCAACCTCACCCTCACGGTGGTCAACCGGGCCCAGGCGATCCGGCGCCTGTCGGACAACCGCGACGACCTGACCATCATGTCCATGGTGCCCCAGGACATGGGCCTGGAGTTCCTGCCCTTCCTCAACAACCCGATCATTGCCGTGGCGCCGCCGGACCATCCGCTTTGCAAGCTCGAACAGCTGCGCCTGCAGGATCTCGAGCCTCATGCCCTGCTGGTCCGCGAGCAAGGGTCGGGCACGCGCAAGGCCTGCGAGGAGTTCTTCAAGGACAAGCGCGTGCACTTCACCCAGACCGTCGAGGTGGCCTCCACGGACGCCCAGCGCGAATGCGTGGTGGCCGGCCTGGGCATCGCCCTGCTGACCCGCCACGCGGTCAATCTGGAGCTGGCCACCGGCGTGCTCAGGGAACTGCCGGTGGAAGAGCTGCCGCTGTACCGCAGTTGGTGCCTGGTGCAATCCAAAAACAAGCGCCAGTCGCCGGTCGCCCTGGCGTTCCAGGCGTTCATCCGCGGTGAACGTGCGCAGATCAGCGGGCTTGTGGAGCGTTTCTCGGGTAAGTTGCCGCCGAGACCTGCCACACCGTGATGGCTTGCAAGTCGGGGTAGTCGGCCAGCTCGCGCAGCAGCTGGCGCTGGTCGCAGTAGCTTTCGATCGCGCGGCGGAACTCCATGCGGCGCTGGTCCTTTTCCTGCTGCTTGCGAGCCTTGGCGTTGGGTTGGTACACACCTGCGTGATCATGTGCCATTGCCTGTCTCCCAAATAGGATGCGGGAGTTTCAGACTGGCCTCAGGGGTTTACCGTTTTGCGGTGAAATAGTGACGAAATGATGAAATCTGCGTATCGCTCAGTCGTCGGTGGCCTTGATCGACTTGGGCGACAAACGCAGGCTGCGCAAGCTGCGCTTCACGCTCTTGAGGTGGTTGACCAGGCTCGGCCCGCGGGCCATGGCCACGCCCATGGCCAGCACGTCGATCACCACAAGGTGAGCGATGCGCGAGGTCAGCGGGGTGTAGATCTCGGTGTCTTCATGCACGTCGATGGCCAGGTTGACCGTCGACAATTCGGCCAGCGGCGTCTGGCTCGGGCACAGGGTGATCAGGTTGGCGCCACTTTCACGCACCAGGTTTGCGGTGATCAGCAGGTCCTTGGAGCGCCCCGACTGCGAAATGCACACCGCCACGTCGCCCGGCTTCAGGGTGACCGCCGACATCGCCTGCATGTGCGGGTCGGAATAGGCCGCAGCGCTGAGCAGCAGGCGGAAGAACTTGTGCTGGGCATCGGCCGCCACCGCGCCAGAAGCACCAAAGCCGTAGAACTCCACGCGCTGGGCCTGGGCCATGGCGGTCACCGCCTGCTGCAGCGCCTGCGGGTCGAGGTGCTCGCGCACCTCCATCAGCGTGTGCAGGGTGGTGTCGAAGATCTTCAGGCTGTAGTCAGCGACCGAGTCGTCTTCGTGAATCGCGAACTGGCCGAAACTGGCGCCAGCGGCCAGGCTCTGCGCCAGCTTGAGCTTGAGATCCTGGAAACCCGAACAGCCAATCGCCCGGCAGAAACGCACGATGGTCGGCTCGCTGATCCCCACGCTGTGCGCCAGGTCGGCCATCGAACTGTGCATGACGGCAGCCGGATCGAGCAGCACATGGTCGGCCACTTTGAGTTCCGATTTGCGCAGCAGGTGCCGCGATTGGTCGATATGTTGCAACAGATTCACGGGCTGGACTCGGTTATGATCGGCGTGCCGGGATGTAGCTTTCTTGTAGTTATACTACATGCTTGCCAACCCGCCCAGCTAAACGAACGTGGAGAGTGGTGGTTTGACGATTCCTTGCGACATCCTGGTTTTCGGCGGCACGGGCGACCTGGCCCTGCACAAACTGCTTCCCGCGCTTTACCACCTGTATCGCGAGGCCCGCCTGCACAATGCCGTGCGGATCATAGCCCTGGCCCGGCGCCACCTGTCGCGCAACGACTACCTCAAGCTCGCCGAGCGCCATTGCCGGGCGCAGATCGCCCGCCAGGACTTCGACGAGGACGTCTGGCAGCGCTTCTGCGCACGCCTGGACTACTTCCCCATGGACGCCGCGCAGAGCGCCGACTTCGGCCGCCTGGCCCGCTACCTGGGCGAACCCGGCGGTTTGACCCGCATCTACTACCTGGCCACCGCGCCCAAGCTGTTCGTGCCCATCGCCAACCACCTGCGCATCGCCGGCCTGGCCGACAGCGAGGCGCGCATCGTGCTGGAGAAGCCCATCGGCCATTCGCTGGAGTCGGCCACCGCGATCAACGAGGCCATCGGCGCGGTGTTCAGCGAACCGCAAGTATTTCGCATCGACCACTACCTGGGCAAGGAAACCGTGCAGAACCTCATGGCCCTGCGCTTCGCCAATGCCCTGCTGGAGCCGGTGTGGCGCAACGGCCAGGTCGACCATGTGCAGATCAGCGTCTGCGAGACCCTTGGCGTGGAGAACCGTGGCGCCTACTACGACCGCGCCGGCGCCACCCGCGACATGCTGCAGAACCACCTGCTGCAATTGCTCTGCCTGGTGGCGATGGAGCCGCCGGCGCAGTTCGAGGCCGAGGCGGTACGCGACGAAAAGGTGAAGATCCTTCGCGCGCTCAAGCCCATCACCGGCCAGGACGTGCAGGACAAGACCGTGCGCGGCCAGTACGGCGCCGGCAAGATCGGCGGCCAGGAAGTGCCGGCCTACTACTTCGAAAAGGACGTGGACAACGACAGCGACACCGAGACCTTCATCGCGGTACAGGCGCACATCGACAACTGGCGCTGGGCCGGCGTGCCGTTCTACCTGCGCACCGGCAAGCGCATGACACGGCGCTCGTCGCAGATCGTCATCCAGTTCAAGCCGGTGCCCCACGAGTTGTTCAGCGGCGGACAGGTCAACCAGTTGCTGATCCAGCTACAGCCGGAGGAGCACATCAGCCTGCGCATGATGACCAAGAGCCCGGGCAAGGGCATGCGCCTGGCGCCGGTCGAACTGGACCTGAACCTCGCCCAGGCCTTTGCCCAGACCCGCCGCTGGGACGCCTACGAGCGGCTGCTGCTGGATGTGCTGGAAGGCGACTCGACGCTGTTCATGCGCCGCGACGAGGTCGAGGCCGCATGGGCCTGGATCGACCCGATCCTGCAGGGCTGGGAGGAACACTTCCAGGCGCCACGCCCCTACCCCGCCGGCAGCAATGGCCCGGAACAAGCCAACAGCCTGCTGACACGCCAAGGCCAGGCCTGGCATTTTTAGCGCAACAGGTCGGCCGTCGAGCGATCAAGCAACGCGCGGAACGAGGTCGCGTCCACCGGCCGGCTGATCAGGTAGCCCTGCACCTCATCACAACCATGCTCGCGCAGGAACTGCAGCTGCTCGCGGGTTTCCACCCCTTCGGCCACCACTTTCAGTTGCAGGCTCTTGGCCATGGCGATAATCGCCCGGGTAATGGCCGCGTCCTGTGAGCCTTCGAGCAGGCCGCGGATGAAGGCCTGGTCGATCTTCACGTAGTCGACCGGGAAGCGCTTGAGGTAGCTCAGCGACGAATAGCCGGTGCCGAAGTCGTCGATGGCCAGCTTCACTCCCAACGCGTGGAGCTGCTCGAAGGTGGTGATGATGTGCTCGACGCTGTCCAGCAGCTGGCTTTCAGTCAGTTCCAACTCCAGCAGGTGCGGCGCCAGGCCGGACTCCTGCAGGACCTGGCGCACCAGGCTGACCAGCTTGCCTTGGCGCAGCTGATACACCGACAGGTTGACCGAAACGCGCACCTCCAGGCCCTGGCGCAACCATTCGCACGCCTGCCAGCAAGCCTGGCGCAGCACTAACTCACCCATGGGCGCGATCAGCCCGGTCTCTTCGGCCAGCCCGATGAACTCGCTGGGCGGCACCATGCCCCACTCGGGGTGCTGCCAGCGCACCAGCGCCTCGGCCGCGTGCAACTGGCCGGTGCGCAGGCACAGCTTGGGTTGGTAGTAGACCAGTAACTGGCGATCGTCGATGGCCTTGCGCAGCTGGTTCTCCAGTTGCAGGCGTTCCAGAGTGCTGGCGCGCAGGCTCTCGGTGTAGAACTGAAAGCTGTCGCCGCCCAGGTGCTTGGCGTGCTGCTTGGCCATGTCGGCCTGGCTGACCAGGGCATTGAGGTCCTGGGTGGCGTCGGACAACAGGCTGATGCCCACCGACGCACTGATCACCACCTCGTGTCCGCCGACGCGCTGGGGCACGCGCAGCTTGTCGAGCAGCCGGGTGGTGACGCGCACCAGGCTCGACAGATTTGTGTAGCCGTCAAACAGCACGGCGAACTCGTCGCCGGACAGGCGCGCCACGGTGTCGGCCTCCGGCACCGCGTTGGCCAGGCGCTGGGCCATCTTCTTGAGCAACTGGTCCGCCAGTTCATGGCCCAGGCTTTCGTTGAGCAGCTTGAAGCGGTCCAGGTCCACATGCAGCAGCGCCAGGCTGCGGCCGTTCAGGCGCATGCGCTGCGCCGCCTCGTGCAAACGCAAGCGGAAAAGTGCGCGGTTGGCCAAACCGGTGAGGTCGTCGTAATGCGCCAGGTAGCGCAGGCGCTCCTCGGATTCGCGGCGTGCGGACAGGTCGGTGAAGAAGCCGACGATATTGACGATTCGTCCCCGAGGGTCATTCACGCTGTTCAGTTGCAACCACTGCGGGTAGAGCTCGCCGTTCTTACGCGCCTCGACCAGCTCGCCCTGCCAGTGGCCCTGCTGCTCCAACGCCTGGTCGATGGCCTGGCTGTGGCGGCGGGCATCGCGGCTGCAGGGCAGCTCCAGGGCGTTGCGGGCGATCAGCTCGGCCCGGCCGTAGCCGGTGACATCGCAGAAGGCCTGGTTCACCGCCAGCAACTGGAAGTCCGCGTCGAGAATGGCGATCCCTTCGCTGGCCGCCTCGAACACCGTCGCGGCCAGGCGCTGCTGCTCTTCCTGTTCCTTGCGCGCGGTGATGTCGCGGCGGGTGCCGAGCATGCGCAGGACCTTGCCCTGGCCATCGGACTCCACCGCCCGCCCGCAGTCCTCGATCCAGCACCAGTGCCCCTGGGCGTGGCGTACCCGGTACTCGACCCGGTAGTCCTCGGTGCGCCCCTTGAGGTGCTCGACCAGCGTGCGTCGCAGCACGGGCAGGTCGTCGGGATGCAGCCGCGGCTTGAGGTCGGCGCGCACCGAGCGTACCTGCTCCGGATCCAGGCCGAACAGCGCATGCAACTGGGTGTGATGGACCTCGTCGGTTTCCAGATTCCAGTCCCACAGCCCAAGTTCGCTGGCCTGCAAGGCCAGGGCCAGGCGCTGCTCGCTCTTGCTCAGGGCCTGGTTGGCCAGGTCCAGCTCATGACTGCGTTGGGCCACGCGCTGCTCGAGGCCGGCATGGGCCTTGCGCAGGTCGTCCTCGGCCCGTCGCCGTTGGGCGATCTCTGCATTGAGCTGACGGTTGAGGCCCTCACCATGACGCTGGGCGTTCTGCAGGTGCTCGATCAGCGCCTGGTTCTGGAAGCGGCGCAGCAGGCCGCGCTCGATCAGGCGATTGACCTGCCAGGCCACCACCATCAGCGCCACCAGCAGGATCAGCCCCAGCCAGCCCCAGCCGCGCTGGTGTCCGGCATCATAGACGAATAGAAACGCGATCGGCGGCAGCAGGCACGGCAGGGCGAAGCTGAGAAACGCCGGCAGGCTGACCGCGTAGGCGACACTGGCCGACAACGCCGCCGCGCCGAGCAGGCCGAAGACCCAGGCCTGCTGCACGAAGTTGTCCGCCGGCGCCAGGGCGATCACCGCGCAGGCCAAGGTCAGGCCACTGAACGCCGAGCCGAGCAGGAACATGCGCCGCCAGGTCGGCTTGGCCTGGCGCGCCGGCGTCGCCGCGTCGAAGGCCGCCACCTGGATCACCCGAAGCGCCACCAGCGCCACCAGCCAAGCCATCCAAACCCCGACCAGCAAATAGCGCGCAGGGCTCCACAGCAGCCAAGCGCAGAGCAGGCCGTTGAGCAACATGAACAAGGTGGGCAGCAACGAGCCCTGGTACAGCAGGCGAGTACGCTCGATCGACAGCTGGGTGGCGAATTGCCTGCGAACGCTCCTTGTCGTCTCCGGCGATGCTCCGATCGCCGCGCAATCCTGGGTCATATTGGCTGGGTTCTTTTGTCTTCTTGTTATGGCTGACCGCAAATGTGCAGGGAGCATACACAAGCACCGCGTCGGACCAAACTGCTCTGCGTCATGATTTCGAAAATGTCTGCTGCGTCCAGGTCTGACCGCTCAACCACGGGTACCGGACAAGTCCACCGATGAACGGTCGCGCGCCCATCCGGCGATTTGCGTCCGGGGCGTTTGCCCCTGCCTTCGCACGGCCATAGAATGCCCGGATGCATAATGACGACCTCTCCCTCCTGCTGAACTCCCTCAACGACGCTCAACGCCAGGCCGTGGCGGCCTCGGTGGGGCGCCAACTGGTGCTGGCCGGCGCCGGCTCGGGCAAGACCCGCGTGCTGGTGCACCGCATCGCCTGGCTGATCCAGGTCGAACAGGCCTCGCCGCACTCGATCCTGTCGGTGACGTTCACCAACAAGGCCGCGGCGGAAATGCGCCAACGGATCGAGCAACTGCTGGGCATCAACCCGGCTGGCATGTGGGTCGGCACCTTCCACGGCCTGGCCCACCGCCTGTTGCGGGCGCACTGGCAGGAAGCGGGGCTGGCGCAGAACTTCCAGATCCTCGACAGCGACGACCAGCAGCGCCTGATCAAGCGGGTGATCCGCGAGATGGGCCTGGACGAGCAGAAATGGCCGGCGCGCCAGGTCCAGTGGTTCATCAACGGCCAGAAAGACGAAGGCCTGCGCCCACGGCACATCCAGGCCAGCGGCGACCTGTTCCTGGCCACCATGCGTGACATCTATGTCGCGTACGAGCAGGCCTGCGATCGCGCCGGGGTCATCGACTTCTCCGAGCTGCTGCTGCGTGCCCTCGACCTGTGGCGCGACCACCCGGACCTGCTCAAGCACTACCAGCGCCGCTTCCGCCACCTGCTGGTGGACGAGTTCCAGGACACCAACGCCGTGCAGTACGCGTGGTTGCGCCTGCTGGCCTCCGGTGGCGACAGCCTGATGGCGGTGGGCGACGACGACCAGTCGATCTACGGCTGGCGCGGCGCCAAGATCGAGAACATCCACCAGTACACCGCCGACTTCCCGGACGCCGAGCTGATCCGCCTGGAGCAGAACTACCGCTCCACCGGCGGTATCCTCAAGGCTGCCAACGCCCTGATCGCCAACAACAGCGGGCGCCTGGGCAAGGAGCTGTGGACCGACATGGGCGAGGGCGAACCGCTCACGCTCTATGCCGCGTACAACGAGCACGACGAGGCGCGCTACGTGGTCGAGACCATCGAAAGCCTGGTCAAGCAGGGCAACGCGCGCAGCGAGATCGCCATCCTCTATCGCTCCAACGCCCAGTCGCGGGTGCTGGAAGAGGCCCTGCTGCGCGAACGCATCCCCTACCGCATCTATGGCGGCCAGCGCTTCTTCGAGCGCGCCGAGATCAAGAATGCCATGGCCTACCTGCGCCTGCTCGAAGGTCGCGGCAACGACGCGGCGCTGGAGCGGGTGATCAACGTGCCGCCACGGGGCATAGGCGAAAAGACCGTCGAGGCCATCCGCGACCACGCCCGCCACAGCCAGCTGTCGATGTGGGAAGCCATGTGCCAGCTGCTCGCCGCCAAGGCCCTCAAGGGCCGCGCCGCCAGCGCCCTGGGCGCGTTCATCGAGCTGCTGGAGAACCTCGCCGCCAAGGTGCTGGACATGCCGCTGCACCTGATGACCCAAACGGTCATCGAGCAGTCCGGGCTGATCGTCTACCACCAGGAAGAGAAGGGCGAGAAAGGCCAGGCCCGGGTGGAAAACCTTGAGGAACTGGTCAGCGCGGCGCGCAACTTCGAAACCAGCGACGAAGACGCCGACCTCTCGCCATTGTCGGCGTTCCTCGGCCACGCCTCGCTGGAGGCCGGCGACACCCAGGCCGACGAGCACGAGGACAGCATCCAGCTGATGACCCTGCACAGCGCCAAGGGCCTGGAGTTCCCGTACGTGTTCCTGGTGGGCATGGAGGAAGGCCTGTTCCCTCACAAGATGAGCCTGGAAGAGCCCGGCCGCCTAGAAGAGGAGCGCCGCCTGGCCTACGTGGGCATCACCCGGGCCATGCGCCAGCTGGTCATGACCTACGCCGAGACCCGCCGCCTGTATGGCAGCGAGACCTATAACAAGGTGTCGCGCTTCGTCCGGGAGATCCCGGCCGGGCTGGTGCAGGAGGTGCGCCTGTCGAACACGGTCAGCCGCCCGTTCGGCGGCGCGAAGACGCCGGCCAGCAGCCTGTTCGCCAACGCCAGTATCCCGCAGACCGCCTTCAGCCTCGGCCAGCGGGTGCAGCATGCGGTGTTCGGCGAAGGCGTGATCCTCAACTTCGAGGGCTCCGGCGCCCAGGCACGGGTGCAGGTGAACTTCTCCGAGGGCAGCAAGTGGCTGATGCTGGGCTACGCCAAGCTGGAAGCTATCTGACCGAATCGAACGACACGCCCCTGTAGGAGCAGCCTTGCGTCGCGAAAGGGACGCGCAGCGGCCCCAGATTCCGAGCCACCATTGAAATTGCTGGGGCTGCTGCGCAGCCCTTTCGCGACGCAAGGCCGCTCCCACAGGGGGCGGTTTCCCAGCTCAAAGGGCTGGGCGATCACCTACAGGTGAACGCATAGATCCGGTCAGTCAGGCAAAAGCTCGAAACATCTTGTCGCTGGCTATGTCTGTCAGTTCATGTGCACCATGACGCGCGTGCAATCCACACAAACGGGAATCCCCATCTTATGCAACGTTTTCTTAGCATCGCTCTGGCGCTCTGCGTCGGCCTGACGCTGAGCCTCGACGCCAACGCCAAGCGCTTCGGTGGTGGCAAGAGCTCGGGCTCCGCGCCTATCCACCAGACCCGCCAGGCCACCCCGACCACGCCTGCCGCCGCCCCGACCGCTCCTGGTCGCGCACCAGCCGCCGCCAGCGGTGCCTCGCGCTGGCTGGGCCCACTCGCCGGCCTCGCCGCCGGTGGCCTGCTGGCCTCCATGTTCATGGGCGACGGCTTCGATGGCATGCAGATCCTCGATTTCCTGATCATGGGCCTGATCGCCTTCCTGGTCTTCCGCTTCATCGCCGCGCGCCGTCGCCAGCAGCAGCCGCAACACGCTGCCGCCGGCCACGCCCCGTACCAGCGCGAAGCCCAGCCGCAGGCCGCCCCGCAGTCGATCTTCGGCGGCTCCGCCGCGCCGGTCGCCTCGCCTGTGATCAACGCCCCGGCCTGGTTCAACGAAGCCAGCTTCCTGTCCGCCGCCCGTTCGCACTTCCAGTCGCTGCAGCAGCACTGGGACGCCAACGAGATGGACAAGATCGCCGAGTTCGTCACCCCGCAGATGCTCGAGTTCCTCAAGCGCGAGCGTGCCGAGCAGGGTGAAGGCTTCCAGTCCACCTACATCGACGACCTCGATGTGCAACTGGACGGCGTCGACGAGCGCGCCGACCAGACCGACGCCACCCTGACCTTCCGTGGCGTGTCGAAGACCTCGCGCTTCGACCAGGGCGAAGCCTTCAGCGAAAGCTGGCACATGGTTCGCGCCCATGGCGAAAATCAGCCTTGGCTGCTGGCCGGTATCCGCCAAAACGGTTAACCGTCGCACGTTGCAGAAAAAACCCCGGGCCTGTCCCGGGGTTTTTGCTTTTGCCAGAGCGGCCTACTAGGGTATAACGCGCAGCGTTGTCATAAGGTCAGAGGATGTGAACCGTGGAAGAAGTGATCGAACAACTCCGTGAAGCCAACGAGCCGGTACCGGTGCCGCTGGAACTGCCGGACGAGGATCAACTGGTCGAGATCGAGGAAGAGCTGTTCATCAACATCCCGTTCGTGTTCAAGGAATACCTGCTGACCGTCAGCGACGTGGTGTATGGCAGCCTCGAGCCGGTGACCGTGACCGATCCGCAATCCCACACCTACCTGCCGGAAGTGGCGGCCAACGCCTGGGACGCCGGCGTGCCTCGCGACCTCATTCCCATCTGCCAGGACGGTGACGACTACTACTGCGTCGAAGAGGACGGCACCGTTGTGCTGTGGTCGGGTGAAGAAGAAATCGTCACCGAGGAAAGCTGGGAATCGGTCTGGCACTGGGCACGGGATGTCTGGCTGGAAAGCTGAATGAGAAATACCCGCATAAAGTGATGGCTTATCGCTACCCATCACTCGTAGAATCGCCAGGCTCTCTGCGCCTGGCGACACTGCTACCGCTCCATCCCCTCGGACGACGGTGAAATCTTGCGCAGAAAGCGTTAGCCGCCTGCTCAGTGCGAATGATCGCGGCTGTTCTCCAACGTCTCCAGCAACGCCACCTGCATCCGCGTATGCACCCGGATCAGCCAGCGCCACAGCAGCGCCACCACCACTGCCGCCACCACGACGATGACCAGCAGCAGTTCGCTGGTCGGCAGGATGCTTGCCGACAAGGCCGACAGCAGCAGGAAGATCACCAGCAGTGACAGCAGCGGAATCACCTCGGCGATCACCCGCCGTACCCGCTGGGTATGCCGCCCTGCCATCTCGGGTTTGACGCCCATCTCCGCCAGCAACATCGACAGCGCCTTGAGCTTGCGATACGCCGCGATCAGGAACGGCAGCGACAGCAGCAATGCCGCTCCCCAGATCAGCGCCTTCTGCTGGCCGGCATCCGCCACCCACTCGCTCAACCAGTTACCGATGCGCCCGGCGAAATAACCGCCACTGAAGAAGATCGCGATCACCAACGCCAGGTTTACCCCGACCTGCAGCAGAATGCGTCGGATCATCGCCGCCAGCATGGCCCCCTCGCCCTGCGGCTGGATGCTGCGCAACCATTCGCCGTACAGCGACAGCACCCGTGCCACGCGGCTCGGCACCACCTTGCCCAGCCTGATAGACAACGGATCGGCGGCACGGATCAGGTACGGCGTCAGCAAGGTGGTGATGGCCGACACCGCCACTGCGACCGGATAGAGAAAGTCGCTGGTGACCTGCAAGGTCACCCCCAGGGCGGCGATGATGAAGGAGAACTCGCCGATCTGCGAAAGCCCCATCCCCACGCGCAACGAGGTGCGCCCGTCGTTGCCGGCGATAAACGCGCCCATGCCGCAGGAGAGCATCTTGCCCAGTACCACCGCCAGGGTGATGACCACGATCGGCCAGGCGTACTCGACCAGGATCGACGGGTCGATCATCAGGCCGATGGCGACGAAGAAGATGGCGCTGAACAGGTCGCGAACTGGCTCGATCAGCCGTTCGATCTTCAGCAACTGGCGCGACTCGGCCATGATCGCGCCGATCAGGAAGGCACCGAGCACCATGCTGTATTCGAGCTTGACCACCAGCAGGCAGAAGCCAAAACACAGGCCCAGCACGGTGATCAGCAGCATCTCGTTGCTTTCGAATTTCGCCACGTAGGCCAGCAGCCGCGGCACCAGCAGGATGCCGATGACCAGTGCGACGATCATGAACAGCGACAGCTTGCCCACGGTGGAGAACACTTCGCCGGAACTCACCGAGCCGCTGACGGCGATCCCCGACAGCAGCGCGATGATGCCGATGCCGAGGATATCCTCGACGATCAGCACGCCGAAGATCAGCTGGGCGAAACGCTCGTTTTTCATCTTCAGGTCGTTGAGCGCCTTGACGATGATGGTGGTCGAGGAGATCGCCAGGATTGCCCCGAGGAACAGCGAATCCATGGTGTTCCAGCCGAACCAGCGACCGATCTCGAACCCGATCCAGATCATCAGGACGATTTCCAGGAACGCCGCGATGAAAGCCGTGGCGCCAACCTTGAACAGCTTGCGCAGGCTGAACTCCAGGCCTAGGCAGAACATCAAGAAGATCACCCCAAGTTCGGCCAGCGTCTTGATGGTGTCTTCGTCGTGGATCAGACCGAACGGCGGCGTGTGCGGGCCGATGATGAAGCCGGCGACGATGTAGCCCAGCACCACCGGCTGCTTGAGGCGATGGAAGAGGATGGTGACCACCCCGGCAACCAGCATGATCACCGCCAGGTCCTGGATGAAGCTGATGGCATGCATGGCGTGATACTCCTTGTTTTCGGTGCACGGGGCGAACCGCTCCTCTGCCGGACGATCCTTCGGCGCGGAGCAGGCACATACTGTTGTGATAGAGGCAAAAGCCCACGTTGCATGGGCGTCGTCAGGTTAACATCGCGCCTTGCCACAAAATGCCGATGCAATATGCAGAAACAGATCGGCCGATTCGACACCGCCGATGGCAAAATTGGCGTGACGATGGAGCGTCAGCCGACGTCCCGTACCAGGATGGGAAACCTCAACGAGGGGAAACAGAAGTGTCTGCAGATACCCGCCCCGAATCCGTGCAAATTCACCGTGAGCTCTCTATGGAACCTGGAAACGCCCAGCTGACCATGACCGTCCTGATGACACCGGACATGGCCAACTTCTCTGGCAACGTACACGGCGGCACCCTGCTCAAGTACCTCGACGAAGTCGCCTATGCCTGCGCCAGCCGCTATGCCGGCACCTATGTGGTGACCCTGTCGGTGGACCAGGTGATCTTCCGCGAACCGGTGCATGTCGGCGAGCTGGTGACCTTCCTGGCCTCGGTCAACTACACCGGCAACACCTCGATGGAGGTGGGCATCAAGGTGGTCACCGAGAACATCCGCGAGCGCTCGGTGCGCCACTCCAACAGCTGCTTCTTCACCATGGTCGCGGTGGACGACGACCGTCGCCCGGTGAAGGTACCACCGCGCCAGCCGCAGAGCAGCGAGGAGAAGCGCCGCTTCCTGCAGGGTCAGCAACGCCGTCAGATCCGCCAGGAGCTGGAACAGCGCTACCAGAACCTCAAGACTGATTCGATCTAACAGAGCAAACGCTGCGCCTCGAAGCGCACCCGCGGGTGGGCGATGCGGTCCTGGGCTCGCACCAGTTGCAGTTCATAGCGGGTGCAGGCCTGGGTTTCCAGCAGCACTTCATGCACGGCGGCGGCGGTGAACTCGAAAGCCTGTAGCCAGTCGTCGCCCAGTAGCACGCGGGCGAGGAACAGCCCGGAGGTCAGGTCGCCCACCCCCACCGGCTGGCGTGGGAAGGCCAGCAAAGGCCGGCGCAGGTGCCAGCTGGCATCGCGGGTCACCAGCAGCATCTCGAAGGCATCGTCCGCCCGCTGTGGATAATTCAGGTGCTTGACCAGTACCACCTGCGGCCCGCGCTCCAGCAACCCGCGCGCCATGCCCACGCAATCTTCCAGCGACTGCGCGCGACGGCCACAGAAGCTGTCCAGCTCGAGCTGGTTCGGGCACAGGATATCGGCCTTGGCGACCGCCTCCTCGAGCAGGAACTCGCTGACATCCGCCGGCACGATGCAGCCCTTCTCGGCATGCCCCATGACCGGGTCGCACAGGTACAGGGCCTTGGGATTGACCGCCTTGATCCGCTCGACGCCGGCCAGGATCGCCCGCCCCTGCTCGGCACTGCCCAGGTAGCCCGATAACACCGCATCGCAATGGCCCAGCTCACCGATATTGGAAATGCCTTCCACCAACGCGGGAATTTGCGCTGGGGCAAGCACTTCCCCGGCCCACTGTCCATACTGAGTATGGTTGGAGAACTGTACGGTGTTGAGCGGCCAGACGTTGACCCCGACCCGCTGCATGGGAAACACCGCGGCGCTGTTGCCGGCGTGTCCAAAGACCACGTGGGACTGAATGGCGAGCAGGTGCGGTGTACGTTTCATGCGGGACGATTCCGAAACTGTGTGAATAAGTGTGCGGCCCGCAGTATGAACCCGATTGCCATCTGTACGACAGGCCAGAGACGCAGTTAAGCTGGATCGACCTGTCTGGAGCTTACGCAAATGCTGACCCTGGAAAACCTCTTCGTCCTGATGCTGGTGGCGACCGCAGGCGCCTGGCTGTGGCACAACCACGGGCTGCGCGAAAAGGCCCTGGCACGGGTCAAGCAGCATTGCGCCAAGCTCGACCTGGAACTGCTCGACGACGCCGTGGCGCTAAAGCGCATCGCCTTCGTGCGCGACGCCAATGGCAGGAAGCGCCTGGCGCGCATCTACAACTTCGAGTTCACCGTCACCGGTGAACAACGCCACCCCGGGACCGTCACCCAGTTCGGCGCTCACACCATGCAGATCGAACTCGCGCCCTACCCGTTCGAGATCAAGACCCCGCCGCGTACCGACAACGTTATCGAAATGCAGCAGTGGCGCCAGGAGCACAACCGCTGGCGCAATTGATCAACGGATCAGCGGGCAGCCGCCGAAGGCCGCTTGCAGGGCCTGCAAGGGCTGCGGCTGATCGAAAATCAGCTCGATGCGCGAGTCCTTGCGCCATTCGCTGGAACGCCATTCCAGCGTCCCGCCTTCAAGGCCATTGAACGACTGCCAGCCTTCGGTGCTGTGGATAACGCCCTTCGCCCGGCGCCACGGCCATTGTTCAAGAACACCGCGCAGCACGGCCGCGTCGAGGCATTGGTCGGGATGCCAGCGCCAGCCGATGCTCCAACCTCCCTCCCCCTGCTGAAAATGGCAGATCGGCTGTCGTGGATCGGTCCACAGGGTGGGCAACGGCACTGCATCGTTATCCACAGGCAGGCGGCCATGGTCGACTGTACCTGCCGCCACGAGGGTTGAAACAGGCAATGCAGCAAGCGGCAGTGTCCCGTGGTCCGTCCAGCGCGCCGGTATGGCGGGTAGTGATGCAGTTATCAACAAGCGTGCGGCTTCATCCACAACGCTCGCCTTGTTGAACACCAGCAACCCCACCTTCGTCAGTGCCTGGTGCTGAGCCTCAGGCAGGACGTCACCCCGGGACAGGGCCGCGGCATCCAGCACCATCAGCATTGGCTGCACCGACAGTACGCCAGTCCAAGGTGCGCGTCCCAGTTGTTCCAGCAACTCGACCGGGTGACCGAGGCCGGACGGTTCGATGAAAAGGCGGTCCGGGCGCGCCTTGCGCAGCAAGCGGCCAAGCCCCACTTGGAACGGTGCGCCATTGACGCAGCACAGGCAGCCTCCCGCCACTTCACCGATGGCGATGCCCGCCTCGTCGCGGCTGAGCAAGGCGGCATCGAGGCCGATCTGACCGAACTCGTTGACCAGCACGGCCCAGCGCTCGCCGGCTGGACGCTGGTCCAGCAGGTGGCGGATCAGGCTGGTCTTGCCGGCGCCGAGGGGGCCAGCGATCACATGGGTGGGAATGTTCTGCAGCATGGCTCGGTATCGGGATGGCTTGATGGCAGTCTATACCGCCGGGCCCCGCGATTCATGCCAACCAGTCCAGGCTCAGCAACAATCGGCGCTCCCCGGCAGGCGTCAGCGGTGACCGGTGAACCAATCCCGCGCCCTCGTTGCCCAGCCACTTTTCGCCCTTGAGCAGGGCCACCTCTCCCGCCGCCAGGCGCCGAACTTTATCCACAGCCGGTAACGACTGCTGCAAGCGCGCGCGATCGATCGCTCCCTCCGCCAGCCATTCGCTGCCCGCGCCGGCATAGGTACTGAGCAGGCGCACCGGCACATGGTCCACATGCATGCGCGGGCACATCGCCCCGTCCAGTACCCGCACGCGCACACCGAGACGACGGGCGCCCAGCAGGCAGGTATAGGCAGCCACCAGCCAAGCCACATCCGCGACGAAACCGTCATAGCCGTGCAGATCGGCGGCCTCCCTGAGCAAACCGGGCAAGGCTGGCGGGTGGCGTTCATCCACCTCGATCACCCGCTCATCGGCCAGGGATTGGCCAAGGCTGAGCACCAGGTTGGCGAAGTCCTCCACCTGGGCCGGCAGGCGGCGCTGCCAGACCGCCAGGTTGACACCATCCTGAAGGATGTCGGTCATCACCTGGGGCGATTCACCGAACACCTGGCGGATATCCACAGTCATGCCACCGCGTCCTCATGCCAGGCCCCGAAAGGATCGGGCAGACGCAGCCAGGCCATCGGCCCCAACTCCATCTCGTCGTCCGTGAGCAGGCAGGCCTCCAGCTCTGTGGATAACCGCTCGAAGTCGATGTTCTGCCCGATGAACACCAGTTCCTGGCGGCAATCGCCGCTTTCCACCGACCACTGCTTGAGGATCGCCGCGGTACTCTCTTCGTCCTGCGGCCATTGCTTTCGTGGCACGAAGCGCCACCAGCGCCCCGCCAGGCCGTGACGCATCATGCCACCGGCCTGGGACCAGCTCCCAGCCTCCTGGTACTTGCTGGCCAGCCAGAAGAAGCCCTTGGAACGCAGCAACCGGCCGTTGCTCCAGGGTGTGTGGATAAAGTCGTAGAAGCGCTGCGGGTGGAATGGCCGACGTGCCTGCCAGGTGCTGGCGGCGATGCCGTATTCCTCGGTTTCCGGCACATGCTCGCCACGCAGTTCGCGCAGCCAGCCCGGTGCCTGGGCCGCCTGGTCGAAATCGAACAGGCCGGTATCGAGGATGCGCGACAGCGCCACCTGGCCCATCACCATCGGCACGATCTGCGCCCGGGCATTGAGGCTGCGCAGGATGGCCACCAGTTCCTCGCGGTCAGACTGGCTGATCAGGTCGATCTTGCTCAGCAACAGCACGTCGGCGAACTCGACCTGCTCGATCAAGAGGTCGCTGATCGAGCGCTCGTCCTGTTCACCCAAGGTCTCGCCACGGCTGGCGAGACTCTCGGCGGCCTGGTAGTCGCGCAGGAAGTTCAGCCCGTCGACCACGGTGACCATGGTGTCCAGGCGCGCCATGTCGGAGAGGCTGCGCCCCTGCTCGTCGCGAAAGGTGAAGGTCTCGGCGACCGGCAGCGGCTCGGATATTCCGGTCGACTCGATCAGCAGGTAATCGAAGCGGCCCTCACTCGCCAACCTCGCCACCTCTTCCAGCAGGTCCTCGCGCAAGGTGCAACAGATGCAGCCGTTGCTCATCTCCACCAGTTTTTCTTCCGCCCGATTCAGGCTGACGTTGCGCTGGACCTCGCTGGCATCGATGTTGATTTCGCTCATGTCGTTGACGATCACGGCGACGCGCAGGTTGTCGCGGTTGCGCAGGACATGGTTGAGCAGCGTGCTCTTGCCGGCGCCGAGGAAGCCGGACAGCACGGTGACAGGGAGACGGTTGGGCATGACTAACCTCATCGGGCAGGCGCATTCGAATCGATGCATTGCACAATGTTATATTATAACAATACAATTTCGCCAAGCCGTGTCGACCGAACGGTTGTCTGGAGAGCGTCATGAAATCATCCGGCCTCGCTGCCTTGCTGCTGCTCGCAGCACCTATGCAGCTTCTCGCCATGCCTCACACCGACCTCGCCCTGTGCACCCGCAGCGCGACCCTGCTCGCCTGCCAGGATGGCCAAGGCAACTACTACAGCGTGCGTACCGAAGGCAGCACCTTTTACCTGCGAGGCTACGAAGTAGCAGGCAAGCGCCTGTGGGCTCAGACCAACAGCCGCTACGGCACGCTGACCTTCTTCACCGGGCTGGCCAGCGACGGTGAAGCCTGGGTGGGCTACAGCCGTCGCATCGGCTGGACCACCCTCAACCGTGTCTCCAGCTCCAGCGGTCAACGCTTCAACCTGCACTGCAGCCTTGTCGGCGGTTGCCGCTGACTGCCATCACTTCAGGATCCTTCCATGTCTAGCCTTGCCCTTCCCGACATCGCCACACAAAGCAGCCAGCAGACACTGCCGCTGGACTGGGTCGGCATGTGCGGTATCGCCCTGCCGCTGCTGGTCGACGGACGCAGTCTCGGCGCGCACGCCGATGCCGGCGTGAGCCTGGATGACGGCTCAGCCCGGGGCATCCACATGTCACGGTTGTACCTGGCGCTGGAAGCGCTGGAACAGCAAGCCTTGAGTCCACGCCTGATTCGCCGGACGCTCGAGCAGTTTCTCGCCAGCCACGAGGGCCTTTCGAACGCCGCCTACCTGCGCCTGGCGTTCGATCACCTGCTCAAGCGCCCGGCGTTGGTCAGCCCGCTAGCAGGCTGGAAACGCTACCCAGTGAGCATCGACGCACAGCTGAAAGATGGAATGTTCCACGTGGAACTATCGGTGCACATTCCCTACTCCTCGACCTGCCCATGCTCGGCGGCGCTGGCCAGACAGCTGATCCAGGCGCAATTCGACCGGGACTTCGCTGGCCAGTCACTGGAGTGGGAGCGTGTTCGCCAGTGGCTCGGCAGCAGTGACGGCATCGTTGCGACACCCCATAGCCAAAGGAGCATGGCCAAGCTGCAGGTCCGTCTGGACGGCGACGCGTTCAGGCTGACCGAGTTGATCGAGACTGCGGAGGCCGCCTTGGGCACGGCCGTACAGACGGCAGTCAAGCGCGCCGACGAGCAGGCCTTCGCCCTGGCCAACGGACAGAACCTGATGTTCTGCGAGGATGCCGCCCGCCGCTTGCATGCGGCCTTGCGAACGCTAACGGGCGTAAGCGGCTTCAGCGTGCGCGTGGAACATGCAGAGAGCCTGCATGCCCACGACGCGGTGGCGGTCAGTCGTTATCGCGGGTGACCGATCAGGTACGCGGTTTGACCGTTCCACAGTCATTTCCAAGCCAGACCGCCCGTGTATCCATGCTGCCCTGCTGCTGGACCCCGGAGGCATTGAAGGTGCCGTTGACCTTGGTCAGGAACTCCCGGTCGCTGAGGAAGGTGGCCTGGCCGTTACCCTGGGCCTTGGGGCAACTGAACTGGAACTTCCAGACATTGCCATTGCGCTCGGTGATCTTCTGCGTGCAGCCCGATTGCGGATCCTGCAGCGGAATGTCATTGGTCTTGACCTGCTCCGCGGTCAGGCACGAGCGCACCCCCTTGCCCCCCACCGTGATGCCCTGCTTGGCCAGGGCACCTTCCATCATCGCCCGTTGCTCCGGCGGCAGGTTCTTCAACTGACCGAGCATGAACTCCATGTCCGGCAACGGCTTGCCATCGACCTGCATGTTGCTGGTGGTCAGCTCCCACAGGCCGGGTTGCAACATCTGCGCGTGAACCAGCGGGCTGCCCAGCCCCAGCACCAGGGCGAGCAGTGGCAGACGAATCTTCATGGATGAAAGCTCCTCGAAATACCGGCTCTTGCCGGACTGAGCCGTTAGACGTCAAAAACGCCTGCGGGTTGCAGGCCACCCCTCGAACGTGGTCTGTTAGGCAGCAGTGCTCTCGGCAAGCAGGATGCGTATGGATTTCCACAGCCCCTACTTCTTCGGTTACTTGCTCGGCCTGATTCATTTGCTCGGCCTCGTCGCCGCGCTGCATGCGGTGTTCACCGTACGCACCGCCCAAGGTGCGATCGCCTGGGCCATGTCGCTGCTGTTCATCCCCTACCTCACCCTCATCCCCTACCTGGTGTTCGGCGCCCGTTCCTTCTACGCCTACATCCAGGCCCGACGCCAGGCCAACCAGGAAATGCACGTGGCCATGGCCAACCTGAACTGGCGGCCCTGGGTGGAGGAAGCGCTGACCGCCCGCGAGTCCGACAGCTACGCCGCCCTGCGCGCCATGCCCAAGCTGGGGCGCATGCCGTGTCTGGCCAACAACGAGGTGAAGCTGCTGATCGATGGCGCAGCCACCTTCGAGGCGATCTTCTCAGCCATCCGCATGGCGCGGAACACCGTGCTGGTGCAGTTCTTCATCATCCATGACGACGCCCTCGGCCGGGAGTTGCAGCAACTGCTGCTGCGCAAGGCCGCCGAAGGCGTGCAGGTGTTCGTGCTGTACGACCGCGTCGGCAGTCATGCCCTGCCAGCCAGCTACAGCCAGGTGCTGCGCGACGGCGGCGTGCAGATCGAGGCGTTCGCCACCCGGCGTGGCTGGTTCAATCGTTTCCAGGTCAACTTCCGCAACCATCGCAAGATCGTCGTGGTCGATGGCGTGCAAGGCTTTCTCGGCGGGCACAACGTGGGCGACGAATACCTCGGCGCACACCCCAAGCTGTCACCGTGGCGCGACACCCATGTGCAGATCGGCGGCCCGGTACTGGCCTGCCTGCAAGAATCCTTCGCCGAGGACTGGTACTGGGCCACGCGCCAGCTGCCGCCGCTGATCCTGCCCGACGCCTACCCGGAGAACGGCGTACTGTGCCAGGCCTTGGCCAGCGGCCCGGCCGATCCACAGGAAACCTGTGCGCTGTTCTTCCTCGAGGCGATTCACTCGGCCACCCGGCGGGTATGGATCACCAGTCCCTATTTCATCCCCGACGAAGCCATCTTCGCCGCCCTGCGTCTGGCAGTGCTGCGGGGTGTCGACGTACGTATCCTGATTCCCTCGCGCCCCGACCACCGCATCGTCTACGCCGCCTCCAGCCTGTTCGCCTTCGAGGCGGTACGCGCCGGAGTGCGTATGTTCCGTTACCTGCCCGGCTTCCTGCACCAGAAGGTGGTGCTGGTGGACGATGAGGTCAGCGCCATCGGCAGCGCCAACCTCGACAACCGCTCGTTCCGGCTGAACTTCGAGATCACCCTGCTCACCGTGGACCGCACTTTCGCCGACCAAGTCGAACGGATGTTGGAGAATGACTTCGAACAAGCCCGGGAGATCACCGCAGAAGACAGCCGCGACACCCATCGCCTGCAACAGTTGGGGATGCGTATCGCGCGGTTGATTTCACCGATCCTGTGACCCGGCGAGCCTTGTCGGCACGCCGGGCTACCCGATCAACGATAGAGGTCCTCACGCGTCCAAGGCAGGTCGTGGTGGCCGTCGGCGTAGGGCTTCACCGCGAGAATCTGGTGCAGGTTGATCCAGCCCTTGGTGAAGGCATAGGCGCAACCGGCCAGGTACAGGCGCCAGATACGCAAGGTCTTCTCCGGCACCAGCGCGGCGGCGCGGTGCAACTGGTTCTCCAGGTTCTCACTCCAGTGGTTGAGGGTCTTGGCGTAGTGCAGGCGCAGGCTTTCGATATCGACCACCTCCAGGCCCGCCTCGCAGATACGCGCCGTGATCATCGAGATATGCGGCAGCTCGCCGTGGGGGAACACATAACGGTCGATGAAGTCCCCCGCGCCACGGCCGACTGGGCGACCATCGACGTGCTTGGCGGTAATGCCATGGTTCATCACCAGGCCACCTTCGCGCACCGCACCGAACAGCCGCTGGCAGTACAGCTCGAGGTTGGCATGCCCGACGTGTTCGAACATGCCAACGCTGACCGCCTTGTCAAAGCGGCCATCCTGCGGCAGGTCACGGTAGTCGAGAATCTGCAGGTCGACCTTGTCGGCCAGGCCCTCCTCCTTGACCCGCTGGCGGCCCAGCTTCAGTTGCTCCTTGCTCAGGGTGATGCCGAACACCTTGGCGCCGTACTCGCGGGCGGCGAATCGTGCCAGACCGCCCCAACCGCAACCGACATCCAGCAAGTAGTCGCCGGCCTGCAGGCGCAGCTTGCGGCACAGGTGGTCGAACTTGTCCTGCTGCGCCTGGGCCAGGGTGTTGTCCGGTTCCTTGAAGTAGGCGCAGGAATAGACCATGTCCGGGTCGAGCCACAGTCGGTAGAAATCGTTGGACAGGTCGTAGTGGTAGGAAATGGCTTCGGCGTCGGTGCGCTTGTCATGGGAAGTGCGCTCCGGCACAAACTCGTCTTCATCCTTGAGCAATGCTTCGCTGAGCTCGTCGCAGACCCGGATGACTTCACCGATATCACCTTCCAGTTCCAGCTTGCCTTCAACGAAGGCAGAGCCAAGCTCATCCAGGTTCGGATGGGTGAGCTGGGTGATCAGCTGGGGCTCCTTGACCAGGATGGTAACCTGCGGGCTCGGCCCCAGGTCGAACTGGTTGCCGTCCCACAGCTTGACGCGCAAAGGTAAGTGCAGGCTCTGCAATGCGGGTGGAAGTTGCGCAAGCATTCATGACCCTCCCTTTCATTGATACGGACGCCAAGCCTCAAGGTGTCGGACGTCACCGGATCAGGGTAGTTCATTCGTGCGAAGTTTCCGTTAATCGCGACCATAGTCTAGAACTATCTGGTCCGGGTCATCCACCAGATTGTATACAATCATCATCACTCAGACTAACCTTGTGCCCCTCTTCGCTTCCTCACACTCTCGGAGTAACGAAACCCATGAAATCCTATGACGTGGTGATCATCGGCGGCGGCCCCGGCGGCTACAACGCAGCGATCCGTGCCGGCCAGCTGGGCCTGAGCGTGGCCTGTGTCGAAGGTCGCTCGACCTTGGGCGGCACCTGCCTGAACGTTGGCTGCATGCCGTCCAAGGCACTGCTGCATGCGTCCGAGCTCTACGAGGCGGCCAGCGGCGAGGAGTTTGCCCATCTGGGGATCGAGGTCAAACCGACCCTCAACCTGGGCCAGATGATGAAGCAGAAAGACGAAAGCGTGACCGGCCTGACCAAGGGCATCGAGTACCTGTTCCGTAAGAACAAGGTCGACTGGGTCAAGGGCTGGGGCCGCCTGGACGGCTCCGGCAAGGTACTGGTCAAGGCCGAGGACGGCAGCGAAACCACCCTGCAGGCCAAGGACATCGTCATCGCCACCGGCTCCGAACCCACGCCACTGCCCGGTGTGACCATCGACAATCAGCGCATCATCGATTCCACCGGCGCCCTGTCGCTGCCTCAGGTGCCCAAGCACCTGGTCGTGATCGGCGCCGGCGTGATCGGCCTGGAGCTGGGTTCGGTGTGGCGCCGCCTGGGTGCCGAAGTAACGGTGATCGAATACCTCGACCGCATCTGCCCGGGCACCGATGAGGAAACCGCCAAGACCCTGCAGAAGGCCTTGGCCAAGCAAGGCATGACCTTCAAGCTCGGCAGCAAGGTGACCCAGGCCACATCCAGCGCCGACGGCGTCAGCCTGACCCTGGAGCCCGCCGCCGGTGGCAACGCCGAAACCCTGCAGGCCGACTATGTGCTGGTGGCCATCGGTCGCCGTCCGTATACCAAGGGCCTGAACCTGGAAAGCGTGGGGCTGGAAACCGACAAGCGCGGCATGCTCGCCAACGACCATCACCGCAGCGCGGTCCCAGGCATCTGGGTGATCGGCGACGTCACCTCCGGCCCGATGCTGGCGCACAAGGCCGAGGATGAAGCGGTGGCGTGCATCGAGCGCATCGCCGGCAAGCCGCATGAGGTGAACTACAACCTGATCCCAGGCGTCATCTACACCCGCCCGGAACTGGCCACTGTCGGCAAGACCGAAGAGCAGCTCAAGGCCGAAGGCCGTGCCTACAAGGTCGGCAAATTCCCCTTCACCGCCAACAGCCGGGCCAAGATCAACCATGAGACCGAAGGCTTCGCCAAGGTCATCGCCGACGCCGTCACCGACGAGGTCCTGGGCGTGCACCTGGTGGGCCCGAGCGTGAGCGAGATGATCGGCGAGTTCTGCGTGGCCATGGAATTCTCGGCCTCGGCCGAGGACATCGCCCTCACCTGCCACCCGCACCCGACCCGCTCCGAGGCCCTGCGCCAGGCGGCGATGAATGTGGATGGGAAAGCGATGCAGATCTGATTCCTGGGGGCCGCTTTGCGGCCCCCGCATCCATCAACCGTGCGCCAACTGTTTATCCATTCCCCCATGGAAGCGCGACGCCAAAAATGGCGTGATATCCAACGGTAACGCCTCATTGTGGACAACCTTGTCCAACAGCACACCGGTAATGGCCGACGTGAGGATTCCGGTACGGAAATGCCCACAGGCATTGAAGTAGCCCTGAACATTATCCACAGGCCCGAGAATCGGCAGTTCGTCCGGTGACCCAGGGCGCAGGCCGGCCCAGGTGCGCTTGAGGTTCACCTGCGCCAGCTGCGGCACGCAACGGATCGCGCCCTGCACAAGGCCACTGATTTCCGGGAAAGTGTTGCTGACATCGAAGCCCTTCTCTTCGGTGGTGCTGCCGATCAGGATCTCGCCATTGTCCTTCTGCGCCATGTAGCAATCGCTGGTGGTGATGCAGCCATCGAGCAGTTTGGGCAGACGCTCGGTCAGCACGATCTGGCCCTTCACCGGCTTGACCGGAATACTCTCCCCCGTCGCCCATTCGCTCAGCTCCGCGGCCCAGGCGCCAGCAGCATTGATCAACGTGCCGCAATGGAACTCGCCGGCCTCGGCAGTGCGCACGCCCTTGATTCGCGAGCCTTCATGCAGCACGCCGGTGATGTTCACGTTCGGGTAAAGGTCGACACCGTTCTGCCGCGCCGCCTCCATGTAGGCATCACCCAGGCGGAACGGGCTGACCTGGTGGTCGCAGAGAAACTCCAGCGCGCCATTGGCCTTGAGCGTCACCGCCGGCTCCGAGGCCCGCAGCGCGTCACGGTCGAGCCAGCGAACCTGGTCGGCCAGGTGCGGGATCTGCTTGACGATGTGCTCGGCGTACAGCTGGTCTTCTTCATCCTGGATGATGTACTTGAGCCCGGTGCGTTCGAACTTGAAGTCCATGCCGTGGCGCTCGATCAGTTCCTGGTGCAGCTGTGGATAAAGCGCGTTGGACTGCAGGGCGAAGTCGAAGAAGCATTCCGGCAGGATATGCGGCGTGCTCGAGTCGACCACCACCGCGGCGCCGTTGGCCTCACGCTTGTTGCGCGAGGACATCATGCGAAAGAAGATCACCCCGCAGCCCAGCCCCACCGACTCACCGATGGCCCACAGGCCGCCGGCCGAGGCGCGGGTGGCGTTGCCCGGACGCTTGCAGTCGATCAGGGCGATCTTCAGGTTGTTCCGCTTGGACAGCTGGTAGGCACAAGACGCGCCGATCACACCGCCACCGGCAATGATGATGTCGTAATGCTTGTTCATGTTCAGGCCTCCGTGCCGAGTTGTTCGAATGCGGAAAAAGGGATCGGGTCCACCGGGAAGCGCGGACGCAGCCAGCCCACGTCCGCGCGGCCGGTGGCGCTGCGCAGGCGGTCGCTGCAGTAGCCGACGCACATGCGCCCCTGGCAGTCGCCCATGCTTACCCGGGTACGCATCTTCAGGCTGGCCATGTCCTCCACACCCTGCTCCAGGGCCAGGTCAATCTGATCGCGGGTGACGTTTTCGCAACGGCAGATCACCGTATCGGCCTGGGGCAGCTGGATCTGCGCCGCGCCGCGCGCGGTGTAGCGTTCCACCCCGGAACGGAAGCGCTTGATCGCCGCCAGCTTGCCCAGGAAGCGTTCACGGCGCTCGATCGCCTGCTCGGCATCGAGCTTGCCCATCTGCTGCAACATCGACACCGCGGCGATACGCCCGGTGAGCATCGCTGCCTCGCCACCGCGAATACCGGCCATGTCGCCGGCCAGGTGAATGTTCGGCTGGCTGCTCTGCTGCCACACGTTGCACTCGGCGCGCAGGTAGCCGTCCTCGCTGAAACCATGGGCCAGGCCCAGTTGCTGGCTGAGCTGGGTCCGCGGAATGAAGCCGTAGCCCACCGCCAGGGTGCGCACCTGCTCGCGCTGGATGCGGGTCATGTCCGGCTGCCAATCCTGGGTGTAGGGGGCGACCTGGACCTCCTGCAATTCGCCGTCACCCGTGGCGCCCACCACGCCCCAGCCGTAATGCATGGGGATGCCGTTGAGCTTCATGTAGGCCAGCATGCTCAGGCCGTCGAGGAACAGCTGCGGCTTGTTCATCAACGCCAGGCTTTCCTTGGCGATACGGTTGAACGAGCAGGCCTCGTACACGCCGGCCACCTTGGCGCCGGCGGCGTGCAGCTGGCAGGCGACCAGTGGCAGCAACGGCCCGGTACCGGCAATCAGCGTGCTGCCCAGTGGCTTGACCACGCCACTCTTGATCTGCAGCTGCAAGCCGCCGAGCAGGATCACACCGGGCAAGGTCCAGCCAGGGAACGGCACGTTGCGCTCGTGGCATCCGGCGGCCAACAGCAGGTGCGAGTAGTCGATCTCGTGCAGCTGTTCATCAGCGTCGAGGACCATCAGCCGTTGATCGTCCCCACCCACCACGCGATGGTTCAGGCGCAGGTCGATGCGCTCGGCGCAGGCGGCGAAATCTTCATGCAGCTTGGTCAGGGCCTTGGTGTAGCGCGGCCCCAGGTAGCCCAGGTCGACACCCGCGCGCAGCGGGCCCCGATAGACCACGCCACCGGGGCGCGACGCCTCGTCGAACAGCAGGCAGTCCACGCCATGTTCGGCCAGCTCGATGGCGGCGCCCATGCCGGCCGAACCGCCACCGACGATCACGGGACGAAGGCTCATGGGTGGGCCTCCTCTTGCACGCGATTGACCTCGGTCTCGATGCTCATGCCCGGCTTGACGATGGTCTGGCAGGCGCGACGCTTGGGACGACCATCGATCTGCACCAGGCAGCAATGGCAGACGCCCATGCCGCAGAAGGCACCGCTGAGCTGACCATGATCGTTGCGGGCCAGCTGGCGCAGGCCAACGGCGTTGAGCACACTGAGTACGGTTTCGCCGGCACTGGCGACCGCAGGCAGGCCATTGACCAGCAGGGTCATTTCAGCGCCTTCCAATGGCTGGATATCGTGCTTTCGTTGCAGCGTCTGCATTTCCTGTCGTCCTTGATGACTGGTGGGTCGGGCGACGTTAGGGCAAACAACGAGGGAAAACATTGATCCATGCCAGAGGCAGGATTAGGAAACGTCCTACAACGACGAACGTGCAACAGTGTTCACAAACGGGAAGGCTCAGGTTGGACAGATGAGCTTGTCAGGATTGATATCGACACTGAACAAGAAAGCGTTGTCATAGCCCGTATAGAAATGTTCCTGGCGGAACTTGAACCTGCGCATGGCCTCGAGAAACTCTGGCTCCTTGCAGGCCAGGCGCTCCAACCCCGCGCGCACGCGCGCCTCCATCTTCGACTTGCGCTCCCACGGCAGGCTGCTGGAGGCCATGTCGACCTGATAGCGGTAGGCGATCGTGTCGCCGGAGATGATATCGATCCTTTCCAGCCGGGTCAGTGCGTCGACCTGCCTGGGTAGGGTGCTGTTCAGATGAAGCACGTTCTCGACCCACTGGGCTCGCTGCGCAACCCGCTGCTCCTCGGCTTTGAGCGCGTAAAAACGCCCAGCCAGCATGAGCACGAGGGTTGCGCCAATGGACAGGTAGAAGTTGCGCAGGCTGCGCGGCTTTTTCGGTGCCAGTTTCATCAACATCAGGTTTTCTCTTCCTGTAAACGAAAACGCCCCTGGCAGACCAGAGGCGATCGTGAAGCTAAACGAAGAAGGGAGCCAGTTACGACTCCCTTCGTCAGCGACAGTTTTTATTGCCGTGCGACAGTCTTAATTCTCAGAAACCACCCTTGCCTCGACAGCAGTGGCGTTATTCCACCGTCACCGACTTGGCCAGGTTACGCGGCTGGTCGACGTCGGTGCCCTTGAGCACGGCGACGTAGTACGACAGCAACTGCAGCGGAATGGTGTAGAGAATCGGCGCCAGCGCATCGTTGATGTGCGGCACGTTGATCACATGGGTGCCCTCGCCGTTGCTCATGCCGGCCTGCTCGTCGGCGAACACCACCAGCTCGCCGCCACGGGCGCGGACTTCCTGCAGGTTCGACTTGAGCTTCTCCAGCAGTTCGTTGTTCGGCGCCACGGTCACCACCGGCATGTCGTTGTCCACCAGCGCCAGCGGGCCATGCTTGAGCTCGCCGGCCGGGTAGGCTTCGGCGTGGATGTAGGAGATCTCCTTGAGCTTGAGCGCACCTTCCATCGCCACCGGGTACTGGGCGCCGCGGCCAAGGAACAGGGTGTGGTGCTTGTCGGCGAACAGCTCGGCGATCTTCTCGACCACGCCATCCATCGCCAGCGCCTCGCTCAGGCGGGCCGGCAGGCGACGCAGCTCGTCCACCAGCTCGGCTTCGACACCGGCCTCGAGGCTGCCGCGCACCTGGCCCAGGGCCAGGGTCAGCAGCATCAGCGACACCAGCTGGGTAGTGAAGGCCTTGGTCGAGGCGACGCCGATCTCCGGCCCGGCCAGGGTCAGCAGGGTCAGGTCGGATTCGCGCACCAGCGAGCTGATGCCCTTGTTGCAGATCGCCAGGCTGCCGAGGAAGCCCAGCTCCTTGGCATTGCGCAGGGCCGCCAGGGTGTCGGCGGTTTCACCGGACTGCGAGATGGAGACGAACAGGGTGTCCGGCTGCACCACCACCTTGCGGTAGCGGAACTCGCTGGCCACTTCCACCTGGCAAGGGATGCCGGCCAGGCTTTCCAGCCAGTAGCGGGCGACCATGCCGGCGTGGTAGCTGGTGCCGCAGGCGACGATCTGCACGTTGCGCACCTTGGCGAACAGCTCGGCGGCCTGTGGGCCGAAGGCCTGGACCATCACATGGTCCTTGCCCAGGCGCCCTTCCAGGGTGCGCTGCACCACGGTGGGCTGCTCGTGGATTTCCTTGAGCATGAAGTGGCGGTAGTTGCCCTTCTCGGCGGCTTCGGCGCCTTCGTGGTACTGCACCGTCTCACGCTGGACCGGATGACCGGCCTGATCCCAGATCTGCACCTGGTCACGGTGGATCTCGGCGATATCGCCTTCTTCCAGGTACATGAAGCGGTCGGTGACCTGGCGCAGGGCCAATTGGTCGGAGGCCAGGAAGTTTTCACCGAGGCCAAGGCCGATCACCAGCGGGCTGCCGCTGCGGGCGGCGACCAGGCGGTCCGGCTGGCTGGCGCTGATCACCGCCAGGCCATAAGCCCCGTGCAGGCGTTTGACCGCGGCCTTGAGCGCGTCGGTCAGGTCGGGAATGTCCTTGAGCAGGTGGTGGATCAGGTGGACGATGACTTCGGTGTCGGTCTGCGAGACAAAGGCATAGCCCAGGCCCCTGAGCTCTTCACGCAGCTCTTCGTGGTTCTCGATGATGCCGTTGTGCACCACCGCCACGTCGTGCCCGGAGAAATGCGGGTGGGCATTGTTTTCGGTCGGCGCGCCATGGGTTGCCCAGCGAGTGTGGGCGATGCCCAGCTGGCCGGCCAGCGGGTCGGCGGTCACGGCGCCTTCGAGTTCGCTGACTTTGCCGATGCGACGGCGACGCTCCAGCGCGCCTTGCTGGTTCAGCACGGCCAGGCCGGCGCTGTCATAACCACGGTATTCCAGGCGCTTGAGGCCTTCGATGAGGATGGCTGTGATATTGCGCTCGGCAACGGCACCAACGATTCCACACATAAGATGTTGCTCCTAGCTGATAGCGGCGCAGATAAGGGTGATGCCGCGGGCTTGAATCCGGTCGCGTGCCTCGGCGGGCAGGCGATCATCAGTAATCAGGGTATTGACGCTGCCCCAGGGCAGCTCGAGGTTGGGGATCTTGCGACCGACCTTGTCCGACTCGACCATGACGATCACCTCGCGCGCCACCTCGGCCATGACCCGGCTCAAGCCCAACAGCTCGTTGAAGGTGGTGGTGCCACGCTCCAGGTCGATGCCGTCGGCACCGATGAACAGCTGATCGAAGTCGTATGAGCGTAGTACTTGCTCGGCCACCTGGCCCTGGAAGGACTCCGAATGTGGGTCCCAGGTACCACCGGTCATCAGCAATACAGGCTCATGCTCCTGCTCGCTGATGGCGCGGGCCACGTTGAGCGAGTTGGTCATCACCACCAGACCCGGCTGGCGCCCGAGCTGGGGGATCATCGCCGCCGTGGTGCTGCCGCTGTCGATGATGATGCGCGCATGCTCGCGGATGCGTCCGACCGCCGCCCGGGCGATGGCCTGCTTGTACAAGGACACCGGCTGGACTGTGTCGCCCAGCAGTTCCTGGGGCATGGTCACAGCGCCACCGTACCGGCGCAGCAGCAAGCCGTTGGCCTCCAGAGCGGCGAGGTCCTTACGGATGGTGACTTCGGAAGTTTCGAAACGCTTGGCCAGGGCGTCGACGCTCACCTCGCCCTGCTCGTTGAGCAAGGCCAGGATATTGTGGCGGCGCTGGGGAGTGTTTCGTTTCGACATGTCGGTCTAAGTTTCGATTCGAAAGATAAGAGATGCAATCAAAACCTAAGATGAGGGATTCGTCAAGTTGCCGCTGTGCTGTGGATAGTTTTCCCTGCCCTGACGCGGTCCCTGTAGGAGCGGCCTCTATACGACACCCAATAAAAAGCCGGCTTATTCACATAAGCCGGCTTTCGATTGAAAGTGCTGTGGATAACTCAGCTCTTCTTGAGCTTCTCCGGCCGCTTCCAGCCTTCGATGTTGCGCTGGCGCGCACGGGCAACGCCCAACTGCCCGGCTTCGACTGTCTGGGTGATGGTCGAGCCCGCGGCGGTAGTGGCTCCCGCCTGGATTTCCACAGGTGCCACCAGCGAGTTGTTGGAACCGATGAACACATCCTCGCCCATCACGGTGCGGAACTTGTTCGCGCCGTCGTAGTTGCAGGTGATGGTGCCGGCACCGATGTTAGTGCGGGCACCGATCTCGGCATCGCCCAGGTAGGTCAGGTGACCGGCCTTGGCGCCCTCGCCCAGGTGCGCGTTCTTCAGTTCGACAAAGTTACCCACATGGGCGCGGGCTTCCAGCACGCTGCCCGGACGCAGACGGGCGAACGGACCAGCATCGCTGCCCTCGCCCAGCACCGCGCCTTCAAGGTGGCTGTTGGCCTTGACCACCACGCCCTTGCGCAGGGTGCTGTCCTTGATCACGCAGTTGGGGCCGATCTGCACGTCATCCTCGATCACCACCTTGCCTTCGAGAATGACGTTAATGTCGATCAGCACATCGCGGCCAACCGTCACCTCACCACGCACATCGAAGCGCGCCGGATCGCGCAGCGTGACGCCCTGGGCCATCAAACGGCGGCCTTCACGCAGTTGATAGTGACGCTCAAGCTCCGCCAGTTGGCGGCGGTCGTTGGCGCCCTGCACTTCCATCGGATCTTGGGGCTGCTCGGTGGCGACCACCAGGCCATCGGCCACGGCCATGGCGATCACATCGGTAAGGTAGTACTCGCCCTGAGCGTTGTTATTGGACAACCGTCCCATCCAGTCTGCCAGCCGTGCGGCAGGCATGGCGAGGATGCCGGTGTTGCCTTCCTTGATCGCCTTCTGCGCTTCGCTGGCATCCTTGTGCTCGACGATCGCGGTCACGTTGCCCGCTGCGTCACGCACGATGCGCCCGTAACCGGTCGGATCCTGCAAGGTCACGGTGAGCAGCCCCAGCTGCTGCTCGCTGGCCTTGGCCAGCAGGCGCTGCAGGGTTTCCACCTCGATCAACGGCACATCCCCGTAGAGCACCAGCACGGTTTCGGCGGTGATCGCCGGCAACGCCTGGGCCACGGCATGGCCGGTACCCAGTTGCTTGTCCTGCATGACGAAGTTCAGATCGTCGGCGGCCAGGCGCTCACGGACCAGCTCGGCGCCATGGCCGATAACCACGTGAATACCTTTGGGCTGCAACTGGCGTGCGCTGTGGATAACGTGGCCGAGCATGGAGTTGCCGGCGACCGGGTGCAGGACCTTTGGCAGTGCAGAGCGCATGCGGGTGCCTTGGCCTGCGGCGAGAATGACGATATCGAGGGACATTGACTGGCTACCAATCCTGGGTGGTCAGGGACGTGACCGAAGGGGAATTTCAGAAAAAGAAAAAGGGTAGCCGAGGCTACCCTTTAACTCAATCGCAACAGCGGTAAGCGGCCAAGGCCGGTTTACTTGCCTTTGCGCAATTGCTGGACAGTACGCAGCTGAGCTGCAGCCTCGGCCAGACGTGCGGCAGCAGCGCCGTAGTCGAAGTCCGAGCCTTTAGTGTTCAGCGCGTTCTCGGCAGCCTTGAGGGCTTCCTGAGCCTGAGCTTCGTCCAGGTCGGCAGCGCGCTGCACGGTGTCGGCAAGAACCTTGACCATGTTCGGCTGCACTTCGAGGAAGCCACCGGAGATGTAGTACACCTCTTGAGTGCCACCCTGCTTGGTCAGCGTGATCGGACCAGGCTTGAGATTGGTGATCAGCGGCGCGTGGCCTGGAGCGATACCCAGATCGCCCAGGTTGCCGTGCGCTACTACCATCTCGACCAGGCCGGAGAAGATCTCTCCTTCCGCGCTGACGATATCGCAATGGACTGTCATAGCCATCTGCTTGCCTCAACCTGATTAGCGCCCCTTGCGGGGCGCCGGGATTACAGTTTCTTGGCTTTCTCGATCGCTTCGTCGATGCTGCCGACCATGTAGAACGCTTGTTCTGGCAGGTGGTCGTAGTCACCTTTGAGGATGCCGCTGAAGCCAGCGATGGTGTCCTTGAGCGAAACGTACTTGCCTGGCGAGCCGGTGAAGACTTCGGCCACGAAGAACGGCTGCGACAGGAAGCGCTGGATCTTACGAGCGCGGGCAACCAGTTGCTTGTCGGCTTCGGACAGTTCGTCCATACCCAGGATCGCGATGATGTCCTTCAGCTCTTTGTAGCGCTGCAGAACATACTGAACGCCACGAGCGGTCTCGTAGTGCTCGGTGCCGATCACGTTCGGGTCCAGCTGGCGCGAAGTCGAGTCCAGTGGGTCGACCGCTGGGTAGATACCCAGGGAAGCGATGTCACGGGACAGAACGACGGTGGCGTCCAAGTGGGCGAAGGTGGTCGCTGGCGACGGGTCGGTCAGGTCGTCCGCAGGTACGTATACGGCCTGTACGGAGGTGATCGAACCTTCTTTGGTCGAAGTGATACGCTCTTGCAGAACGCCCATCTCTTCGGCCAGGGTCGGCTGGTAACCTACTGCCGAAGGCATACGGCCCAGCAGTGCGGATACTTCGGTACCGGCCAGGGTGTAACGATAGATGTTGTCGACGAACAGCAGAACGTCGTTACCTTCGTCACGGAACTTCTCGGCCATGGTCAGGCCGGTCAGCGCTACGCGCAGACGGTTTCCTGGTGGCTCGTTCATCTGACCGTAGACCAGCGCTACCTTGTCGAGAACGTTGGAGTCCTTCATCTCGTGGTAGAAGTCGTTACCCTCACGAGTACGCTCACCCACACCAGCGAACACAGAGTAACCGCTGTGTTCCATGGCGATGTTACGGATCAGTTCCATCATGTTAACGGTCTTGCCGACGCCGGCACCACCGAACAGACCAACCTTACCACCCTTGGCGAACGGGCAGACCAGGTCGATAACCTTGATACCGGTTTCCAGCAGGTCGTTACCGCCCGCCTGGTCGGAGAACGAAGGCGCTGGCTGGTGAATACCGCGACGCTCTTCTTCGCCGATTGGGCCGGCTTCGTCGATCGGGTTGCCCAGGACGTCCATGATACGGCCCAGGGTTGCCTTGCCGACAGGTACCGAGATGGCAGCCTTGGTGTCGACGACATCCAGACCGCGCTTCAGACCTTCGGTCGAGCCCATCGCAATGGTACGAACCACGCCGTCGCCCAGCTGCTGCTGAACTTCCAGGGTGGTTTCCGCGCCTTGTACTTTCAGCGCGTTGTAAACACTCGGCACGGCATCACGTGGGAATTCCACGTCGATGACGGCGCCGATGATTTGAACGATACGTCCGCTACTCATAGCTGGATCCTCTGAATTTTTGAACCGTTAAACCGCGGCAGCGCCGCCGACGATTTCCGAGATCTCCTGGGTGATCGCAGCCTGACGCGCCTTGTTGTAGATCAACTGAAGCTCTTTGATCAAATCGCCGGCGTTGTCTGTGGCGTTCTTCATGGCGATCATCCGGGCCGCTTGTTCAGCAGCGTTGTTCTCGACCACCGCCTGGTAGACCTGCGACTCCACGTAACGCACCATCAAGCCGTCCAGCAGCTCTTTTGCGTCGGGTTCGTACAGGTAGTCCCAGTGGTGCTTGAGTTCCTGATCCGGGGTTGCCACCAACGGTACCAATTGCTCGACCGTCGGTTTTTGGGTCATGGTGTTGATGAACTTGTTCGAAACCACCGAGAGGCGATCGATGCGGCCGTCCAGGTAGGCGTCCAGCATCACCTTGACGGAGCCGATCAGATCATTGATCGATGGCTCTTCGCCCAGGTGGCTGATCGCGGCTACGACGTTGCCGCCAAAGATGCGGAAGAAAGTCGCACCCTTGCTGCCGATCACGCACAGGTCGATTTCAACGCCCTGTTCGCGGTTTTCGTTCATGTCCTTGACCAGGGCCTTGAACAGGTTGGTGTTCAAGCCACCGCACAGACCACGGTCACTGCTCACCACGATATAACCGGCGCGTTTTACAGGGCGCTCGATCATGAACGGGTGGCGATATTCCGGGTTGGCGTTGGCCAGATGACCGATCACCTGGCGGATACGCTCCGCGTAAGGACGGCTAGCAGCCATGCGCATTTGTGCCTTGCGCATTTTGCTGACCGCCACTTTCTCCATGGCGCTGGTAATTTTTTGCGTGCTTTTGATGCTCGCAATCTTACTGCGAATCTCTTTTGCGCCTGCCATGTATCACCTATCAGGTTAGCAAGCGGGGGCCGGAGCCCCCGCTGCGGCTTACCAGGTCTGGGTGGCCTTGAACTTCTCGATACCGGCTTTCATGCCAGCGTCGATTTCGTCGTTGAAGTCACCCTTCACGTTGATCTTCGCCATCAGTTCGGCGTGATCACGGTTGAAGTAGGCGATCAGAGCTTGCTCGAAGCTACCGACCTTGGCGACTTCTACGTCGGTCAGGAAACCACGCTCAGCGGCGTACAGCGACAGGGCCATGTCGGCGATCGACATTGGCGCGTACTGCTTCTGCTTCATCAGCTCGGTAACGCGCTGACCATGCTCCAGCTGCTTGCGGGTAGCCTCGTCCAGGTCCGAAGCGAACTGGGCGAAGGCCGCCAGTTCACGGTACTGGGCCAGGGCGGTACGGATACCACCGGACAGCTTCTTGATGATCTTGGTCTGGGCGGCACCACCAACACGGGATACCGACACACCGGCGTTAACGGCAGGACGGATGCCTGCGTTGAACATGGCCGATTCCAGGAAGATCTGACCGTCGGTGATCGAGATCACGTTGGTCGGAACGAACGCGGAAACGTCGCCAGCCTGGGTTTCGATGATCGGCAGGGCGGTCAGCGAGCCAGTCTTGCCGGTTACGGCACCGTTGGTGAACTTCTCGACGTACTCTTCGGAAACGCGCGATGCACGCTCCAGCAGACGGGAGTGGAGATAGAACACGTCGCCTGGGTACGCTTCACGTCCTGGTGGACGGCGCAGCAGCAGGGAGATCTGACGGTAGGCAACGGCCTGCTTGGACAGGTCATCGTAGACGATCAGCGCGTCTTCACCGCGGTCACGGAAGAACTCGCCCATGGTGCAGCCGGCGTACGGGGCCAGGAACTGCAGTGCGGCGGATTCCGAGGCGCTGGCAACGACCACAATGGTGTTGGCCAGGGCGCCAGCTTCTTCCAGCTTGCGAACGATGTTGGCAACGGTGGAACGCTTCTGGCCGACTGCAACATAAACACAGAAAATACCGGAGTCTTTCTGGTTGATGATGGCGTCGATGGCCATGGCGGTCTTGCCGATCTGACGGTCACCGATGATCAGCTCGCGCTGGCCACGGCCGACAGGGATCATGGCGTCGACGGACTTGTAGCCAGTCTGTACAGGCTGGTCTACCGACTTACGCCAGATCACGCCTGGAGCTACTTTCTCGACCGCGTCGGTCTGGGTGTTGCCCAGAGGACCTTTGCCGTCGATCGGGTTACCCAGTGCGTCGACGACGCGACCCAGCAGTTCCTTACCAACCGGAACTTCCAGGATGCGGCCGGTGCACTTGGCGCTCATGCCTTCGGCGAGGGTGTCATAGGCACCCAGGACCACTGCACCTACGGAGTCTTGCTCCAGGTTCAGGGCCATGCCGAATACGCTGCCCGGGAACTCGATCATTTCGCCGTACATGACGTCGGCCAGACCGTGGATCCGCACGATGCCGTCGGAAACCGAAACGACGGTACCTTCGTTACGGGCTTGGGAGCCAACATCGAGGTTGTCGATGCGGCCCTTGATGATTTCACTAATTTCGGAAGGATTGAGTTGCTGCATTGCTCTGCTGCCCCTTCAAACTCAAGATTTCAAGGCTTCGGCCAGTTTCGCGATCTTGCCGCGAACCGAACCGTCGATTACCAGGTCGCCAGCGCGGATGACGACGCCGCCGATCAGGCTGGCATCCTCCGACGCGTGCAGGCGCACTTCCTGGCCTAACCGTGCACTGAGAACCTTGGCGAGTTTGTCTTGCTGTTCTTGGTTCAACGCAAAAGCACTGGTGACTTCCACGTCCACGGATTTCTCTTGCTCGGCCTTGTACAGGTCGAACAGAGTCGAAATCTCCGGCAGAAGCAGGAGACGTTCGTTTTCCGCGGCAACATGAATGAAATTCTGTGCCTTGGCGTCAAACTTGTCACCGCACACTTCAATGAATGCGGCGGCCTTTTCTGCGCTAGTCAGTTGCGGGGCCTTGAGCAGGCGCTGCATGGTGTCGTCTTGCGACACCGCAGCAGCCAGGCCGAGCATGGCTGACCAATTGGCCAGTTGCTGATGGGCCTGGGCATGCTCGAAGGCAGCCTTAGCGTAAGGTCGGGCCAACGTGGTCAGTTCTGCCATGATCGCCCTCGCTTAAATTTCAGCGGCCAGTTTGTTAACCAGCTCCGCATGCGCGTTTTGATCGATTGTGGCGCCAAGGATCTTTTCAGCACCGCCAACGGCCAGGGCACCCACTTGGGCACGCAGGGCGTCTTTGACGCTGTTCAGTTCCTGTTCGATCTCGGCTTGAGCCTGAGCCTTCACACGGTCAGCTTCGACGCGAGCCTGTTCACGGGCTTCCTCGACAAGCTGAGCAGCGCGTTTCTTGCTTTGCTCAATGATTTCGGCTGCCTGTGCCTTCGCTTCACGCAGTTGCTGACCCGCTTTCTCTTGGGCCAGCTCCAGGTCGCGAGCTGCGCGGTTGGCAGCGTCCAAGCCGTCGGCAATCTTCTTTTGGCGCTCTTGCAGGGCAGTGATGACCGGAGGCCATACGTACTTCATGCAGAAGAGTACAAAAATCAGAAAAGCAACGGATTGGCCAATCAGGGTTGCATTAATGTTCACGCCAACACCTCGCTCGGTCTTTGTCCATCACACCAATCAACTCGTAGGAACGAGTGATTAGCCGGCGATCTGACCAACGAAGGGGTTCGCGAAGGTGAAGAACAGAGCGATACCAACACCGATCATGGTTACGGCGTCGAGCAGACCGGCAACGATGAACATTTTGACCTGCAGCATCGGAACCATTTCTGGCTGGCGAGCAGCGCCTTCCAGGAACTTGCCGCCCAGCAGGCCGAAACCAATGGCGGTACCCAGAGCACCCAGGCCGATCAGCAGAGCAACAGCGATAGCGGTCAGACCAACTACAGTTTCCATCTTTCCTCCCGACTTTTACGTCGTATTGGTTAGGTTTTTAGTTTGAAGCGGTAAAACAAATCGTTTGGTACAGCATGCCCTTGCGGACTTTTTAAGCCCTCCCCCCAAACGGGCGGGGAAGGCTATCAGACACGCCAGGCGGTCTTAATGGTTATCTTCGTGAGCCATCGACAGGTAAACGATGGTCAGCATCATGAAGATGAAAGCTTGCAGGGTGATGATCAGGATGTGGAACACGGCCCACGCCCACTGCAGCACCACGCCCAGGCCGCTGAGCCAGAGGATGCCGGCGCCGAACATCACCGCGATCAGGATGAACACCAGTTCGCCGGCGTACATGTTGCCGAACAGACGCAGGGCCAGCGAGATCGGCTTGGCGATCAGGGTGACGAATTCAAGCAGGAAGTTCACCGGGATCAGCAGGATCTGCACGAAGATATTCTTGCTGCCGAACGGGTGCAGGGTGAGCTCGCCGAGGAAGCCGCCCAGGCCCTTGACCTTGATGCTGTAGAAGATGATCAGGGCGAACACGCAGAAGGCCATGGCCAGGGTCGCGTTCGGGTCGGTGGTCGAAACCGCGCGGAACGGAATGTGCGGATCACCGGAGATCAGGATGGCCAGCTGAGGAATCCAGTCGACCGGTACCAGGTCGATGGCGTTCATCAGGAAGACCCAGACGAAAATGGTCAGCGCCAGCGGAGCAATCACCGGGCTACGGCCGTGGAAGGAATCCTTCACGCTGCCGTTGACGAAGTCCACCAGCACTTCCACGAAGTTCTGCAGACCGCTCGGCTGGCCGGAAGTCGCCTTCTTGGCCGCCATGCGGAAGATGAACAGGAAGATCAGACCCAGCGCAACGGACCAGCCGAGGGTGTCCACGTGGAACGCCCAGAAGCCCATTGCCTTGGCTTCTGCAGCCGAATGGGCGAAGCCCCAGCTGCCGTCTGGTAGTTGACCGTAGGTCAGGTTCTGCAAGTGGTGCTGGATATAGCCCGAAGCGGTTTCTGCTGCCATGGTTGCCTCAAACGCCCTAAGGTCTCGAAAGTCTTTTATTCATCAGCAGGGGCGCGAACCAGCTGACCAAAAGGGTCAGCACGAAGACGCCGAATACTGCCAACGGCGCCAATGGCTTCACTCCTGCGAAGGTCAGTGCAAACAGCACTGCCGTCAAAATCATCTTGCCTGCCTCGCCCGCGTAAAACGACTTGACGATGGCCTGCGCCGCCCGGGCTCCGCTGAAGCGAAAAGCCTTCCAGGCGAAATACACATTGGGCAGCCAGGCAATCAATCCTCCGCAGAGGCCTGAATATCCACTGACCGCCCCTTTCCACTGCCACAACACCAAGGTTGCCAGCAGCAGGACGACAAATTGAGCCAGCAGTACCGGAAAAACCGCCCAGCGATGGAAAGGCAGGCGGTTTGGCGTGCGTATTTCCATCACAACTGCTCCTCGAAAGTCGACCGCCTAGTCAGCAATGACTTGGCATAATTTGTGCCGACAAAATGCGCGCAGAGTATAGGGGTGGATTAACCCCTATTCAACTCTTCGGTAGTGATTTCCGACTGCGCGCTACAACAGGAATTGTTTCAGCGGATGTGAGCAAGCACGCCTTGCAACTCGTCAAGGGAGTTGTAGCGAATAACCAACTGGCCTTTGCCCTTGTTGCCGTGGCGAATTTGTACCGCCGAGCCCAGGCGCTCTGCCAGACGCTGTTCAAGACGGGCGATATCCGGATCAGGTTTGCTGGCCTCGACCGGCTCAGGTTTGCCATTGAGCCACTGGCGCACCAGTGCCTCGGTCTGGCGCACGGTGAGCCCGCGTGCGACAACATGACGCGCCCCTTCTTCCTGACGATCCTCCTCGAGGCCGAGCAAGGCGCGGGCGTGGCCCATCTCCAGGTCGCCGTGGGCGAGCATGGTCTTGATGGCCTCGGGCAGCGAGATCAGGCGCAGCAGGTTGGCCACGGTCACCCGCGACTTGCCGACGGCATCGGCCACCTGCTGCTGGGTCAGCTCGAACTCCTGCTGCAGGCGCTGCAGGGCCAGGGCTTCCTCCAGCGGGTTGAGGTCCTCGCGCTGGATGTTCTCGATCAGCGCCATGGCGATGGCGGCTTCGTCGGGCACTTCGCGGACCATGGCCGGCACGGTGTCCAGGCCGGCCTGCTGGGTGGCGCGCCAGCGGCGCTCACCGGCGATGATCTCGTAGCGGTTGTCGCCGATCGGGCGCACCACGATCGGTTGCATGACGCCGTGGGTGCGGATCGAGTGCGCCAGTTCCTCCAGCGCCTCGGGATCCATGTCGCGGCGCGGCTGGTACTTGCCGCGCTGGATCAGCTCGACCGGCAGCTGTTGCAGTTCATTCTGGTCGATCTTCACTGCCTGCGCTTCGAGCGCGCTGACGGAAGGACCACTGAGCAGTGCATCCAACCCACGTCCGAGACCGCGTTTCTTGATGGCCATGCGGATTCCTTAAGTTGTTTGTGCAGTGCGTGATGGACGGCGCTGACGGCGGACCAGTTCCCCGGCCAGCGCCAGATAGGCGAGCGCGCCGCGGGATTGCTTGTCGTAGGCCAGGGCCGGCATGCCGAAGCTCGGCGCCTCGGCCAGGCGGATGTTGCGTGGAATCACCGTGTCGTACAGCTGATCGCCGAAGTGCTCCTTGAGCTGCGCCGAAACATCGTTGTTCAGGCTCAGGCGCGGATCGTACATGGTCCGCAGCAGGCCTTCGATCTTCAGCTCCGGGTTCAGCCGGGCGGCGATGCGCTTGATGTTATCCACAAGGTCGCTGAGACCTTCCAGCGCGTAGTACTCGCACTGCATGGGGATGATCACGCCATCGGAGGCGACCAGGGCGTTGAGCGTCAGCATCGACAGCGACGGCGGGCAGTCGATGAGGATGTAGTCGTAGTTCTCGCGGATCGGCGCCAGCGCGTTGCGCAGGCGGCTCTCCTTCATCTGCATCTCGAGCAGCACGACTTCCGCGGCGGTGAGGTCGCGGTTGGCCGGCAGCAACTGGAAGTTGCCGTGCTCGGAATAGTGCATGGCCTGGGCCAGGTCGCATTCCCCGATCAGCAGGTCGTACACCGAGTGCTCGAGCTCGTGTTTATCCACACCGCTGCCCATGGTGGCGTTGCCCTGTGGATCGAGGTCGATCAGCAGCACGCGACGCTTGGTCGCGGCCAGCGATGCGGCGAGATTGATGCAGGTGGTGGTCTTGCCCACGCCACCCTTCTGGTTCGCGATTGCGAATACCTTAGCCATTGTTGCGTGTGTTCCCAGTCATGCCTTGCGGCGCAGTATCAGCAGATGGCGCTGGCCCTGGCAACCTGGAACGGTCAGGGCCTGCTCGCTTTCCACTGTGAAGTCTGCGGGCAATGCTACCAGTTCGTCGGCAGGATGCAGCCCCTTCATTGCAAGCCATTGCGTGCGGGCGTCACCCAGGTGGCGGGTCCAGTTGGTGAAATTCTCCATGCTGCTGAAGGCCCGGGAAATGATCCCGCAGAACGGCTGCTCGGGCTGGACCTCTTCCACCCGGCTGTGGATAACCGTGAGGTTGTCCAGTTTCAGTTCCATCTTCACCTGGGTCAGGAAGCGGGTCTTCTTGCCGTTGCTGTCCAGCACCGTTACCTGCTTGTGCGGATGCAGGATGGCCAGCGGAATGCCCGGCATGCCGCCGCCGCTGCCGACATCCAGCCAGCGCTGGGTGTCATTGTGGATAAACGGCATGACGCTCAGGCTGTCGAGCAGGTGGCGCGAGACCATCTCGTCCGGGTCGCGCACGGCGGTCAGGTTGTAGGCCTTGTTCCATTTGATCAACAGGGCCAGGTAGCCCAGCAGCGACTCGTGCTGCTGCGCGCTCAGCTCGACACCGAGCTGGCGCGCACCTGTGGACAACTCTTCGGCGTGTTGCGGGGTGACCAGGGAACTCAAGCGCTTTGCTCCAATTCGCGGCCTGCGCCGCGTTTTTTCAAGTGAATCAGCAACAGGGAAATCGCCGCCGGGGTGACGCCCGGAATGCGCGACGCCTGGCCCAGGGTCTGCGGGCGGGTCTGCCCGAGCTTGCCCTGGATCTCCTTGGACAGGCCGGAAATCGTGGTGTAGTCGATATCCACAGGCAGGCGCGTGTCTTCGCTGGCGCGCAGACGGGCGATCTCTTCCTGTTGGCGGTCGATGTAGCCGGCGTACTTGGTCTTGATCTCGACCTGTTCGGCGACCTGTGGATCGATCACTTCACCGCCGGTCGCCTCGATCAAGCCAGCGTAGTCGACTTCCGGACGGGCGAGCAGGTTGAGCAGGCTGTATTCGTGGGCCAGCGGCGTGCCGAACTTATCCACAATGGCCTGGCCCTGCGGCGTGCCCGGGCGGACCCAGGTGCTCTTCAGGCGTTGTTCCTCGCGCTCGATGCCTTCGCGCTTGGCGCAGAACGCGGCCCAGCGCTGGTCGTCGACCAGGCCCAGCTCGCGGCCTTTCTCGGTCAGGCGCAGGTCTGCGTTGTCTTCGCGCAGGATCAGCCGGTATTCGGCGCGCGAGGTGAACATGCGGTACGGCTCCTGGGTCCCCAGGGTGATCAGGTCGTCGACCAGCACACCGATGTAGGCTTCGTCGCGGCGCGGGCACCAGCTTTCACGGCCCTGGGCACGCAGCGCGGCGTTGGTCCCGGCCAGCAGGCCCTGGGCGCCGGCCTCTTCGTAACCGGTGGTGCCATTGATCTGGCCGGCGAAGAACAGGCCGCCGATGACCTTGGTCTCGAGGCTGTACTTCAAGTCGCGCGGGTCGAAGTAGTCGTACTCGATGGCATAGCCCGGGCGGACGATGTGGGCGTTTTCCATGCCGCGGATCGAGCGAACGATGTCCAGCTGCACGTCGAACGGCAGCGAGGTGGAAATACCGTTGGGATACAGCTCGTGGGTGGTCAGGCCTTCCGGCTCGATGAACACCTGGTGGCTTTCCTTGTCGGCGAAGCGATGGATCTTGTCCTCGATCGACGGGCAGTAGCGCGGGCCGATGCCTTCGATCACGCCGGAGTACATCGGCGAACGGTCGAGGTTCGAGGCGATGATCTCGTGGGTACGGGCATTGGTGTGGGTAATCCAGCAACTGACCTGGCGCGGATGCATGTCGGCATTGCCCATGAACGACATTACCGGGATCGGCGTGTCGCCCGGCTGCTCGGTCATCACCGAGAAGTCCACCGAACGGCCATCGATGCGCGGCGGTGTACCGGTCTTCAGGCGACCGACGCGCAGCGGCAGTTCACGCATGCGCTGGGCCAGGGCGTTGGCGGGCGGATCACCGGCACGGCCACCGGAGTAGTTCTGCAGACCGATGTGGATAAGTCCGCCGAGGAAGGTGCCGCTGGTCAGGACCACGGAGTCGGCGAAAAAGCGCAGACCCATTTGCGTGACCACGCCCTTGACCTGGTCCTGCTCGACGATCAGGTCATCGCACGACTGCTGGAATATCCACAGGTTCGGCTGGTTTTCCAGGATTTCGCGCACCACCGCCTTGTAGATGGCGCGGTCGGCCTGCGCACGGGTGGCGCGCACGGCCGGCCCCTTGCGGTTGTTCAGGATGCGGAACTGGATGCCGCTCTTGTCGGTGGCCAACGCCATGGCGCCGCCGAGCGCATCGATTTCCTTGACCAGGTGGCTCTTGCCGATGCCGCCGATGGCCGGGTTGCAACTCATGTGACCGAGGGTTTCCACGTTGTGGGTCAGCAGCAGGGTTTTCACACCCATGCGTGCGGACGCAAGCGCAGCCTCGGTACCGGCATGGCCGCCGCCGATGACGATCACTTCAAAACGGGAAGGGAAATCCACCACGCACCTCGTGCCTGTTTTTGCGAATAGAGAAGGTAAGCGGACAAGTATAGGGACTTACCGCCCTTCAAAGAAACCTTCTGAGCAAAAAATGAGCAGGCTGTGGATGAGTGGCAGGTAAAAGAAAACAAAAAGGAAAAATTTAAAAAAGCTTTGTTTTTATGTTTATGTTTAGGCACCTATCCACATGTGGATAAGTTACCTAAGCCCTTTCACTGCGTGGCTTTGCCGGAATCATAACCCTGTGGTGTAGTAGGCTTGGGGGTTCTGGATAACGGCGTGTAACCTGTGGATTAAAGTGTCGATTACCCACAGGCGGGTTTGTCCTCAGAAAAAAAGGCCAGTTATCAACGGAGCTGATGGCGAGTTTTCCACAGAGCTCCTGGGCCTGAAATCTCATCTGTGGATGACGGCTTGGGCGGCGGGCCTACAGATACCGCAGACCAAGCCGGCTCTCGCCCTACCCGAATCACAGGCAAAAAAAAGCCGCTCCAGACAGAAGCGGCCTTGTTATCGAAGGGCTGTGGACTATTTGCCGATGCAGAAGCTCGAGAAAATCCTGCCAAGCAGGTCGTCCGAACTGAACGCCCCGGTGATTTCACCCAACGCTTGCTGTGCCTGGCGCAGATCCTCTGCCAGCAGCTCTCCGGCGCCAGCCAGGGTCAGTTGTGCCCGACCATGCTCCAGGTGCTCGCTGGCCTGGCGCAGCGCTTCCAGGTGTCGGCGACGGGCGCTGAAGCTGCTCTCCGCGGTCTGTTCATACCCCATGCAGGCCTTGAGGTGGTCACGCAGCAGATCCAGCCCCATGTCGTCTTCGCGGGCACTCAGGGTAATGGTTACGTGCCCATCGTCACTCTGCTCCATGCCGACATGCTCACCGCTCAAGTCGGACTTGTTACGGATGAGCGTGACTTTTGCCACATCTGGCCGTTGGTCCAGGAACTCCGGCCACAGCGCAAAGGGGTCACTGGCTTCCGGCGCGGTCGAGTCGACGACCAGCAACACCCGGTCAGCCTCGCCGATGGCCTTGAGCGCCCTTTCCACCCCGATCTTTTCCACATGGTCATCGGTATCGCGCAGACCGGCGGTGTCGACCACATGCAGCGGCATGCCATCGATGTGGATATGTTCGCGCAGAATATCCCGGGTGGTGCCGGCGATATCGGTGACGATCGCCGCCTCGCGTCCGGCCAGCTGGTTGAGCAGGCTAGATTTGCCGGCGTTCGGCCGGCCGGCGATGACCACCGTCATGCCGTCGCGCAACAGGGCACCCTGCCCGGCTTCACGCTGCACTGTGGACAACTCGTTGCGCACATCATCGAGCATGCGCAGCACATGGCCGTCGGCGAGAAAGTCGATTTCTTCCTCAGGGAAGTCGATCGCCGCCTCGACGTAGATGCGCAAGGCAATCAGCGCCTCGGTCAGCCCATGCACGCGCTTGGAGAAAGCCCCCTGCAACGAGCGCAGGGCATTACGGGCAGCTTGCGTGGAGCTGGCTTCGATCAGGTCAGCGATGGCTTCGGCCTGGGCCAGGTCGAGCTTGTCGTTGAGAAACGCACGCTCGCTGAACTCGCCCGGGCGTGCCAACCGGCAGCCCAACTGCAGGCAGCGCTGCAGCAGCATGTCCATGACCACCGGTCCCCCGTGGCCCTGCAGCTCGAGCACATCTTCGCCGGTGAACGAGTTCGGCCCGGGGAAGAACAGCGCGATGCCTTCATCCAGGACCAAACCATCGGCATCGCGGAACGGGCCATAGTGGGCATGGCGCGGGGTCAGCGTGCGGCCGGTAATGGCCTGCCCGGCCTGGCTGGCCAACGGCCCGGACAAACGGACAATGCCGACCCCGCCGCGGCCTTGGGCGGTGGCGATGGCAGCGATGGTTTCACGCACAGTGTTCATGCTCGAAAGCCTCTACAACGAATTCGTCAGATAGCAAAAACGCCCCACTAGGGGGCGTTTTTATTCACAGGCAAACAGGCTTGCCCGTCAAGCGGCAGCTTTCTTGGTCGCTGCCTCGATGCTGCGGGTGATGTACCACTGCTGTGCAATCGACAGGCAGTTGTTCACAACCCAGTACAGCACCAGACCGGCCGGGAACCACAGGAAGAAGAAGGTGAAGATGATCGGCATCATTTTCATCACCTTGGCCTGCATCGGATCCGGCGGGGTCGGGTTCAGACGCTGCTGGATGAACATGGTAGCGCCCATGATGATCGGCAGGATGAAGAACGGATCCTTGATCGACAGGTCGGTGATCCACAGCATCCACGGGGCCTGGCGCATCTCTACGCTTTCCAGCAGTACCCAGTACAGGGCCAGGAACACCGGCATCTGTACCAGGATCGGCAGGCAGCCGCCCAGCGGGTTGATCTTCTCTTTCTTGTACAGCTCCATCATCGCCTGGGACATCTTCTGGCGATCGTCACCGAAGCGTTCCTTGAGCTGAGCCAGTTTCGGCGCCACGGCACGCATGCGCGCCATCGAGCGGTAGCTGGCGGCCGACAGCGGGAAGAACAGGCCTTTGATCAGCATGGTCAGGACGATGATCGACCAGCCCCAGTTGCCGAGCAGGCTGTGGATATGTTGCAGCAGCCAGAAGATCGGCTGGGCGATGAACCACAGGAAACCGTAGTCGACGGTCAGTTCCAGGCCTGGGGACAGTTCCTTGAGCTTGGACTGGATTTTCGGACCTGCATACAGCATGGCGCTGGTTTCGACCTTGCCGCCGGCAGGAACGTTAAGCGCAGGGCCGGTGTAGCCGATGATGTAGTTGCCCTGGCTGTCCTTGCGGGTCTGGACAGCGTTGTTGTCCGATTTGCTCGGAATCCAGGCGGTCACGAAGTAGTGCTGCAGCCAGGCGACCCAGCCGCCGGTCACATTTTCTTTCAAACTGCCTTTGTCGATGTCTTTCATCGACACTTTCTTGTACGGCTCGGAAGCTGTCCACAGGGCGGCGCCCAGGTAGGTGGCCGTACCGGTCGCGGTGCTCGACGACGGGTCGGAGCTCGCGTCGCGCTTGAGCTGGGCAAACATGTTGCCGCTCCAGGCCTGGCCGCTCTGGTTGTCGATCAGGTAGCTGACGGTCAGGTCGTACTCACCGCGCTTGAAGCTGAAGCGCTTGATGTAGTTGACCCCGTTCTCGCTGAACTTCAGGTCCACGACCATCTGGTCCTGACCGTCGGCAAGCTGGAAGCTCTTCTGCTGCGCGGCGTACAGCGGGCGACCAGTGGCGCGGGCGTCCGGGCCGTTGGTGCCGGTCAGGCCGCTCTGGGCCAGGTACACGCGCTCGCCGCCGTTGTCGAACAGCTGGAACGGAATGTCCGGATGGTCCTGGCGACGTGGGTACTTCGGCAGGTTCAGCTGGACGATGTCACCACCGACCGGGTCGATAGCCAGGTCCAGGACATCGGTCTTGATCCGGATCAGGTCCTTGCTGACCGCGACCGGCGCCAGTTCAGCAGGGCTGGATTCAGCATTGGCGCTCGGCACATCGGCGCTGGCACCGGAGTTGCCGGCCGGCACGGTGTCCGGCAGGGCCGGGGCAGCATTGCTGGCAGCAGCATTCTGAGTCGGCAGGGCAGCCTGGCCATAGTCCTGGTTCCACTTGAGGACCATGACATAGGACACGATTGCCAGGGCGACGATCAGGATCGTGCGTTTAATATCCATGATTACTCGGCTATCGAAGAAGTTCGGGAGGAAGGAGCAGGTGGAACGGGATCGAAACCGCCGTCGTTCCACGGATGACAACGCCCCAGGCGACGAACGGCCAGCCACCCACCACGCAAGAGGCCATGGTTTTCGATGGCTTCATAGGCGTAACAGGAACAGCTGGGATAGAAACGACAGTGACTGGCCATCAGTGGACTGATGGCGTAACGGTAGAACTGGATCGGAACGAGGGCCAGTTTACGCATTGTGACTGTCTACCCCTGCGGAATCGGCGACCGCTGGAGAGGGCCGACTGCGGACCAGTCGCTTCCAGAGCTTGCCAAAGTGTTGGTGCAATTCTGGGTTTTCCACTTCGCCCAACCCCTTGCGTGCAACGATCACGATATCCAACCCGGCCAACATCTGCTGGTTCAGGCGGAACGAATCGCGCATCAGGCGTTTCAGGCGATTGCGTTGAACGGCGAGCTTGACGCTCTTCTTGCCGATCACCAGGCCGAGGCGTGGATGATCGAGGCCGTTCTCGCGGGCAAGGATAAGCAGGTTTTTCCCTGGAACCTTGCCGGTTGGGGAGTCGAAGACCGCTTTGAAATGCCGGGGTGTAAGCAGTCGCTTGTCCCGACTGAAGTCCTGACTCACCACCTGTACCGAAAAATCAAATGGCCAGACGCTTACGGCCTTTGGCACGGCGACGCGACAGAACGGCACGGCCGTTCTTGGTGGCCATACGGGCACGGAAACCGTGAGTGCGGGCGCGCTTGATGGTGCTTGGTTGGAAAGTACGTTTCATGGCGTGTTACCTGGGTTGGTCGACAACGGGCCGGAAGGGCCCCCTTTTTAAGAGATCGGCGATTCTAGAGAAAGCAAGCCGATAGGTCAATTTCCAACCAGCCTTTCCTTATGGAAGGTCGAGCCAGGTCGATGGGCATCCTGTTGACCTTGCTAACCTGAAAGCGGGCAAATCAAAAAAACAGAAGAGGCATATAAAAAGCTTTTCTGAAGAACTTATAGATCTTAGGTGGATAACCTTCTGTGGATAACCTTCTCAAGGCCACGATTGACGTACTGTACAGAAAATCACAACCTTGTCGGTAAGGAGTGTTCTGTCTGTGTCCCGCATGAGGAAAACCTGTGCGGGAAAAGGTGCTTTATCCACAGGTGCTTTATCCACAGCCCAGAACCCAGGGTTGTGCATAGCCCTCATGTGTCGTTATCCACAGGGCTTATCAACAGTGGCCGAAGGGTATTCAAGTCGTTTTTTGGCGGATTTACCCTGATAGTGGGTGGCGTCACGTGTGGATAACTGATCGCCCGCCCGGTACAATGGCGGTTTGTTTTTGCCTCATCCGGCTTTCAACTCAGGGGATATCCGTGTCAGTGGAACTTTGGCAGCAGTGCGTGGAGCTTCTGCGCGATGAGCTGCCTGCCCAGCAATTCAACACCTGGATCCGTCCGCTACAGGTCGAAGCCGAAGGCGACGAGTTGCGCGTCTATGCGCCCAACCGCTTCGTGCTCGACTGGGTCAATGAAAAGTACCTTGGCCGCCTGCTCGAACTGCTGGGTGAACAAGGCAGCGGTATCGCACCTGCCCTTTCCTTATTAATAGGCAGCCGGCGCAGTTCCGCAGCCCGTGCCGCACCCAACGCCCCTGTCAGTGCCGCCGTCGCGGCAACCCTCGCGCAACAGGCGCAGGTACAGCAGGCGGCGCCCGCACTCGAGCCTGTCAGCGCACCTGTGGTGGAGCCGGCGCAGGTGGCCGAAGTCGAGGAGCCCTCTTCGCGTGACAGCTTCGACAGCATGGCCGAGATCGCGAGCGCTCCGGTTGCCAGCGGTCGCACCGAGCAGCGCACGGTGCAGGTCGAGGGTGCCCTGAAGCACACCAGCTACCTGAACCGCACCTTCACCTTCGAAACCTTCGTCGAAGGCAAGTCGAACCAACTGGCTCGCGCCGCGGCATGGCAGGTGGCCGACAACCCCAAGCACGGCTACAACCCACTGTTCCTTTATGGTGGCGTCGGCCTGGGTAAGACACACTTGATGCACGCTGTGGGTAACCACCTGCTTAAGAAGAACCCGAATGCCAAGGTGGTCTACCTGCATTCGGAGCGCTTCGTTGCCGACATGGTCAAGGCGCTGCAGCTGAACGCGATCAACGAATTCAAACGTTTCTACCGTTCGGTCGATGCGTTGCTGATCGATGACATCCAGTTCTTTGCCCGCAAGGAGCGTTCCCAGGAAGAGTTTTTCCATACCTTCAACGCCCTGCTCGAGGGCGGCCAGCAGGTGATCCTCACCAGCGACCGCTACCCGAAGGAAATCGAAGGCCTGGAAGAGCGCCTGAAGTCCCGCTTCGGCTGGGGCCTGACGGTGGCCGTCGAGCCGCCGGAGCTGGAAACCCGCGTGGCGATCCTGATGAAGAAGGCCGACCAGGCCAAGGTCGAGCTGCCGCACGATGCCGCGTTCTTCATCGCCCAGCGGATCCGCTCCAACGTGCGTGAGCTCGAAGGCGCCCTGAAACGGGTGATCGCTCACTCGCATTTCATGGGCCGCGACATCACCATCGAGCTGATTCGAGAATCGCTCAAGGATCTGCTGGCGCTGCAGGACAAGCTGGTCAGTGTGGATAACATCCAGCGCACCGTGGCCGAGTACTACAAGATCAAGATCTCCGATCTGCTGTCCAAGCGACGGTCGCGCTCCGTGGCGCGTCCACGCCAGGTAGCCATGGCGTTGTCGAAAGAGCTGACCAACCACAGCCTGCCGGAGATCGGCGACATGTTCGGCGGCCGCGACCACACCACCGTGCTGCACGCCTGCCGCAAGATCAACGAATTGAAGGAATCCGACGCGGACATCCGCGAGGACTACAAGAACCTGCTGCGCACGCTGACGACCTGATGGCCGTCAGCGCAGCTAATTGAAGGCAAGGGACTAGACCATGCATTTCACCATTCAACGCGAAGCCCTGTTGAAACCCCTGCAACTGGTCGCAGGCGTCGTCGAGCGCCGCCAGACCTTGCCGGTCCTGTCCAACGTCCTGCTGGTCGTGCAAGGCCAGCAACTGTCGTTGACCGGTACCGACCTGGAAGTCGAACTGGTTGGCCGCGTCCAGCTAGAAGAGCCTGCGGAGCCGGGCGAGATCACCGTTCCGGCGCGCAAGCTGATGGACATCTGCAAGAGCCTGCCCAGCGATGTGCTGGTCGACATCAAGGTCGACGAGCAGAAGCTGCTGGTCAAGGCCGGCCGCAGCCGTTTCACCCTGTCCACCCTGCCGGCCAATGACTTCCCGACCGTGGAAGAAGGCCCGGGCTCGCTGACCTGCAACCTGGAGCAGAGCAAGCTGCGCCGTCTGATCGAGCGCACCAGCTTCGCCATGGCCCAGCAGGATGTGCGCTACTACCTCAACGGCATGCTGCTGGAAGTGTCCACCGATACCCTGCGCGCCGTCGCCACCGACGGTCACCGTCTGGCGCTGTGCGCCATGCAGGCACCGATCGGTCAGGCTGACCGTCACCAGGTCATCGTGCCACGCAAGGGTATCCTCGAGCTGGCGCGCCTGCTCACCGATCCGGAAGGCATGGTCAGCATCGTCCTGGGCCAGCATCACATTCGCGCCACCACCGGTGAGTTCACCTTCACCTCCAAGCTGGTCGACGGCAAGTTCCCGGACTACGAGCGTGTCCTGCCCAAGGGCGGCGACAAGCTGGTGATCGGTGATCGCCAGGCGCTGCGCGAGGCGTTCAGCCGTACCGCGATCCTGTCCAACGAAAAGTACCGCGGCATCCGTCTGCAACTGGCCGCCGGCCAGCTGAAGATCCAGGCCAACAACCCGGAGCAGGAAGAAGCGGAAGAAGAGATCAGCGTCGACTACAACGGCAGCTCGCTGGAGATCGGTTTCAACGTCAGCTACCTGCTGGATGTGCTGGGCGTCATGACCACCGAACAGGTTCGCCTGATTCTGTCCGACTCCAATAGCAGCGCCCTGTTGCAGGAAGCCGGCAATGACGATTCGTCCTACGTTGTCATGCCGATGCGTCTGTAACCCATAGCAGGCGACATGTCCCTTCGACGTCTCTCGGTCACCGCGGTGCGCAATTTGCACCCGGTGACCCTCTCACCCTCCCCCCGCATCAACATCCTTTACGGCGCCAACGGCAGCGGCAAGACCAGCGTGCTCGAAGCCGTGCACCTGCTGGGGCTCGCCCGTTCGTTCCGCAGCACCCGGTTGAACCCGGTGATTCAGTACGAGCAGCCGACCTGCACCGTGTTCGGTCAGGTCGAACTGGCCGAAGGCGGTACCAGCAACCTGGGTGTTTCACGGGAGCGGCAGGGTGATTTCACCATTCGTATCGACGGACAGAATGCGCGCAGCGCCGCGCAACTGGCCGAGATGCTGCCCCTGCAACTGATCAACCCGGACAGTTTCCGCCTGCTCGAAGGTGCGCCCAAGGTGCGCCGGCAGTTCCTCGATTGGGGCGTGTTCCACGTGGAACCTCGCTTCATGGCGACTTGGCAGCGCCTGCAGAAGGCCCTGCGGCAGCGGAACTCATGGCTGCGGCATGGTACACTTGATGCCGTTTCGCAAGCCGCCTGGGATCGGGAGTTATGTCTCGCCAGTGCGGAAATAGATGAATACCGTCGCAACTACATCAAGGCCTTGAAGCCTGTCTTCGAGCGTACCCTGAGCGAGCTGGTCGAACTGGACGGGCTGACCCTGAGCTACTACCGAGGTTGGGACAAGGACCGGGAACTCAACGAAGTCCTCGCAACCTCTCTCCTTCGCGATCAGCAGATGGGCCATACCCAGGCCGGGCCACAACGTGCCGATCTGCGCCTGCGATTGGGCGCGAACAACGCGGCCGACATCCTCTCGCGGGGGCAGCAGAAGCTGGTGGTCTGCGCCTTGCGCATTGCCCAGGGACATCTGGTCAGCCAGGTTCGTCGCGGCCAGTGTATTTATCTGGTAGACGACCTGCCGTCCGAGTTGGACGAGCAGCATCGCCGCGCCCTGTGCCGCTTGCTTGAAGAATTGAACTGCCAGGTGTTCATCACCTGTGTAGACCACGAATTTCTGAGGGAAGGCTGGCAGACGGAAACGCCAGTCGCCTTGTTCCACGTGGAACAAGGCCGTATCACCCAGACCCACGACCATCGGGAGTGAAGGCATGAGCGAAAATCAAACGTACGACTCCTCCAGCATCAAGGTGCTGAAAGGGCTGGATGCCGTACGCAAGCGTCCCGGCATGTACATTGGCGACACCGATGACGGCAGCGGCCTGCACCACATGGTATTCGAGGTGGTCGACAACTCGATCGACGAAGCCCTGGCCGGGCACTGCGATGACATCACCGTCATCATTCACCCGGACGAATCCATCAGCGTCCGTGACAATGGCCGTGGTATTCCGGTCGACGTGCATAAAGAAGAAGGCGTTTCCGCGGCCGAGGTCATCATGACCGTGCTGCACGCCGGCGGTAAGTTCGACGACAACTCCTACAAGGTTTCCGGCGGTCTGCACGGCGTAGGTGTCTCGGTGGTGAACGCCCTGTCCGAGCAACTGGTGCTCACCGTTCGTCGTAGCGGCAAGATCTGGGAACAGACCTACGTCCATGGCGTGCCACAGGCGCCGATGGCGGTGGTCGGTGAAAGCGAAACCACCGGTACCCACATTCACTTCAAGCCTTCGGCTGAAACCTTCAAGAACATTCACTTCAGCTGGGACATTCTCGCCAAGCGTATCCGCGAGCTGTCGTTCCTGAACTCGGGTGTCGGCATCCTGCTGAAGGACGAGCGCAGCGGCAAGGAAGAGTTCTTCAAGTACGAAGGCGGCCTGCGCGCATTCGTTGAATACCTGAACACCAACAAGACCCCGGTCAACTCCCAGGTCTTCCACTTCAACGTCCAGCGTGACGATGGCGTGGGTGTCGAAGTCGCCCTGCAGTGGAACGACAGCTTCAACGAAAACCTGCTGTGCTTCACCAACAACATTCCCCAGCGCGACGGTGGTACCCACCTGGTCGGCTTCCGTTCCTCGCTGACCCGTAGCCTGAACAGCTACATCGAGCAGGAAGGCCTGGCGAAGAAAAACAAGGTCGCCACCACTGGTGATGACGCCCGTGAAGGCCTGACCGCGATCATCTCGGTCAAGGTGCCGGATCCTAAGTTCAGCTCGCAGACCAAGGACAAGCTGGTTTCCTCGGAGGTGAAGACTGCCGTGGAACAGGAGATGAACAAGTACTTCGCCGACTTCCTGTTGGAGAACCCCAACGAAGCCAAGGCCGTGGTCGGCAAGATGATCGACGCTGCCCGGGCCCGTGAAGCGGCGCGTAAAGCCCGTGAGATGACTCGCCGCAAAGGTGCTCTGGACATCGCCGGCCTGCCGGGCAAATTGGCCGACTGCCAGGAGAAGGACCCTGCCCTTTCCGAACTGTACCTGGTGGAGGGTGACTCCGCGGGTGGTTCGGCCAAGCAAGGCCGCAACCGTCGCACCCAGGCGATCCTGCCGCTCAAGGGCAAGATCCTCAACGTCGAGAAAGCGCGCTTCGACAAGATGATCTCTTCCCAGGAGGTCGGCACGCTGATCACCGCGCTGGGTTGTGGCATCGGCCGTGAAGAGTACAACATCGACAAGCTGCGTTATCACAACATCATCATCATGACCGATGCTGACGTCGACGGTTCGCACATCCGTACCCTGCTGCTGACCTTCTTCTTCCGTCAGCTGCCGGAACTGGTCGAGCGTGGCTACATCTATATCGCCCAGCCGCCGCTGTACAAGGTGAAGAAAGGTAAGCAGGAGCAGTACATCAAGGACGACGAGGCCATGGAAGAGTACATGACCCAGTCGGCCCTGGAAGATGCCAGCCTGCACCTGGACGAGTCCGCGCCAGCCGTTTCCGGCGTGCAGCTCGAGGCGCTGGTCAACGAATTCCGCGCGGTGATGAAAACCCTCAAGCGTCTTTCGCGCCTGTACCCGGAAGAGCTGACCGAGCACTTCATCTACCTGCCAAAGGTTTCCCTCGAGCAACTGGCCGATAAGGCGCAGATGGACATTTGGCTGAAGGCGTTCCAGCAGCGTCTGGATAATAGCCAGCGTTCTGGTCTGGCTTACAAGGCCGACTTGCACGAGGACAAGGAGCGCAACCTCTGGCTGCCTGTCGTTGAAACGACCTCCCATGGTTTGGCCAGCTATGTCACCTTCAACCGTGACTTCTTCGGTAGCAATGACTACAAGACAGTCGTTGCCCTGGGTGAAAAGCTGGGTACCTTGCTGGGCGACGGCGCCTATGTGCAGCGTGGCGAACGTCGCAAGGCTGTCACCGAGTTCAAGGAAGCCCTCGACTGGCTGATGAACGAGAGCACCAAGCGCCACACCATCCAGCGATACAAAGGACTGGGTGAGATGAACCCGGACCAGCTGTGGGAAACCACCATGGACCCGACCGTGCGCCGCATGCTCAAGGTGACCATCGAGGACGCCATCGCCGCCGATCAGCTGTTCAACACCCTGATGGGGGATGCGGTCGAACCGCGTCGCGACTTCATCGAAAGCAACGCGCTGTCGGTGTCCAACCTGGACTTCTGATCTGCGGGTAGTACAAGAAAGCCAATCCCCAGGGATTGGCTTTTTTTTTACCTTCATGAATGTTCCACGTGGAACTATGAAATCCCCAATGCTTTAAGTCGGCGGTACAACGTGCGTTCGCTCATCCCGAGGTGATCGGCCAATTCACTTCGGGAACCGCTGAAGGTTTCCAGGGCATGGGCCAGATCGGCCATCTCGTTCTTACGTCCCCGAACACCTGTCTGCCTTACAGTCGGGTGGATATCTTCCGGAAGATGTTCGGGACGAATCAGCCCATCATCAGCAAACAACCGCGCGCGCTCCAAGATGTTTCTGAGCTCGCGAATGTTGCCTGGGAATGTATGCAGGTTGAGGCAAGCGAGTGCTTCGGCGGTGACCTTGGGCGAGTGCTTGCCGGCCATGCGTTGCAGCAGACTCTCACAGAGCAACGGTAAATCCTCGACTCGCTCACGCAGCGATGGCAGGCGAATCGGGAATCCGCTGATGCGGTAATACAGGTCTTCGCGAAACGTCCCTTCGGCGGCCATCTCCTTCAAGGGCTTGTGCGTGGCCGAGACCAGGCGGAAATCCGAATGGACCGTGCGCGTGCTGCCGACCGGACGGAAGCTGCCGGATTCGATCAGGCGCAGCAGTTTCACCTGCATCGCCAGCGGTACTTCACCGATCTCATCGAGGAACAGGGTGCCACCGTGAGCAGCCTCGGCCAGGCCGATCTTGCGTTGAGTCGCGCCGGTGAAGGCGCCCTTCTCATAGCCGAACAGTTCACTCTCGAACAACGACTCGGTCAGCCCGGTGCAGTCCACCACCACCAGGGGGCCATTGGCTCGGGGGCTACCCAGGTGCAAGGCGCGGGCGAACAGCTCCTTGCCCGTACCCGACTCGCCCTGGAGCAGTACCGGAATCTGCGCAGGGGCTGCACGTTGCAAACTGGCCACGGCGTTCTTGAAGGCTGGCGCCCGGCCAACCAACCCTTGTTGTTGAGGTTGTGCCGATGCCAGGGTGACGCTGGTCAGGCGTTCGACGAAGGCCACCACCCTGCCCTCGTCATCGAGGATCGGGCGCAGTTCCACATCCACATGCTCCGGCCCTCGCGGGGTGTGATGGATGTGCAGCACGCGCTCGGGCACTTTGCTGTCCAGCGACTTGCGCAGCGGGCAATGTTCCCCGGCTTGGTCGCAGGGCACGGCATAGTGGTGCGAGACCCGGTGGCATTTTTTGCCGATCGGCGCGTGCTCCTCGTTGCCGAACTGACGACGGTACGCCGCGTTGGCAGCCAGGATGTTGTAGTCGGTATCCAGCACGATGCTGGGTAGCACATCGTGTTCGAGGTAGGACACCAGCGCGAGGATCGCGGGATGGGAAGCGGCTAGCATGACAGCACCAGGTGAAGGACCTGGCGAGGGTAGCAAGGACTGCCAAACACTGCCATCGGCTGACAGTCGACTGCCAGGAACTGTCACCTTTGGCTGGCTGTAATGGGGCTGCTGCGCAGCCATCGCGGCACGAGGCCGCTCCTGCAAGGGGACGGCGTCCTATCTGAAGGGCTGGCATGTATCTTGATAAAGCACCCTTCACTGCCTATGCCTTCAAGGAGGCTCGGTGGATAACTGGAGAGTGCAATGATCATCGGCAACAACCTTCACGTCGAAGCGTTCTTCGACAAGGCGACCTGGACCATCAGCTACCTGGTCATGGATGGCGAGACGCGCCAATGCGCGCTGATCGACAGCGTGCTGGACTACGACCCCAAGTCCGGGCGCACCTGCACCGATTCGGCGGACAAGCTGATCGCCCGCGTCGAAGCGCTGGATGCCAAGGTGCAATGGATCCTGGATACCCATGTGCACGCCGACCATCTGTCTGCGGCGGCCTACCTCAAGGAGCGGCTTGGCGGCAGCATCGCGATCGGCGCGCAGATCACCCAGGTGCAGAAAGTCTTCGGCACCCTGTTCAACGCCGAGCCGGGTTTTGCCCGTGACGGCAGCCAGTTCGACGTCCTGTTCGAAGATGAGGAGGGATTTCGCATCGGCAACCTGCATGCCCGTGCCCTGCACACCCCTGGGCATACCCCGGCGTGCATGAGCTACATGGTCGAGGATGCGGGCGAGATCGCTGTATTCGTCGGCGACACCTTGTTCACCCCCGACTATGGCACCGCCCGTTGCGACTTTCCTGGCGCCAGCGCGCGAACCCTGTACCAGTCGATCCGTCGCCTGCTCGCCTTCCCCGACCAGACCCGGCTGTTCATGTGCCACGACTACCTGCCTGGTGGCCGTGAGCTGCGCTTCGTCACCACCGTGGCCGAGCAACGCGCCGACAACATTCATATCCATGAAGGGGTCAGCGAAGACAGCTTCGTGCAGATGCGCGAAGCCCGTGACAAGACCCTCGACATGCCTGTGCTGATCCTGCCGTCGGTGCAGATCAACATGCGCAGCGGGCAATTCCCCGAACCTGAAGCCAACGGTGTGAGCTACCTGAAGATCCCGCTGAACAAGCTGTAAGCCACGCCGTACCCATAACGAGATTTCCAAGGAACACCGCCATGCCTGCCTTGCTGTCCCCTGCCGATTCCTCCCGTGCCGACCACCACAAGGTGGTGATCGTCGGCGCCGGTGCCGCTGGTATCGCCACCGCGTCCAGCCTGATCGCCCGTGATCCGTCGCTGGACATTGCCCTGATCGACCCTGCCGACGTGCACTACTACCAGCCTGGCTGGACCATGGTCGGTGCCGGTGTTTTCAAGGCGCCGAGCACCGCCCAGACCATGGCGGCCACCCTGCCCCGTGGCGTGCGTTGGATCAAGGCGCGGGTGGAGAGCTTCGACCCTCAAGGGCAACTGGTCGTGCTCGAGGACGGGCGTGCGGTCAGCTATGAGCAACTGGTGGTTTGCCCGGGATTGAAACTCGATTGGAACGCCATCGAGGGTTTGAGCGAAACGCTCGGTCGCAACGGTGTCACCTCCAACTACCGCTACGACCTGGCGCCCTACACCTGGCAACTGGTACAGAACCTCAAGCAGGGGCGCGCCCTCTTCACCCAGCCGCCGATGCCGATCAAATGCGCCGGTGCGCCGCAGAAGGCGCTGTACCTGTCCTGTGATCACTGGTTGCGCAAGGGGCACCTGGGCAATGTCAGGGCCAGCTTCTTCAATGCTGGGGCGGTGCTGTTCGGTGTGCCGGATTATGTGCCGGCGCTGATGAGCTACATCGACAAGTACGGCGTGGACCTGAACTACCAGCATCGCCTGACGGCGGTGGATGGTCCGAACAAGCGCGCCACGTTTATCCGTACCCTCCCCGATGGCACCACCGAGACCCGGGTCGAAGCCTTCGACATGCTGCATGTGGTGCCGCCGCAGGTGGCGCCTGACTTCATCCGCCAGAGCCCGCTGGCCGATGCGGCGGGCTGGGTGGATGTCGACCCGCATACCTTGCGTCATCGCCAGTTCGGCAATGTCCACGCGTTGGGTGACGTGGCCAATACCAGCAACGCCAAGACCGCCGCCGCCGCCCGCAAGCAGGCGCCGGTGGTGGCCAACAATGTGCTGGTGGCACTCGGTCGCCTGTCGACCCTGGCCCAGTACGATGGCTATGGTTCCTGCCCGTTGACGGTGGAACGCGGCAAGATCGTCCTGGCCGAGTTTACCTATGGCGGCAAGGTGGCGCCGAGCTTCCCGCGCTGGCTGCTCGATGGCCGCAAGCCAACCCGCCTGGCCTGGTTGCTCAAGGCGCAGATCCTGCCGCCGCTGTACTGGAAGGCCATGCTCAAGGGCCGCGAATGGCTAGCCCGGCCGCAACCTCTGGTGGTCGAGGCGCAGCAGTGATCGAACACCAACTGCTGGGCGCCGGGCTCGGCGCGATCATTGGCGCGGTGCTGGCGCTGACCGGCGCCGGCGGTGGCATCCTGGCGGTGCCGCTGCTGGTGTTCGGCCTGGGACTGAGCATGGTCGAGGCGGCGCCGATCGGTCTGCTGGCCGTAGGGCTGGCGGCGTCGGTTGGTGCGGTGCTCGGCCTGCGCCAAGGGCTGGTGCGCTATCGGGCGGCCGCGTTCATCGCGGTGATCGGAATTGCCTGCGCGCCGTTCGGCCTGATGCTCGCCCATCGTTTGCCCAACACGCCGTTGGCCTTGGTGTTCGCCGGGGTACTGGTGTACGCCTGCCTGCGGATCTGGCGCAAGGCCGCGCGTGAACTGCGTGGCGAGTCGCCCTGTGGGGAGCGGGAGATCATGCCCTGCGTGCTCAACCCGCTGCAGGGGCGCTTGCGCTGGACCCTGCCCTGCGCCCGGGCACTGGCGTTCACCGGGATGCTGTCGGGGTTGCTGTCAGGCCTGTTGGGGGTCGGTGGTGGTTTCGTGATCATCCCGGCGCTGAACCGCTATACCAACCTGAACATGAAAAGCATCGTCGCCACCTCGCTGGCGGTGATTGCCCTGGTGTCTACCGGTAGCGTGATCAGCGCCAGTGTGGCGGGCGTGATGCACTGGTGGGTCGCGGCGCCGTTCGCGGTGGGGGCAGTGCTGGGTTTGCTGCTGGCGCGGCCGTTGGCGAGCAAGCTGGCCGGCCCGCGCCTGCAGCAGCTGTTCGCCGTGGTGGGTTGTGGCGCCGCGGTGTTACTGGCCGGCAAGGCGCTATTCGGCTAGCAACTCGTCCTGCTCGGCGGCGCACAGCGCCAGCAGGTAGTCCCACACCACCCGCAGGCGTACCGACTTGTGCAGCTCGCGGCGTGTGCAGATCCAGTAGCTGCGCTGGATGGTCTCGCTGGGCAGCACGCGCACCAGCTTCGGATCGTGGCGGGCCATGTAGTTCGGCAACACGGCGATGCCCAGCCCGGCCTGTGCGGCGTGCTGCTGGGCGATCACGCTGGTGCTGCGGAACACCACGGTGGGCGCCCGGCAGAAACTGTTGAGGAACAGCAGCTCCTGGCTGAACAGCAGGTCGTCGACATAGCCGATCCAGCTGTGCCGGGCCAGGTCTTCGCGGCTGTGCAGCGGTGGTGCGCGGTCCAGGTAGTCCTGGCTGGCGTACAGGGCCAGGCGGTAATCGGTGAGCTTGCGGGTGATCAGCAGGTCGGCGTTGGGACGTTCCAGGTGAATGCTGATCTCGGCTTCGCGGTTGAGGATGCTGACGAAACGCGGCACCGCCACCAATTCCACTTCGAGCCCCGGGTAGCGTTGGAACAAGGCTTTCATGCGCGGGGTGAAGAACATGATGCCGATGCCTTCGGTCACCCCCAGGCGGATCTTGCCCAGTGGCGTGATGGCCTGGGTGATTTCTTCCTGCGCCAGCAGGGCAACGTTCTCCATGGCTTCGGCGTGCTTGAGCAGGGCCTGGCCGGAAGGCGTGAGTTCATAGCCCTGGGCGTGCTGGACGAACAGCGCGGTACCCAGGTGCTTTTCGATGCTCTCGATGTGCCGGGCCACGGTGCTGTGGGTGGTGTTGAGGCGCTTGGCGGCGGTGAGCAGGCGGCCGCTGCGCTGCAACTCGAGGAAAAACCGCAGATCGTTCCAGTCGAACATGGGCGTCCTTGGAAGTGCTGGCTGTTGAAGCCATCGCGGGGCAAGCCCGCTCCCACAATCAGATAGTCGTTGTGCTAAAACGCACAACGGCTGCGCGAAATCTCGTGTTTCCTCGGCGAAATTAATCAATAAGATGGATCGGGACAAGAATAATAATCAGGCGCGAGGTTGCACATGCCATCAGCCGATCCTGTCTACGACTATGTGGTCGTGGGAGCCGGTCCCGCCGGTTGCCTATTGGCCAACCGCTTGTCCGCCGACCCTTCGTGCCGCGTATTGCTGCTCGAGGCGGGTGGCCGCGACAACTATCCCTGGATTCACATCCCCGTCGGTTACCTCTACTGCATCGGCAATCCACGCACCGACTGGTGCTTCAAGACCGAGGCCCAGCCCGGCCTGAACGGTCGCAGCCTGGGTTATCCACGGGGCAAGGTGCTGGGCGGCTGCTCGTCGATCAACGGCATGATCTACATGCGGGGCCAGGCCGCCGACTACGACCGCTGGGCCGAGCAAGGCAACGACGGCTGGGCGTGGAAGGATGTGCTGCCCTTGTTCAAGGCCTGCGAGAACCACTTCGCCGGCGCCAGCGACAGCCACGGCGCCGAGGGGGAATGGCGGGTCGAGCAGCAGCGCTACAGCTGGCCGATCCTCGATGCCTTCCGCGATGCCGCCGAGCAGAGTGGCATCGCCAAGGTCGACGACTTCAACATGGGCGACAACGCGGGCTGTGGATATTTTCAGGTCAATCAGCGCAGCGGTGTGCGCTGGAACTCGGCCAAGGCGTTTCTCAGGTCCATCCTCAAGCGCCCCAACCTGACAGTGTTGACGGGCGTGCAGGTCGACCAGGTGCTGCTCGACAACACCCGCGCCCGGGCGGTGAAGGCCTCGTGGCAAGGCGCCTGGCATGAGTTCGCCGCTCGCCGCGAGATCGTCCTGTGCGCGGGCTCCGTGGGCTCGCCCGGCATTCTGCAACGCTCCGGCATCGGCCCACGCAAGCTGCTCGAAGGCTTGGGTATCGGAGTTCGCCATGAGATGCCCGGGGTTGGCGGCAACCTGCAGGATCACCTGCAACTGCGCCTGATCTATCAGGTCCACAACACCCGCACCCTCAATCAGATGGCCAACAGCCTGTGGGGCAAGCTGGGCATGGGCCTGCGCTATGCTTACGACCGCAGTGGCCCATTGGCCATGGCGCCGAGCCAGCTGGGCGCCTTCGCCCGTTCAGGCCCCGAGCAGGCAACGGCCAACCTGCAATACCACGTGCAGCCGTTGTCGCTGGACCGCTTCGGCGAGCCGCTGCATCGCTTTCCGGCGTTCACCGCCTCGGTGTGCAACCTGCGCCCGGCGAGCCGTGGACGCATCGACATCCGCTCGGCGGACATGAATGCCGCGCCGGTGATCGACCCCAACTACCTGAGCGACCCCGAGGACCTGCGCGTCGCCGCCGAGGCCATCCGCCTCACCCGACGCATCGTCCAGGCCCCTGCCCTGGCGGCCTTCGATCCTCGCGAGTATTTGCCAGGCCCCGCCTTGCAGAGCGAGGACGACCTGCACCAGGCCGCCGGCCAGATCGGCACCACCATCTTCCACCCGGTGGGCACCTGCCGCATGGGCAGTGGCGCGCTCGATGTTGTGGATAACCAGCTTCGCGTGCATGGCATTCCCGGCCTGCGCGTGGCCGACGCCTCGATCATGCCGCAGATCGTCTCCGGCAATACTTGTTCACCCACGTTGATGATTGCCGAAAAGGCGGCACAACTGATCCTCAAGGGGGCCAATACCCAGACCAACCTCAGCGACGCCAGCGCGATACCGACGCCCTGACCCGGGTGTTTGCAACAGCGGCGGCTTGTGGTCGCAAGTCGCCGACAGTGGAACAACAAGAATAATCACTGTGGCCTGCGGGCCGAGGACAGCAACGATGTCGGATTACATCCAGGAACAGGGGGCGGCGGCGAGCAGCCCAAGCCGTCGTGAAGAGCGCAAGATCATTTTCGCGTCATCCCTCGGGACGGTGTTCGAGTGGTATGACTTTTTTCTCTATGGCGCGCTGGCCGCGGTCATCAGCAAGCAATTCTTCGCGGGGGTCAACGACACCACCGCCTTCATCTTCGCCCTGATGGCCTTCGCCGCCGGCTTCCTGGTGCGCCCGTTCGGCGCGCTGGTGTTCGGCCGGCTGGGCGACATGATCGGGCGCAAGTACACTTTCCTGGTGACCATTGTGCTGATGGGCCTGTCGACCTTCGCCGTGGGTCTTTTGCCCACCTACGCCAGCATCGGTATCGCCGCGCCGATCATCCTGGTGGTGCTGCGCATGCTCCAGGGCCTGGCGTTGGGCGGTGAATACGGCGGCGCGGCCACCTATGTCGCCGAGCACGCGCCTCATGGCAAACGTGGTTTCCACACCGGCTTCATCCAATCCACTGCCACATTGGGCCTGCTGCTGTCGCTGACCGTCGTCCTAGCCAGCCGCTACATCAGTGGCGACCAGTTCGAAACCTGGGGCTGGCGCCTGCCGTTCCTGCTGTCGATCGTGCTGCTGGCGATATCCACCTGGATCCGCATGAGCATGCACGAGTCGCCGGCCTTCGTGAAAATGAAGGCCCAGGGCAAGGTGAGCAAGTCGCCGATCCGCGAGTCGTTCACCTCCTGGCCGAACCTGAAAGTGGTGCTCACGGCACTGTTCAGCATCAATGCCGGGCAAGCGGTGACCTTCTACACCGCGCAGTTCTACGTGCTGTTCTTCATGACCCAGATGCTCAAGATGGACCCGGCCCAGGCCAACACCCTGCTGATCATCAGCGTGGTGATCGGTGCGCCGTTCTTCGTGTTCTTCGGCTGGCTATCGGACCGGGTCGGGCGCAAGCCGATCCTGATGCTTGGCCTTTTGCTGGCGACGGTGTTGTACTTCCCGCTGTTCAAGGCCCTGAGCCATTACGCCAATCCGCAGATCGACGCCGCCAGTCGCCAGGCGCCGATCGTCGTCACCGCAGATCCCAAGGGCTGCACCTTCCAGTTCGATCCGGTGGGCAAGGCACGCTTCGACAGCCCGTGCGACAAGGTCAAGACGTTCCTGGTCAAGCAGGGCCTGCCCTACAGCTCGGTGAGTGTCGCTGGCAGCGAGGTGATCGTCAGCATCGGCGACAAGACCATCAATGGCTTCGACGAAACGGCCATGCGCAGTGCCATCGATAGCGCCGGCTACCCGGCCAAGGCGGACCCAGCGCAGGTGAACCAGGTGATGGTGGTGGTGCTGATCGTCGCCATGATCCTGATCGCCACCATGACCTACGGGCCGCTGGCGGCGGTGATGGTCGAGCTGTTCCCGACGCGCATCCGCTACACCTCGATGTCGCTGCCCTACCACATCGGCAACGGCTGGTTCGGCGGCTTCCTGCCGACGGTGTCGTTCGCGTTGGTGGTGTATACCGGGGATATCTTCTATGGGCTGTGGTACCCGGTGCTGATCACCGGGGTGAGCCTGGTGGTGGGGATCTTCTGCCTGAAAGAGACTCGGGATGTGGATATCGACAAGGTGTGAGAATTGAGAGGGATACAACGTGGGAGCGGGCTTGCCCCGCGATGTCGCCAGCACTGAGGACGCCATCGCGGGGCAAGCCCGCTCCCACGACTCGATCAAAGCGATCAACCTATAAAAAAACCGGCGTAAAAGCCGGTTTTTTTATCGCGGGAAAAAACTTATGCACGATTTTCGAAAAAACGTCATACACGGAAATAAATAGCTAATTCAATCACTTAGCTATGTTTGAAGACGCTTAATCCAAAAATTGCTAACAAGTTATCCACAGAACGTCAGGCAGGCTGCTGCTCGGGTTTTTCCGCCGCTGGCGGCAGCGAACCCATGGCGCGTTGAGCCGCCTCGTTCCATGCCTGGGCACGGTCGTTGAGCTCGGCGATGGCACGCGGGCCTGTCCCCTCCGGATACATCGGCTCGCCAATCACCACCTCGATGGTGCCCGGGCGCTTGCCCCAGCCTTCACGCGGCCAGAACTTGCCGGCGTTGTGGGCGATCGGCAATACCGGCAGGCCGGCATTCACCGCCAGCGCGGTGCCGCCGCGGGAAAACTTGCCCATCTGCCCATGCGGCACGCGGGTGCCTTCGGGGAAGATCAGCACCCAGGTACCCTGCTTGAGCAGTTCGTCGCCCTGGCTGGCAACTTGGCGCAGAGCCTCCTTCGGGTTCTTCCGGTCGATGGCGATCGGTCGCAGCATGGCCATGGCCCAGCCGAAGAACGGCACGTACAGCAACTCGCGCTTGAGCACCTGGCTCAGCGGCGAGAAGTACGCCGAGAGGAAGAATGTCTCCCAGGTGCTCTGGTGGTTCGACAGGATCACGCAGGGCACGTCAGGCACGTTCTCGGCGCCGGTGACCTTGTAGTCGATACGCAGGATCGTCCGCACCAGGAACAGCGCGCAGCGGCACCAGTACACGTTGATGAACTTGTAGCGCTTGGGGAACGGCAGGAAAGGCGCGACGAAGAAGCTCAGCGAGCACCACAGCAGCGAACTGGTGCCCAACAGCAGGTAAAAAAGAAAGATTCTGATCGCCTGCAGGATCGACATAGTGGCATGTACCGTTGCGGGGCGTGCCCGCCTAATGAAAAGTGCGCCGGTCCTGGCGCACTCATTTAAATAATTTCTCTGGCGATGGCTGCCAGATCGTCGAAAATCAGTGTAGTTTGCGGGACACCTTTTTCCAGGGTCCTTTCACCCTTGCCGGTTTTTACCAACACGGGTTGTGCATCGACGGCCAGGGCCGCCTCCAGGTCACCTTTGCTGTCACCGACGAACCATACGCCGGCCAGCGGTACCTGGTAGTGCTCGGCGATTGTCCGCAGCATGCCGGGCTTGGGCTTGCGGCAGTCGCAGCCCTCGTCCGGGCCGTGCGGACAATGCACGATCAGGCCGACCTCGCCGCCCTGCTCGGCCACCAGCGCGCGCAGGCGCGCATGCATGGCCTCGAGGGTTTCCAGCGGGTAGTAGCCGCGGGCAATGCCGGACTGGTTGGTGGCAACCGCCACCGTCCAGCCTGCCTTGCTCAACTGCGCGATGGCCTCGATCGAGCCAGGAATGGGGATCCACTCCTCCAGCGACTTGATGTAGGCGTCGGAGTCGTGGTTGATCACTCCGTCTCGATCAAGGATCAGCAGTTTCAACGACTCACCCCAGCAGCGAGATATCGGCCACGCCCAGGAACAGACCGCGCAGGCGGCTGAGCAGGGCATAACGGTTGGCGCGCACCTTGGCATCCTCGGCGTTGACCATCACCGCCTCGAAGAAGGCATCGACCGGGTCACGCAGGGCGGCCAGGCGGGCCAGGGCCTCGCTGTACTGACGCGCGGCCGCCATCGGTTGCACGGCCTGGTCGGCCTGCTGGATGGCCGAGTACAGGGAGAACTCATTGGCGTTGTCGAAGTACTTCGGCTCGACCTGGTCGGCGATGGCGCCTTCGGCCTTGCCCAGCAGGTTCGATACGCGTTTGTTCGCCGCGGCCAGGGCTTCGGCTTCCGGCAGCTTGCGGAAGGCCTGCACGGCCTGCACGCGTTGGTCGAAGTCCAGCGCCGAGCCCGGCTTCAGGGCACGCACCGACAGGTAGGTGGAGACGTCGATGCCTTCGTCCTCGTAGCGCGCGCGCAGGCGGTCGAAGACGAACTCCAGCACCTGCTCGGACAGGCCGGCGGCCTTGACCTTGGCACCGAACTGCTTGACCGCGAACTCGACCGCGACGGCCAGGTCCAGGTCCAGCTGCTTCTCGATCAGGATACGCAGCACGCCCAGGGCAGCACGACGCAGGGCGTACGGGTCCTTGCTGCCGGTGGGCAGCATGCCGATGCCGAAGATCCCGACCAGGGTGTCGAGCTTGTCGGCGATGGCCACGGCGGCACCGGTGAGGGTCTGCGGCAGCTCGGCGCCGGCGCCGCGCGGCATGTACTGCTCGTTCAGCGCCAGGGCGACGTCTTGCGGCTCGCCGTCGTTGAGGGCGTAGTAGTAGCCGGCGATGCCCTGCATTTCAGGGAATTCGCCGACCATTTCCGAGGCCAGGTCGCACTTGGACAGCAGGCCGGCACGGCCGGCGTTGGCGGCGCTGCCACCGATGTACGGGGCAATGAAGGCGGCCAGCTTGGAAACGCGCTCGGCCTTGTCGAACACGGTGCCCAGCTGAGCCTGGAACACCACGTTCTTCAGGCGCTCGTTGAAGCTTTCCAGCGGCTGCTTCTTGTCCTGCTTGAAGAAGAACTCGGCGTCGGTCAGTCGTGGGCGCACGACCTTCTCGTTACCCTGCACGATCTGCTTCGGATCGCGGCTCTCGACGTTGGCCACGGTGATGAAGCGCGGCAGCAGCTTGCCTTCGCTGTCCAGCAGGCAGAAGTATTTCTGGTTGTCCTGCATGGTGGTGATCAGGGCTTCCTGCGGCACCTCGAGGAAACGCTCCTCGAACGAGCACACCAGCGGCACCGGCCACTCGACCAGGGCGGTCACTTCGTCCAGCAGCGCCGGCGGCACGATGGCCGTGCCTTCCTGCTGCATGGCAAGCTCGGCGGTGCGCTTGCTGATCAGCTCGCGACGCTCGGCGAAGTCGGCCAGCACGTGGGCCTTGCGCAGGTCCTCGACGTAGTTGGCAGGGGTGGTGATGAGTACGTTTTCCGGGTGGTGGAAGCGGTGGCCACGCGATTCACGGCCGGCCTTCTGGGCCAGGAGGGTGCAGTCGACCACCTGATCGCCCAGCAGCATCACCAGCCACTGGGTTGGGCGCACGAACTCTTCACGGCTGGCGCCCCAGTGCATGCGCTTGGGGATTGGCAGGTCGTTGAGCGAATCCTCGACGATGGTCGGCAGCAGGCTGGCGGTGGCCTTGCCCGGAATGTGCTGGGAGAAGCGCAGCTTGGGGCCGCTCTGGTCGATGTCCGACAGCTCCACGCCGCACTTCTTGGCAAAGCCCAGGGCGGCCTGGGTCGGCTGGCCTTCGGCGTTGAACGCGGCCTGCACGGGCGGGCCGTCGATGTTGATGCTGCGGTCCGGCTGCTGCACGTCCAGCTGGCGGATCAACACGGCCAGGCGGCGCGGCGCGGCGTAGACCTGCTTGCCGGTGTAGTTCAGGCCGGCGGCCTGCAGGCCTTTCTCGATGCCGGCGAGGAAGGCGTCGCCCAGGGTGGCGAGGGCCTTCGGTGGCAGCTCTTCGGTGCCCAGTTCAACCAGGAAATCTTGAGCACTCATTGTGCAGCCTCCAGCTTAGCCAACACTTCGTCACGCAGTTCGGGAGAGGCCATCGGGAAGCCCAGGCGTGCGCGGGCTTGCAGATAGCTTTGCGCCACGTCCCGGGCCAGGGTACGCACGCGCAGGATGTAGCGCTGGCGCTCGGTCACCGAGATGGCGCGGCGGGCGTCCAGCAGGTTGAAGGTGTGCGAGGCCTTCAGGACCATTTCGTAGGTCGGCAGCGGCAGGTCCAGCTTGATCAGGCGGTTCGCTTCGCTTTCGTAGAAGTCGAACAGTTCGAACAGCTTCTCGACGTTGGCGTGCTCGAAGTTGTAGGTCGACTGCTCCACTTCGTTCTGGTGGAACACGTCGCCGTAGGTGACCTTGCCAAACGGGCCGTCGGCCCATACCAGGTCGTAGACCGAGTCCACACCCTGCAGGTACATGGCCAGGCGCTCCAGGCCGTAGGTGATCTCACCGGTGACCGGGTAGCACTCGATGCCACCGACCTGCTGGAAGTAGGTGAACTGGGTCACTTCCATGCCGTTCAGCCAGATTTCCCAACCCAGGCCCCAGGCGCCGAGGGTCGGCGATTCCCAGTTGTCTTCGACGAAGCGGATGTCGTGAACCAGCGGATCCAGGCCGATGGCTTTCAGCGAGCCGAGGTACAGCTCCTGGAAGTTGGCCGGGTTCGGCTTGAGCACCACCTGGAACTGGTAGTAGTGCTGCAGGCGGTTGGGGTTTTCGCCATACCGCCCGTCGGCAGGGCGACGGCTGGGCTGCACGTAGGCGGCGTTCCAGGTCTCCGGGCCGACGGCGCGCAGGAAGGTAGCGGTGTGGAAAGTGCCGGCGCCTACTTCCATATCGTAGGGCTGAAGCACCACACAACCTTGCTCGGCCCAGTAGTTCTGCAGGGCGAGGATCAGGTCTTGGAAGGTACGCACGGCTGGCGTAGGCTGGCTCACGAAATTCACCTGTATCTGGGGATGCGGATGTAAAGAGCGGGAGTATACCCGATTCGCCTCGCCCTCTACGTTATTGGAGCCTTATGCCACGCTGCTTTTGGTGTTCCGACGATCCGTTGTACCAGGCCTATCACGACCACGAGTGGGGAACGCCGCAGCACGACCCGGCGTTGCTCTTCGAGATGCTTTTGCTCGAAGGGTTCCAGGCGGGGTTGTCGTGGATCACGGTATTGAAGAAACGCGAACGCTATCGCCAGGTGCTGGATGGCTTCGATCCGGTGAAGCTGGCGCGCCTGAGCGATGAGCGCATCGAGGAGCTGATGCTGGACCCCGGCATCATCCGCAATCGTCTCAAGCTCAAGGCCGTGCGCCGCAACGCCCTGGCCTGGCTGGCTGTGGATAACCCGGCGCAGTGGCTGTGGTCGTTCGTCGGAGGCGCGCCGAAGATCAATCATTTCCAGGGCCGTGGCGACGTGCCGGCGGTCACCGACGAGGCCAAGGCCATGAGCAAGGCCCTGCAAAAGGCCGGTTTCACCTTTGTCGGGCCGACCATCTGCTACGCCTTCATGCAGGCCACCGGCATGGTCATGGACCACACCACCGACTGCGATCGCTACGCCGCGCTGGTGCGCTGACGGGGTACAATGCGCGCCTTGCTGAAATAAGGAATTCGCCTGTGGAAAAGTTCAAGGGCGCCCTGATGGTCGGGGTGCTGCGCCTGTTTGCCAAGCTGCCTTGGGGCGCTGTGCAGCGCGTCGGCGCTGGTATCGGCTGGCTGATGTGGAAAATCCCCAATGGCTCGCGCAATGTCGTGCGCATCAACCTGGCCAAGTGTTTCCCGGAGATGGACCCGGTCGAACGCGAGCAGCTGGTTGGCCGTGCGTTGAAGGACATCGGCAAGTCGTTTGTCGAGAGCGCCTGTGCCTGGATCTGGCCGCCGCAGCGCTCGCTGGAGCTGGTCAAGGAAGTGCACGGCCTTGAAGTGCTGGAGCAGGCCCTGGCCTCGGGCAAGGGCGTGGTGGGCATCACCAGCCACCTGGGCAACTGGGAAGTGCTCAACCACTTCTATTGCAACCAGTGCAAACCGATCATCTTCTACCGCCCGCCCAAGCTGAAGGCGGTGGATGACCTGCTGCGTGAACAGCGGGTGCAGATGGGCAACCGCGTGGCGCCTTCGACCAAGGAAGGCATCCTCAGCGTGATCAAGGAAGTGCGCCGGGGTGGCCAGGTGGGGATTCCGGCCGACCCGGAGCCGGCCGAGTCCGCGGGTGTGTTCGTGCCGTTCCTCGGCACCCAGGCGCTGACCAGCAAGTTCGTGCCGAACATGCTGGCTGGCGGCAAGGCGGTGGGGGTTTTCCTGCATGCCCTGCGGTTGCCGGATGGCTCGGGTTTCAAGGTGTTCCTGGAAGCGGCGCCGGAAGCGATGTACAGCACCGATGTGACTGAATCGGCGGCGGCCATGAGCAAGGTGGTCGAGCGTTATGTGCGCGAGTATCCGAGCCAGTACATGTGGAGCATGAAGCGCTTCAAGAAGCGTCCGGCGGGTGAGGCGCGCTGGTATTGAGATTGTTGGGGGCGCTTTGCGCCCCTTTCGCGACACAAGGCCGCTCCTACAGGCGACCGCAATCCTCTGTAGGAGCGGCCTTGTGTCGCGATGGGCTGCAAAGCAGCCCCGGCGATCTCAAGCCTTGTTTAGCTTCTTGAGAAAAACGGTCATTTCTTTCTCGGCCTGCTTGTCGCCATGGGCCTGCGCCGCGACGATCCCCTCTTCCCAGGCCTTGCGCGCGCCGTCCAGATCCCCGCTCAACTGATACGCCTTCCCCAGCAGCTTCCACGCAGCCGAGTACTTCGGATCCTGCTTCACACAAGCCGACAGGTGCACCGCCGCTTGCGCGCCATTGCCCTCGTCCAGCCAGGCCTTGCCCAGCCCGAATCTCAGCAGCGGGTTATCCACACCCTTGGCCAGCATCTTCTCCAGCGATTCGCGCATGTCCTTCCCTCCTAGAAGAAACTCAGGCCCACGTGGAACAGCTTCTCCACGTCCCGAATATGCTTTTTATCCACAACGAACAGGATCACATGGTCGCCCGACTCGATCACCGTGTCGTCGTGGGCGATCAGCACTTCCTCGTCGCGGATGATCGCGCCGATGGTGGTGCCCGGTGGCAACGAGATGTCCTCGATGGCCTTGCCCACCACCTTGCTCGATTTCGAATCGCCATGGGCCACCGCTTCGATGGCCTCGGCCGCGCCCCGGCGCAGCGAGTGCACGCTGACGATATCGCCGCGGCGCACGTGGGCCAGCAAAGTGCCGATGGTGGCCAGCTGCGGGCTGATGGCGATGTCGATCTCGCCGCCCTGCACCAGGTCGACGTAGGCCGGGTTGTTGATGATGGTCATCACCTTGCGCGAGCCCAGGCGCTTGGCCAGCAGCGACGACATGATGTTGGCTTCGTCGTCGTTGGTCAGGGCCAGGAAGATGTCGGCGTCGGCGATGTTCTCTTCGAGCATCAGGTCGCGATCAGAAGCGCTGCCCTGCAGCACCACGGTGCTCTCCAGGGTATCGGAGAGGTAGCGGCAGCGCGCCGGGTTCATCTCGATGATCTTTACCTGGTAGCGGCTCTCGATGGCCTCGGCCAGACGCTCGCCGATCTGTCCGCCGCCGGCGATGACCACGCGCTTGTTGGTCTCGTCGATGCGCCGCAGCTCGCCCATCACTGCGCGGATATCCTTTTTTGCGGCAATGAAGAACACCTCGTCGTCGGCCTCGATCACCGTGTCGCCCTGAGGCGTGATCGGCCGGTCGCGACGGAAGATCGCCGCCACGCGGGTATCGACGTTGGGCATGTGGGCACGGATCTGGCGCAGTTGCTGGCCCACCAGCGGGCCGCCGTAGTAGGCCTTGACCGCCACCAGCTGGGCCTTGCCTTCGGCGAAGTCGATCACCTGCAGCGAGCCGGGGTGTTCGATCAGGCGCTTGATGTAGTTGGTCACCACCTGTTCAGGGCTGATCAGCACGTCCACCGGGATATGGTCGTTGTCGAACAGCTCTTCGCGGGTCAGGTAGGCCGACTCGCGCACCCGGGCGATCTTGGTCGGGGTGTGGAACAGCGAATAGGCGACCTGGCAGGCGACCATGTTGGTCTCGTCGCTGTTGGTCACCGCCACCAGCATGTCGGCGTCGTCGGCGCCGGCCTGGCGCAGCACCGTCGGCAGCGAGCCGCGGCCCTGCACGGTGCGGATGTCCAGGCGGTCGCCCAGGTCGCGCAGACGGTCGCCATCGGTGTCGACCACGGTGATGTCGTTGGCTTCGCTGGCCAGATGCTCCGCCAGCGTGCCGCCGACCTGTCCTGCGCCGAGGATGATGATCTTCATCCGCTACTCCCTAGGTTCTTGTTCTTACCCGCGCGAGGCGGCAATCTTGATCAGCTTGGCATAGTAGAAACCGTCGTGGCCGCCTTCCTGGGCCAGCAACTGGCGGCCGTGGGGCTGGCGCAGGCCGGCCTCGGTGGCCAGGTCCAGTTCGCGGGCGCCGGGGGTGCGGGCGAGGAAGGCGTCGATCACTTCGGTGTTCTCGGTCGGCAGGCTCGAGCAGGTGGCGTAGAGCAGCATGCCGCCCACTTCCAGGGTCGGCCACAGGGCGTCGAGCAGCTCGCCTTGCAGCGTGGCCAGGGCCGGGATGTCCTCGGCCTGGCGGGTCAGCTTGATGTCGGGGTGGCGGCGGATCACGCCGGTGGCCGAGCAGGGCGCATCGAGCAGGATGCGCTGGAACGACTTGCCGTCCCACCAGCTGGCGGTATCGCGGGCGTCGCAGGCGATCAGCTCGGCGTCGAGCTTGAGGCGGTCGAGGTTCTCGCGCACGCGGGCCAGCCGCTTGGCTTCCAGGTCGATGGCGACCATGTGGGCCAGGCCAGGTTCGGCTTCCAGCAGGTGGCAGGTCTTGCCGCCCGGGGCGCAGCAGGCGTCGAGCACGCGCTGGCCGGGGGCCAGTTCGAGTAGGTCGGCGGACAGCTGCGCGGCTTCGTCCTGCACGCTCACCCAGCCGTCGGCGAAGCCCGGCAGGCCGCGCACGTCGCAGGCCTCGGCCAGGACGATGCCGTCACGGCTGTACTGGCAGGCGCTGGCCTGGATGCCGGCCTCGGCCAACAGCGCCAGGTAGGCATCGCGGCTGTGATGGCGGCGGTTGATCCGCAGGATCATCGGCGGGTGGGCGTTGTTGGCGGCGCAGATGGCTTCCCATTGTTCCGGCCAGAAGGCTTTCAGCGATTTCTGCAGCCAGCGCGGGTGGGCGGTACGCACCACCGGGTCGCGTTCCATGCTGGCGAGCAGTTCCTCGCCTTCACGCTGGGCGCGGCGCAGAACGGCGTTGAGCAGCCCCTTGGCCCACGGCTTCTTGAGTTTGTCGGCGCAACCCACGGTTTCGCCGATGGCGGCGTGGGCCGGGATGCGCGTGTAGAACAGCTGGTACAGGCCGACCAGCAGCAGCGCCTGCACATCGGCGTCGGCGGCCTTGAATGGCTTCTGCAGCAGTTGTGCGGCCAGCAGGTCCAGGCGTGGCTGCCAGCGGGCGGTGCCGAAGGCCAGGTCTTGCGTGAGGCCGCGGTCGCGCTCCTCGACCTTGTCCAGCTGCGCCGGCAGCGAGCTGTTCAGCGAAGCCTTGCCGCTGAGCACAGCGGCAAGGGCACGGGCGGCGGCCAGGCGTGGGTTCATTGGCCGAGCACCTTGCCACCGGCGAACTTCTCGCGACGGCTGTTGAACAGGTCGCTGAAGGCCAGGGCCTTGCCGCCTGGCAGTTGCAGGCGGGTCAGGCTCAGTGCGCCGTCACCGCAGGCGACCACCAGGCCGTCCTTGCTGGCGGAGAGGATTTCGCCGGGGGCGCCCTTGCCTGTGGACAAGTTGGCGGCCAGCACCTTCACGCTTTCGCCGTCGAGGGTGCTGTGGCACACCGGCCAGGGGTTGAAGGCACGGATCAGGCGCTCCAGCTCGACGGCCGGGCGGCTCCAGTCGATGCGGGCTTCGTCCTTGTTCAGCTTGTGGGCATAAGTGGCCAGGGCATCGTCCTGCACTTCACCTTGCAGCGAACCGTCTGCCAAGCCGGCGATTGCCTGGACTACAGCAGGCGGGCCCATTTCGGCGAGGCGGTCATGCAGGGTGCCACCGGTGTCCTCGGCGCTGATCGGGGTGACCACCTTGAGCAGCATCGGGCCGGTATCCAGGCCGGCTTCCATGCGCATCACGGTCACACCGCTCTCGGCGTCGCCGGCTTCCACGGCGCGCTGGATCGGCGCCGCCCCGCGCCAGCGTGGCAGCAGCGATGCGTGGCTGTTGATGCAGCCCAGGCGCGGAATATCCAGCACCACTTGCGGCAGGATCAGGCCGTAGGCGACCACCACCATCAGGTCCGGCTTGAGCGCGGCGAGCTCGGCTTGCGCCTCGGCGTTGCGCAGGGTCTGCGGCTGGTACACCGGGATGTCGTGGGCCACGGCCAGCGCCTTGACTGCGCTCGGCATGAGCTTCTGGCCACGGCCGGCCGGGCGATCGGGCTGGGTGTAGACGGCCACGATCTCGTACGGGCTGTCGAGCAGGGCCTTGAGGTGTTCGGCGGCAAACTCTGGAGTGCCTGCGAAGACGATGCGCATGGAGTTCTCGCTTGTTCAAAAAGAAAAAGGCTTGCCGGAGCAAGCCTTCTGGAAGGTGGGGATCAGGCTTGCTGGCGGTGCTGCTTTTCCAGCTTCTTCTTGATCCGATCGCGTTTGAGCTGGGACAGGTAATCGACGAACAGCTTGCCGTTGAGGTGATCGAACTCGTGCTGCACGCACACGGCCAGCAGGCCTTCGCATTCCAGTTCGTAGGGCTTGCCGTCGCGGTCCTGGGCCTTGACCCGCACGCGCAGCGGGCGATCGACGTTCTCGTAGAAGCCGGGCACCGACAGGCAGCCTTCCTGGTACTGGCCCATGTCGTGGGTCAGCTCCTCGACCGTGGGGTTGATGAATACGCGCGGCTCGCTGCGGTCTTCGCTCAGGTCCATCACCACGACCTGCTTGTGCACGTTGACCTGGGTCGCGGCCAGGCCGATGCCGGGCGCCTCGTACATGGTCTCGAACATGTCGTCGATCAGCTGGCTCAAGGCGTCGTCGAACTCCGTCACCGGTTTGGCGATGGTGCGCAGGCGCGGATCGGGAAATTCGAGAATGTTCAAAATAGCCATGGCGGTCAGGCAGTCACTGTGCGGTCGGTTGAAAACTGAGCACACATAATAAAGGGAAATGGGGCGTTCGGCACCTGTGAAGCTTGGCTAGGGTCTCTATGGGCTTGATAGCTGCCATTTCATGGACAGCTTTTCAAAGTGTTACTCACAAAGTTATCCACAGGCTGTGCCACGTATCTGGCCCCCTGTCGATCAAGGATGATCCACCATGAACCCATCCCGTTCGTCGCCTTGTCCGCCTGCGGAACTGGAGGCGCGGCTGCGTCTTCATAGCCTTCCGGAGATTGGCTTGCGTCGTTTCCATACCCTCATCGAAGCGTTCGGCAGTGCCTCGTCGGCACTCAGCGCGCCGGCCAGTGCCTGGCAGGCGTTGGGACTGAAGGTTGCCAGTATAGACGCCCGGCGCAGCCCGCAAGTGCGCGATGGCGCATTGGCTGCAATGCGCTGGCTAGAGCGTCCGGGCCAGTATTTACTGATGTGGGACGGGCCTGGCTACCCGGCGTTGCTGGCCGAGATAGACGATCCGCCGCCGCTGTTGTTCGTCGCGGGCGACCCCGATTTACTCGAACAACCGCAACTGGCGATCGTGGGTAGCAGGCGTGCTTCACCCCCGGCGCTGGATACCGCAGGCGCGTTTTCCCGATGCCTTTCCCAGGCTGGTTTCACCATCACCAGCGGGCTGGCGCTGGGCGTCGACGGTGCCGCTCATCGGGCCGCTTTGAAGGCCGGCGGGCACACCATCGGGGTGCTCGGCACGGGGTTGCAAAAACTTTATCCACAGCGCCACCGTGACCTGGCACGGGCAATGCTCGACAGTGGCAGCGCGCTGGTTTCCGAGTACCCGCTGGATGCCGGCCCGCTGGCCGGCAACTTCCCGCGTCGCAACCGGATCATCAGCGGCTTGTCGCTGGGTGTGCTGGTGGTCGAGGCCAGCCTGGCCAGCGGTTCGTTGATCACCGCACGGCTTGCCGCCGAACAGGGGCGGGAGGTGTACGCGATTCCCGGGTCCATTCATCACCCCGGCGCCAAGGGCTGCCATCAGTTGATCCGCGACGGTGCGCTGCTGGTGGAAAGCGTGGAGCAGATCCTCGACAGCCTGCGTGGGTGGCAGAACCTGCCGCCTGCGATTGTGGATAAACCCGCTCATCCATTGATCGACCTGCTCCACGCCGCACCCCAGACCACCGAGGGCCTGGCCAGCAGCAGCGGCCTGCCACTGGCCCAGGTACTGGCCAGCCTTACCGAGCTGGAGCTCGAAGGCCGGGTGAGCAATGAAGCCGGGCGTTGGTTTGCCCGTGCGGGCTAAGTACACTGCGCGCACGGCGTTAATGCGGAGAGACGGAAAATGGTGAGCAGTTGGCGTGTGCAACAAGCCGCGCGCGAGGTGAAGGCGGGTGCGGTGATCGCCTATCCGACGGAAGCGGTCTGGGGCCTGGGCTGCGACCCGTGGAACGAGGACGCGGTGTATCGCCTGCTGGCGCTCAAGTCGCGGCCTGTGGATAAAGGGCTGATCCTGGTCGCCGACAACATTCGCCAGTTCGACTTTCTGTTCGAGGATTTCCCCCAGGACTGGATCGACCGCATGAGCGCCACCTGGCCTGGGCCTAACACCTGGCTGGTGCCGCACCAGGGTCTGCTGCCCGAGTGGGTGACCGGGCAGCATGACACCGTGGCCTTGCGAGTCAGCGATCATCCACAGGTGCGCGAGCTGTGCGCGCTGGTGGGGCCGCTGATTTCCACCTCTTGCAACCCGGCTGGGCGCCCGGCGGCCAAGAGCCGGTTGCGGGTGGAGCAGTATTTCCACAAGCAGCTGGACATGGTGCTGGGTGGGGCGTTGGGTGGGCGGAAGAACCCGAGCCTGATTCGCGACCTGGCGACCGGCGAGGTTGTGCGCCCGGGCTGATACCGCTGGCGAGGGCTTCGCACTCGTTTCGCGACACAAGGCCGCTCTTACAGGTACAGCGCAGCTCTCAGGCTTGGCGCTGTAACCTGTGGGAGCGGCCTTGTGCCGCGAAAGGGCCGCAAAGCGGCCCCAGAATTCCCGCCGATTTTTCTGATTTGCATCCAGATGGCTGCCCATTCTGAATTCAGAGAAATATCCTACGCAGTCTGTCGACTGCCATTACCTTCTCAGTGGGAACGCCTGCCTTTAGGCTCCAAACCGTCGCCGAATAACTTGGCGATCGGGTGTGGTAACCCGGTAACAGGAAGGTATCAGAGTCGTCTATGGCGGCTGTGCGCGGGAGGCTTTCGAGCCTGCCGGGTCTGGTACCTCCCCGGTTTACCACCCCGTGTACAGCTGCCACCCATTCGTGTGGTAACGGACGAGGTGTCAGCCCTACTCTGGTAGAGGTTGCCATGAACAAGTAGATTGTCCCCGATCCACCACTTCCTAACACCACAACCCACCCCTTCGGCCGCTGCGACGCCGGCCACCCTCCACTCTTCACCGTAAACCCCAACATCGAAGCCCACGACGCCCTGGTGCACGTCGCGCTCTACCTGCGCTGTGCCTACGACACCGGCATCAAGGCCCTCGACCACCTGCGCGACGAGGGGCGTGGCATGTACTGGTCGAGCCTGCATTCGCTGGAAATGGCGGAGGGGTTGGTGGAGGCGATGCTCGATGGCATCGAGTCGGCGCCAGCAGTCAAGAAATCCACCGGCTGAGCTGACGCAATCGCGGGGCAAGTCGCAGCGGCGCACCGCCGCTCCCACGAGATCAACGCCGATCCAGCGTGGGAGCGGCGGTGCGTCGCTGCGACTTGCCCCGCGATAGGGGCTTCAAGGCAGAAGCACAGTCGAGCCAACGGTCCGCCGCGCCGACAACTCCGCCTGCGCCTTGGCCGCCTCGCTCAACGGATACCGTTGCTGGATATCCACAACCAGCTTGCCGCTGGCGATCATCGCGAACAGGTCATCGGCCATGGCCTGGGTGTTCTCGGCATTGTTGGCGTAGCTCGCCAGCGTCGGCCGGGTGACATACAACGACCCCTTCTGCGACAGGATCCCCAAGTTGACCCCGGTTACCGCGCCGGAGGCATTGCCAAAGCTGACCATCAAACCGCGCGGCCGCAGGCAATCCAGCGAAGTCAGCCAGGTATCGGCGCCCACGCCGTCATACACCACCGCGCACTTCTGACCGTCTGTCAGCTCCAGCACACGCTTGGCCACGTCTTCATGGCTGTAGTCGATGGTCGCCCAGGCGCCGAGGGCCTTGGCCCGTTCGGCTTTCTCAGCAGAGCTGACGGTACCGATCAGCTTCGCGCCCAGCGCCTTGGCCCACTGGCAAGCCAGCGACCCCACACCGCCGGCGGCGGCATGGAACAGCACGAAGTCCCCCGGCTGCAGGGCATAGGTCTGCTTGAGCAAATACTGCGTGGTCAGCCCCTTGAGCATTACCGCCGCCGCCTGTTCGAAGCTGATCGCCTCCGGCAGCTTCACCAGGTTGGCCTCCGGCAGCGTATGCACCTCGCTGTAGGCCCCAAGCGGCCCACCGGCATAGGCCACGCGGTCGCCGACCTTGATCCGGCTGACACCCTCGCCCACCGCCTCGACCACGCCGGCCGCTTCGGTGCCCAGCCCGGAAGGCAGCGCAGGCGGCGCATACAGCCCGTTGCGGAAATAGGTGTCGATGAAATTCAGGCCGATCGCATGGTTACGCACCCGCACCTGCTGCGGGCCGGGCGGTGCCGGGTCGAACTCCACCAGTTGCAGGACTTCCGGGCCGCCATGCTGGCTGAACTGGATACGCTTGGCCATCACATACTCCTGTCGTCGAGGGTCGCAAAGGCCTTCTATCGGACGCCTTTGCTTGACCGCCGTCAACTGCGACGCGGCGTCGGCCGGTGGTATGCTACGCGGCGAATTTTCCCGCTCCTTCCAGGTGACCCGATGACCAGCCGCACCGAGGCCGTAAAAGCCTACCTGCTCGACCTGCAAGACCGCATCTGCTCTGCCCTCGAAACCGAAGACGGCGGCGCCCGCTTCGTCGAGGATGCCTGGGTGCGCGATGCCGGCGGCGGTGGTCGCACGCGGGTGATCGGCGAGGGCAAGGTGATCGAGAAAGGCGGGGTGAACTTCTCCCACGTGTTCGGCGCCGGCCTGCCGCCGTCGGCCAGTGCCCACCGCCCGGAGCTGGCGGGCCGTGGCTTCGAGGCCCTGGGCGTGTCGCTGGTGATCCACCCGCACAACCCGCATGTGCCGACCTCCCACGCCAATGTGCGCTTCTTCATCGCCGAAAAAGAGGGTGAAGAGGCGGTATGGTGGTTCGGTGGCGGCTTCGACCTGACCCCGTACTACGGCAACGAAGAAGACTGCGTGCACTGGCACCGCGTCGCCGAGCAGGCCTGCGCGCCGTTCGGCGCCGACGTCTACCCGCGCTACAAGGCCTGGTGCGACCGCTACTTCCACCTCAAGCACCGCGGCGAGCCGCGCGGCATCGGCGGCCTGTTCTTCGATGATCTGAACGAGTGGGACTTCGACACCTGCTTCGCCTTCATGCGCGCCATCGGCGACGCCTACGTCGATGCCTACCTGCCGATCATCCAGCGCCGCAAGGACACGCCGTACACTGCCAAGCAGCGTGAATTCCAGGAATACCGCCGTGGCCGCTACGTCGAGTTCAACCTGGTCTACGACCGTGGCACGCTGTTCGGTTTGCAGTCGGGCGGTCGTACCGAGTCGATCCTGATGTCGCTGCCGCCGCAGGTGCGTTGGGGCTACGATTGGAAAGCGGAGCCTGGCAGCGAAGAAGCGCGCCTGACCGACTATTTCCTGCAGGACCGCGACTGGCTCGCCCAGTAAGCCTGTGGATAACCGAGGAGCTCCCATGGACCAGTACGTCGTATTCGGCAACCCCATCGGCCATAGCAAGTCGCCGTTGATCCACCGCCTGTTCGCCGACCAGACCGGCCAGGACCTGGAGTACGCCACCCTGCTGGCGCCACTGGACGAGTTCAGCGACTGCGCCACAGGCTTCTTCAAGCAAGGCAGCGGCGCCAACGTCACCGTGCCATTCAAGGAAGAGGCTTATCGTCTGTGCGACAGCCTCACCCCGCGTGCGCAACGTGCTGGCGCGGTGAACACCCTGACCAAGCTGGCCGACGGTACCTTACAAGGCGACAACACCGACGGCGCCGGGCTGGTGCGTGACCTGACGGTGAACGCCGGGGTGACCTTGGCTGGCAAGCGCATCCTTATCCTTGGCGCCGGCGGTGCTGTTCGGGGTGTGCTGGAGCCGATCCTGGCGCACAAGCCACAGTCGCTGGTGATCGCCAACCGTACCGTCGAGAAAGCCGAGCAGCTGGCGCGGGAGTTCGATGAGCTGGGGCCGGTGGTGGCCAGTGGTTTCAGCTGGTTGCAGGAGCCGGTGGACGTGATCATCAACGCTACTTCTGCGAGCTTGTCTGGCGAACTGCCGCCGATTGCCGACAGCCTGGTCGAGGCGGGGCGCACCGTCTGCTACGACATGATGTATGGCAAGGAGCCGACACCTTTCTGCCAGTGGGCCAGCAAGCTGGGTGCGGCCAAGGTGCTGGATGGGCTGGGGATGCTGGCCGAGCAGGCGGCCGAGGCGTTCTTTATCTGGCGGGGGGTGCGTCCTGACACGGTGCCTGTGCTGGATGAGTTGCGTCGGCAACTGGCGCGCAGTTGACTTCGGGGCGCTGTTGGATGAATTGCCGTTCCAGGTCGATTTGCTGCTGGTAGTGAGCGAGTTTGGCTGTGGATTGCGTTTCGCCAGTGTAGGGATCGCGAGCGGTCATGTCGCTTTCCAGCCGGGCAATCCGTACTTGAGCATCGGCAACGCTCCAGCAGTTATCCACAGCGCCGCTGCCTTGAGCAGCTAGTAATGGCACGAGTGCCAGGGCGAGATGAACGCAACTACTCATGGCGTGCTCCGCAGTGAATGAGCGTTGTTTACTCTTTCATCGCCTGCACGCTGTTCGCAACTGACAGAAATGCCAGTTGACCATCAGTCCTCGAAGCGAATCGGGCAACTCGCCATGCCTTCCAGCTTCTGCAGTTCCTCGATCACCTGCGGCCTTGCCCGCTGCAACGTCAGGCTCCCGCCATTACGCTTCAACCGCCGCGCTTCGCGGTGCAACATATCCACACCCGAATAATCGATGAAGTTCACCTGCCGCGCATCGATCACCACATGCGGCCCCTCGCAGCGCTGCAAGCGCAGCTGCAGGTAATGCGCCGCGCCGAAGAAGATCGACCCGCCCACCCGCAACACGTCCGCCTCCCCTTCCCGGCTCTGCTGCACTCGCGGCCTCGAGGTGCGCTTGAGGTAGAAGAACAGCGATGCCAGCACCCCGGCGTAGATCGCCGTCTGCAGCTCGAGCAGCAGGGTCGCGGCGGCGGTCAGCGCCATGACCAGGAACTCCGAACGGCTGACCCGGAACAGCGCGCGGATGCCGCGATGGTCCACCAGCCCCCAGCAAATCAGCAAGATGCTGCCCGCCATCGCCGGGATCGGCAGATGGGCGATCAGCCCGGCCCCCGCCACCGCGAACAGCGCCACCCACAGCGCCGAGAACACCCCGGCCAACGGCGAGCGGGCCCCTGCGTCGTAGCTGAGCCCGGAGCGGGTAAAGGAGCCGGAGGACAGGTAGCCGGAGAACAATGCCCCGATGATGTTCGACAAGCCCTGGGCGCGAATCTCCTGGTTGGCGTCGATCAGTTGCTCGGAACGTGCGGACAGGGAACGGGCGATGGACAGGCTGGTGACCAGCCCAAGCATGCCGACAGCCACGGCACTGGGCAGCAGGCGCAGGATCAGTTCCACATCGAGTAACGGCAGTGGGCTGAGCGGTGGCAACTGGCCGACGAAGGCGGGCACACGCGGCACATGGCCGAACACGCCGGGCAACAGCCAGGCCGCCAGGCTGACCAGCAGCAGACTTATCAACAGGCTCGGCCAGCGTTGCCGCCACAGTTTCAACAGCACGCCAATCGCCAGGGTGCTCAGCCCCAGAACCAGCGATGGCATGTCCACCTCGCCAATATGACCGGCCAATTCCTGCACGGTCTTCAGAGCCGTGGCCTGGCTTGGCAGGTCCAGGCCCAGCAGGTTGGGCAGTTGCCCCAGCGCGATGACGACGGCGGCACCGAGGGTGAAGCCCAGCACCACCGAATGGGAGACGAAGTTGACCAGCGCGCCGAAGCGCAGCAGCCCCAGCATGAGCTGGAAGACGCCGCCGAGGAAGGTCAGCAGCAGCACCAGGGTCACGTAGTCGTCGCTGCCGGCCACGGCCAGCGGGCTGATGCTGGCGGAGAGAACGATGGAGATGGCGGCGGTGGGGCCGCAGATCAGGTGCCAGGACGAGCCCCACAGGCAGGCCACCAGCACCGGCACGATGGCGGCGTACAGGCCGTACTCGGCGGGCAGACCGGCGATCAGGGCGTAGGCGATCGATTGCGGCAGGGCAAGGATAGCGCCGCTCAGGCCTACCAGCAGGTCCTGGCGCAGGCTGCGGCCCGATTGACGGGGGAGCCAGGTGAGGAAGGGCAGCAGGTGGTGGAGACGAGGCATGCGTCATTCCTGTTCAGTATCGCTGGCGAGGGCTTTGCCCTCGTTTCGCGACACAAGGCCGCCCCCACAGAAGAGCGCGAATCCCTGTGGGAGCGGCCTTGCGTCGCGAAAGGGCCGCAAAGCGGCCCCGGCAGCCTAACAGACAAAAATCAGAGTTTGGCTTTAACCGCTTCTGCTGCGTCCCCACCAGCCTTGGTAGTCACTCCAGCCAACCAACCATCCAGCAACTCTGGGCGCTTCTTCACCCAAGCCCTGGCCGCCTCATCAAAGCTCACCTTCTTGTCCACAACCTCGGCCATGATGCTGTTCTCCATGTCCAGCGTGAACGTCAGGTTGCTCAACAGCTTCGCCGCATTCGGGCAAGCCTGTGGATATCCCTTGCGAGTCAGCGTGTACACATCACCTTTGCTCCCAAACCATTTTTCGCCACCCGTGAGGTAATGCATCTTCAACTTCACGTTCATTGGATGCGGTGTCCAGCCGAGGAAGGTGATGAACTGCTGCTTCTTTACCGCCCGATCCACCTGGGCCAGCATCGCCTGTTCGCTGGATTCGACCAGCTTCCACTGCCCAAGCGCGAAGTCGTTCTTGTCGATGATCGCCTTCAGCGACAGGTTGGCCGGTGCGCCGGAGCCGATGCCGTAGAGCTTCTTGTCGAACCTGTCGGCGTACTTGTGCAGGTCGGCGAAGTCCTTCACGCCGGCCTTCCAGACATAATCGGGCACCGCCAGGGTGAACTCGGTGCCCTCCAGGTTGCGCGCCAGCTGTTGCACGTCGCCATTGGCGATGAACTTGTCATGAAAACCCTGCTGCGCCGGCATCCAGTTGCCGAGGAAGGCATCCACCCGGCCATCTTTCAGGCCGCCGTAGATGATCGGCACGGCCAGGCTGTCGATCTTCACCTGGTAACCCAGGCTTTCCAGGAGCAGGCGGGCGACGGCGTTGGTGCTGGCGATATCGCTCCAGCCGGGGTCGGCCAGTTTCACGGTGCTGCATTGCGCGTCGCCGTCGGCGGCGTGGGCCGTGCCCAGGCTCAGGGCCAGGGCAAGTACGGCGGTGGAGAACTTCTGCATGGCGGCCTCTCTTCTCAATCCAGGGGTGCGGGCTGTGGATAACGTGCCTTGCGCTCGAGGTCGTCGAGATCGATGTGGTTGCGCATGTACTGTTGGCCGGCGTCCACCAGCGGTTGGTGGTCCCAGCTTTTCAGCGTGCCGATGGCCAGCGCCTCGGCTACCAGGCGGCGGCGGCGTTGGCTGGCCAGCACCTGCTGGCGCAGGCTGGGGATATCCCAGCGCAGCTTGGCTTCATCGACAAATGCCTGCAGCAGCGCCTGGTGGTCGGGGCTGCCGGTGAGGTTCTCCCGCTCGTGCGGGTCGCGGCTCAGGTCGTAGAGTAAACAGGGGTCGTCCTCGCTGTACACGAACTTGTAGGCGCCGCGGCGGATCATCATCAGCGGGCCGACGGTACCTTCGGCCATGTATTCGCCGATCACCTCGTCATGCCCGCCCTGCCCTTGCAGGTGGCCGAGCAGCGAGCGGCCGTCCAGGTGCAGATCTTTATCCACAGCACCGCCAGCCAGCTCGACCAACGTCGGCAGCAGGTCGCAGGTGGAAACGCTGGCGCTGATGCGCGCAGGTTTGAAGTGCTTGGGCGCGTGGATCAGCAGCGGTACCCGCGCCGACATCTCGAACCAGTGCATCTTGTACCAAAGCCCCCGCTCGCCAAGCATGTCGCCGTGGTCGCCGGAGAAGATGATCAGGGTGTCGTCGGCCAGGCCGCAGTCTTCCAGCGTCTGCAGAAGCAGGCCGATATTGTCGTCGATATAGCTGCAGGCGCCGAAGTAGGCGCGGCGGGCATCGCGGATCTTGTCCACGGGCAGCGGCTTGTCCCACAGGTCATAGACCTTGAGCAGGCGCTGCGAGTGCGGGTCTTGCTGGCTCTGGGCGATCACGTCGCGGGGTAGCGGGATATCCACAGCCTCGTAGAGATCCCAGTAGCGTTTGGGGATGGTGTACGGATCGTGCGGGTGGGTCATCGACACGGTCAGGCAGAACGGCCGGCCATCGTCTTCGCGCACGTGGTCATAGAGGTACTGGCGTGCCTTGAACACCACCTCCTCGTCGAAATCCAGCTGGTTGGTGCGCACGCACGGCCCGGCCTGAAGCACCGAGGACATGTTGTGGTACCAGCTCGGGCGCTCGTCAGGCGCGTCCCAGTTCACCGCCCAGCCATAGTCGGCCGGGTAGATGTCGCTGGTCAGGCGCTCTTCGTAGCCGTGCAACTGGTCCGGGCCGCAGAAATGCATCTTGCCCGACAGCGCGGTGCGGTAGCCGATGCGGCGCAGGTAGTGGGCGTAGGTCGGAATGTCGGCGGGAAAGTCGGCGGCGTTGTCGTAGGCGCCGATGTGGCTGGGCAACTGGCCGCTGACCAGGGTGAAGCGCGAGGGCGCGCACAGCGGGCTGTTGCAGTAGGCGGAGTCGAACACCACGGCCTGCTCGGCGAGGCGCGCCAGGTTGGGCATCTTGATCGGCGACGGGCTGTAGATCGGCAACAGCGGCGCGGCCATCTGGTCGGCCATGATGAACAGGATATTGGGTTGCTTCATGGTGCCCTTCCATCGTCGAGAGTTATGGTGAACGCTTGCAATACAGCATGGAGCTGTGGATAAGGTGGGTAAAGCCCACGTCGGGCAATGACTGGGATTAGCCATGCTTATGTTTGAACACCTTGCCGACCTGTCTCTGGACGCATTGCGCGTGTTCGAGTCCGCCGCGCGCTTGCGTAGCTTCACGGCTGCGGCCGTGGAGCTGGGCACCACCCAGCCGGCGGTCAGCCAGCAGATGAAGCGCCTGGAGGCGCAGTTGGGCACGCGGTTGTTCGACCGGATCTACCGGGGCATCGAGTTGACCGAGGCGGGGTTGCTATTGTTCGAACAGGTGCACCAGGGCTTGCAGGCGATGGACGATGGCGTCGCCCAAGCCAGCGGGCGCGGCCAGCGCGAGGTGCTGCAGGTGGCTACGGACTTCGCCTTTGCGGCGTTCTGGCTGATGCCGCGCTTGCAGCGTTTCCACGACGCTTATCCACAGGTGGACGTGAGCCTGGTGACCGGCGAGCGCAGCCAGGGGATGTTGCGCCCGGACATCGATGTGGCGGTGCTGTTTGGTGATGGGCGTTTCCATCAGGGCGAGAGTCGCTGGTTGTTCGACGAGGAGGTCTTCCCGGTCTGCAGCCCACGGCTGACTCATGGCAAACCCTTGTCAGCCGAGGCTTTGCAACGATTGCCGTTGTTGCACCTGAAGGGCGAGCAGGCCAGTCGCTGGTTCGATTGGGCCGGTGTCTTCCGTGGTCTTGGTGTGGACAGCCCTCCTCCGTCCGGTCAACTGCGGTTCGACAACTACACCCTGCTGATTCAGGCGGCGATTGCTGGCCAAGGCGTGGCGATCGGCTGGGCGCATCTGGTGGACGGGCTGGTCGGGCAGGGGCTGCTGTGCCGGCCGCTGGAAGGCAGCTTGCGCTCGAAGCGGGGGTATTACGTGGTGCTGCCGCCACGCAAGCGGCGTGGGGCGTTGATCGAGCGGTTTGTGGATTGGCTGGAGCAGGAGCGTCTGTAATGAGATGGCGTAGACTTCAAGATGTTCGCATTACTGCAATCAGGAGCCATCGTGCAAAGGATCAAGGGCTATCACGCCCACGTGTACTACGACGCATCGACCATGGAGCAGGCCCGTGAACTATGCGAGGAAGCAACGCGGCTGTTTCCCGTGACCATGGGACGCATGCACCAGAAACCGGTCGGGCCGCACCCTGACTGTAGCTGTCAGCTGGCCTTCGGGCCGGAGGTGGTGGGTGTGGTGTTGCCGTGGCTGGCGCTGTATCGCAAGGGGCTGGTGGTGTTCCTGCACCCGGAAACCGGGGATGAGCTGGCGGATCACCGCGATCATGCGATCTGGATGGGGGCGATCAGGCCGTTGGATCTGTCGATATTTGGTGCTTGATGCAACGTGGGAGCGGGCTTGTCCCGCGACAGCGGCGGTGAGTCCACCATCGTTATCGCGGGGCAAGCCCGCTCCCACAAATACACCTGCTGCGCGGATCAGTTGCGGGCGGCGCGCACGCCTTCGGCCAGCGCCGAGCACAGGCTCAGCACATCGTTCACTGCCTGACCGGCATCCTTGGCCTGGGCGATCTTGTCGACCAGCGCCGAACCGACCACCACGCCATCGGCCAGGCGGGCAATGGCAGCAGCCTGCTCCGGCGTGCGGATGCCGAAACCGACGCTGATCGGCAGATCGGTATGCCGACGCAGGCGGGCAATGGCCTCGGTCACATGCTCGGTGGTTGCCGAACCCGCACCGGTCACACCTGCCACCGACACGTAGTAGACGAACCCGGAGCTGCGCTCCAGCACGCGCGGCAGGCGCGCATCGTCGGTGGTCGGGGTGGTCAGGCGGATGAAGTCGATGCCTGCGGCCTGGGCCGGGGTGGCCAGTTCGGCGTCGTGTTCCGGTGGCAGGTCGACGATGATCAGGCCATCGACGCCCGCTTCTTTTGCCTCGGCGACGAACTGCTCCACGCCGAAGCGGTGGATCGGGTTGTAGTAACCCATCAGCACGATGGGCGTGGTCTGGTTATCCACACGGAATTCGCGAACCATCTGCAGGGTCTTGGCCAGGGTCTGGCCGGCTTCCAGGGCGCGCAGGGTGGCGAGCTGGATGGCCACGCCGTCGGCCATCGGGTCGGTGAACGGCATGCCCAGTTCGATCACATCGGCGCCAGCGGCCGGCAGGCCCTTGAGGATCTCCAGCGAGGCGTCGTAGCCCGGGTCGCCAGCGGTGACGAAGGTGACCAGGGCGGAACGGCCTTCGGCCTTCAGTTCGGCGAAGCGTTGTTCGAGACGGCTCATGCCTGTTTCTCCTGGGCGGCCATGTGGTTCATCACAGTTTGCATGTCCTTGTCGCCGCGACCGGACAGGCAGATCACCATCAGGTGGTCCTTGGGCAGCTTCGGCGCGCGCTTGATCGCCTCGGCCAGGGCGTGGGAGCTTTCCAGCGCCGGGATGATGCCCTCCAGGCGGCAGGTGGCGTGGAAGGCGTCGAGGGCCTCGTCGTCGGTGATGCTGACGTACTCCACGCGTTTCACTTCGTGCAGGTAGGCGTGCTCCGGGCCGATGCCGGGGTAGTCCAGGCCTGCGGAGATCGAGTGGGCGTCGGTGATCTGGCCGTCGTCGTCCTGCAGCAGGTAGGTGCGGTTGCCGTGCAGCACACCCGGCACGCCGCCGTTGAGGCTGGCCGCGTGCTTGTCGGTGTGCACGCCGTGGCCGCCGGCTTCGACGCCGATGATCTGCACGCTGGCGTCATCGAGGAAGTCGTGGAACAGGCCCATGGCGTTGGAGCCGCCGCCGACGCAGGCGATCAGGCTGTCGGGCAGGCGCCCTTCCTTCTCCTGCAGCTGGGCGCGGGTTTCCTTGCCGATGATCGACTGGAAGTCGCGGACCATCGCCGGGTACGGGTGCGGGCCTGCCACGGTGCCGATCAGGTAGAAGGTGTCCTCGACGTTGGTGACCCAGTCGCGCAGGGCCTCGTTCATGGCGTCCTTCAGGGTGCCGGTGCCGGCGGTCACCGGGACGATCTCGGCACCCAGCAGCTTCATGCGGAACACGTTGGCCTGCTGGCGCTCGATGTCGGTGGCGCCCATGTAGATCACGCAGGGCAGGCCGAAGCGCGCGGCGACGGTGGCGGTGGCCACGCCGTGCATGCCGGCGCCGGTCTCTGCGATCAGGCGCTTCTTGCCCATGCGCTTGGCCAGCAGCACCTGGCCGATGCAGTTGTTCACCTTGTGCGCGCCGGTGTGGTTGAGCTCTTCACGCTTGAAGAAGATCTTCGCGCCGCCGCAGTGCTCGGTCAGGCGCTCGGCGAAGTACAGCGGGTTGGGGCGGCCGATGTAGTCGCGCTGGAAGTAGGCCAGTTCTTCGAGGAACGTGGGGTCGGCCTTGGCCGCTTCGTATTCGCGGGCCAGGTCCAGCACCAGGGGCATCAGGGTTTCGGCCACGTAGCGGCCGCCGAACGAGCCGAACAGGCCGTTGGCATCGGGGCCGGCGCGGTATTGGGTCTGGGTCATGGGGCGCTCCAGGGCGTAATGGATGAGTGATGGGCTTTACTCTAACCACGACGTGGCCGGCTGAAAACCGATAAGATTGCGCAAACCTGTCAGGAAAACTCACAACTCAAATGGCCCATGACCTTCCCCCCCTCAACGCCCTGCGGGCTTTCGAGGCGACCGCCCGGCTGAACAGTGTCAGCCAGGCTGCCGAGGCGCTGCATGTGACCCATGGTGCCGTCAGCCGGCAGATCAAGGTGCTCGAGGAGCATCTGGGCGTGGCCCTGTTCGGCAAGGATGGGCGTGGCGTCAAACTCACAGATGCCGGGGTGCGCCTGCGTGATGCCAGCTTCGAGGCGTTCGACCGGCTGCGCGGTGTCTGCGCCGAGCTTTCCCGCGATGCCGACGAAGCACCCTTCGTGCTCGGCTGTTCTGGCAGCCTGCTGGCGCGCTGGTTCATTCCGCGGCTGGGGCGCCTGAAGGCCGACCTGCCGGAGTTGCGCCTGCACCTGTCCGCGGGTGAAGGCGATCTCGATCCGCGGCGCCCGGGGCTGGATGCGTTGCTGGTCTATGCCGAGCCGCCATGGCCGGCGGACATGCAGGTGCATGTGCTCGCCGAAGAGTGGATCGGTCCGGTGATGAGTCCGCGCTTCGAAGGCTTCGATCGTTTGAAAGCCGCGCCAGCCGTGGCGTTGCAACGCGAGGCCGTGCTCCACACGACTTCGCGGCCACAGGCCTGGCCGACCTGGGCGCAGCAGCATGGCATCGAGCCTGGCACTTTGAGTTACGGCCAGGCATTCGAGCATTTGTACTACCTGCTGGAAGCGGCGGTGGCCGGCCTTGGCGTGGCCATCGCGCCACAGCCGCTGGTGGCGGACGACCTGAAGGCCGGGCGGCTGGCTGCGCCTTGGGGATTCTCCCCGACCCACGCTGCGTTGGCCCTGTGGGTGCCCCGGCGCGCCGCGGACGGGCGCGCCGAGCAGCTGGCGCAATGGCTGCGCCGGGAGCTGCAGCAGGTCGGCTAGTTATTACGCCGGCACATCAGGTAGGCGGCCAGCAGGCCGAGGGCGCCAACTGCCACACCCGCAGTGGTCCAGGGATGTTCCTGGGCATAGTCTCGGGTGGCAACACCGGTCTGGCGGGTGCGGGTCTTCACTTCCTCGTAGGCATCGCTGAGCAGGCTGCGCGAATGCTTGAGGGCGTTCTCGGCATTGCCGCGCAGCGCCTTCATGGTCTTGTGGGACTCCTCCGAGGCATCGTGCTTGAGGTGCTCCAGTGTCTTGAGCAGGCTTTCGATCTCGGCTTCCATGCTTTCCAGGGAGGTTTGGCGCAGGGAATTGCGTGGCATGTTGACTCTCCTTCGCGGTATGGGCTGTTAGGAATGCGACTGCGCGGCGCTGAGAAAGTGCAGTCGAACTTTCTCCTGCGCCGATCGCTCGCAGGTAAACCGGGCCTGCGCTGCTAGGCTCAACGGACTACCCAACCCAGGAGAGCACTCATGTCGGATCATCACACCTACAAGAAGATCGAGCTGGTCGGATCCTCCCCCACCAGCATCGAAGAAGCGATCAACAATGCCCTGGCCGAGGCCGGCAAGAGCATCAAGCACCTGGAATGGTTCGAGGTGGTCGATACCCGCGGGCATATCCGCGACAACAAGGCCGCGCACTTCCAGGTGACGCTGAAGGTGGGCTTCCGCATCGCCAACAGCTGAAACGAAGCTGGGCTAGGCTTGCCCGGCCTGATCGGGTAATAAGGTTGCAGGGCGCGAGCTTCGCGCCCTTTTCGTCTTGGATCTGTACAAGGAAAGCGATCGATGAAGAAGTTGATTCTGGCCGTGGGGCTGATGGCGTTGGCCGGTGGTGCGCTGGCGGCGGGCAAGCCGTGCGAGGAGCTCAAGGCGGAGATTGCGGCGAAGCTGGATGCCAAGGGGGTGAAGGGTTACAAGCTTACGATCGCCCCCAAGGGTGATCCTGCCGACAAGGTGGTGGGTACCTGCGAGGCTGGGACCAAGGTAATTGCCTATAGCCGTGACTGATTGTGGCTCCATCGCGGGGCAAGCTCGCTCCCACAGAGCGTACCCTGGAGCGGGCTTGCCCCGCGATGACCTTTAACCGGTCTTCAAGGCCTGAGCCATCAGCTCATAGGACCTGATCCGGTCGGCATGCTCGTACAGGTCGCTGGTGAAGATCAGCTCATCCGCCCCGGTCTGTTCCAGCAGCACCTCCACCTTCGCCCGCACCTTCTGTGGGCTGCCGATCATCGCCAGGCCCAGGAAACTGCTCACCGCATCGCGCTCATGGGGCAGCCACAGTCCATTCATGCTTTCGACCGGCGGGCGCTGCATCAGGCTCTGGCCACGGATCAGCGCGAGGATACGCTGGTACACCGACGTCGCCAGGTACTCGGCCTTCTCGTCGGTCTCGGCAACCACCATCGGGATGCCGAGCATCACGTAAGGCTTGTCCAGCGTGGTGGACGGCTTGAAATGGTCGCGGTAGATGCGGATCGCCTCGTGCATGTAGCGCGGCGCGAAGTGCGAGGCAAAGGCATAGGGCATGCCGCGCATGCCTGCCAGCTGGGCGCTGAACAGGCTGGAGCCGAGCAACCACATTGGCACCTCGGTGTCGTGGCCAGGTACGGCGATCACTTTCTGATCATCTGTACGCGGGCCGAGGTAACGCGACAGTTCCTCGACATCGTCGGGGAAGTCGTCGGCACTGCCGGAGCGTTCACGGCGCAGGGCGCGGGCGGTCATCTGGTCGGAGCCCGGGGCGCGGCCCAGGCCCAGGTCGATACGCCCCGGGTACAGGCTGGCTAGGGTGCCGAACTGCTCGGCGATCACCAGCGGTGCATGGTTGGGCAGCATCACCCCGCCGGAGCCGACGCGGATGCTCGAGGTGCCGCCGGCCAGGTAGCCGATCAGCACGGCGGTGGCCGAACTGGCGATGCCGTCCATGTTGTGGTGTTCGGCGACCCAGAAGCGGTTGTAGCCGAAGCGCTCGACGTGCCGGGCCAGGTCCAGCGAGTTGCGCAGTGATTGCGCGGGGCTCCCATCGGCGCGCACGGGCACCAGGTCGAGGGTGGATATCTTCAGGTCTCGCAGGTGCGTCATTGGAGCCTCCGCTTCAGGTGATTGGCCATGGCCTTCTGGACTCTGTATGGGCATATTCGCCGGATTCAATGCCTTCCTGCGGATTGATCTGAACTTGGCGTGGGCTTGGTCCTCAGAACCATAGACACCCCAACCCTGTGACAGGAGGCAGCATGAAGAAGACAGCATCGGCGGTCTGGCAAGGTGGCCTGAAGGATGGCAAGGGCCAGATCTCCACTGAAAGCGGCGCGCTCAAGCAAGCGCCCTACGGCTTCAACACCCGTTTCGAAGGCACGCCTGGGACTAACCCGGAGGAACTGATCGGCGCTGCCCATGCCGGCTGCTTCTCCATGGCGTTGTCGATGATGTTGGGCGAGGCGGGATTCACGCCTGAACGGATCGACACTCACGCCGAGGTAAGCCTGGACAAGCAGGCTGATGGCTTTGCCATCACCGCCGTTCACCTGACCCTCAAGGCCACCGTGCCTGGGGCCAGCGAGGCGCAGTTCCAGGAGATCGCCAACAAGGCCAAGGCTGGGTGTCCGGTGTCCAAGGTGCTCAACGCGACGATCAGCTTGGACGCCACCCTGCTGTCCTAGGCGGCGCAACGGCGGCGGTTTCCTGTAGTCTAAACAGCGTTGGCAGCTCGTCTGCCCTGCCCCAGGAGCCGTTCCATGATCCGCGTTGCATTTGGTGTGCTGGCTTCCCTGCTGGCCACCGCCGCACTGGCCGCGCCCAAGCCGTGCGAGGAACTGAAGGCCGAGATCGAAGCGAAGATCCAGGCGAACAAGGTTTCCTCCTACACGCTTGAGATCGTGCCCAATGCCGAGGTCAGTGATCCCAACATGATCGTTGGCAGCTGCGAGGGCGGCACGAAGAAGATCATCTACCAGAAGAACGATCGGTAAGGCTCGACGGTCGGGGCTGCACGGCAGCCCCGTCATCGATCAAGGAATACAGGTGACGTTGCTCGGCTCGTTCACGACCACCTTTCGGTTGGCGTCGTACAACAGCACCTGCGGCTGCATCGCCGGGGCCCGCGCCTCCAGGCGATAACGCTGGCCGGCCTTGAAATCGTTGTAGCGCACGGTGAGATAGCAGGTTCGCTCGGTGGGGTCAGTGCTGAAACCGCCGGAATAGATCTCGTAGTCGAAGCGCACCACCAGCTCATGCTTGCCAGGTGTCACCTGGAAGTAGCGGCCGTCATCCAGGCGCTGGCCGTCCAGACGGTCGGCCATGATGGTTCTGCCGGGGGTGATGGTGTAGAGATCGACCCAGGCCTTGCCTGGGTCAACGGGCGGCAAGGGGCTGGCGCACGCCCCCAGGGCACTGAGGGCCATCAGCATCATGGGCTGGCGCATGGTGAAACTCCCGCTCGCGGTTCACAGGTTACAAGCATAGCGCCGTTCGCGGGGTTCAGGTGCGCTGGCAGCCTGCCGGCTCGCCTTGGCCGATCAGTTTCTGCTGCTGGTCGTAAAGCTTGATCCAGGGGCGGAAACCGATACTGCCGGCCTGCATCTGATAGCGCTGCCCGGCCGTGAAGTCCTTGTAGGTGAGATTGAGCTGACAGTCGCGCCACAGCGGCTCGTCCACCGGGCCGATGTTGCTGGGCGTCACGGCGAACTGGTAGCGCACGGTCAGCTCGTGATTGCCGGGCTGCACCTCGAAATAGCGGGTGTCGGCCCAGGCGCGCTCATCAACCTGCAAGGCATGCAGCGAGTCGTTGTCACCCGGGGCCAGGTCGATCCAGGCCTGGTTCGGGTCGGCGCTGGGCAGGAATGAGGCACAACCGGACAGCAGCACGAGCGTGCCGGCGGCAAACAGCAGAGTACGCATGGCGAAGCTTCCCCTTTGCGAGATAGTCTTGGTCGCATTCGGCCGACGAGCGAGATAGACAGCCTCGATGTTTGGACTTTTTCTTTTCATGCGCTGCAGCCGTCGGGTTCTCGACCGCGTTTTCACCGGGTTGGTTCCCGTGGCGCTGGGCGTTCTGCTGAGCGGTTGCTCCAGCGTGAGCTACTACGGCCAACTGGCGGAGGGCCAGTGGCAGCTGTTGCGGGCACGCCAGCCGCTGGACCGGGTTATCGAGAGTCCTGCCACCAGCCCGGTGTTGCGCCAGCGCCTGTTGTTTGCCGAAAAGGCCCGGGCCTTCGCCAGCGCGCAGTTGAAGTTGCCGGACAACGGCAGTTACCGGGTCTACGCCGATTTGGGGCGACCGTATGTGGTATGGAATGTGTTCGCGACCCCTGAGCTGTCGTTGCAGCCGGTGACCCATTGCTTCCCCATCGCCGGCTGCGTGGCCTATCGAGGATATTACCGGCAGGGCGCGGCCCGCGGCGCGGCGGCGTTGATGCGCCAGGAGGGCCTGGATGTCTATGTGGGAGGTGTGGAGGCTTATTCCACCCTGGGCTGGTTCGACGATCCGATCCTGTCGACCATGGCCGGCTGGGGCGATGAGCGCCTGGCCACGGTGATCTTTCATGAGCTGGCGCACCAGCGCTTCTACGTGCAGGACGATACCGAGTTCAACGAGTCGTTCGCCTCCTTTGTCGAGCAGGAGGGAACACGGCAATGGCGCGCGGCACGTGGGTTGGCTGCCATCGAGGAGGTCGGGGCCCGGCAGCGCGAACAGTTCACCCGGCTGGTGTTGGCCAGCCGCGAGCGATTGCAGACAATTTATGCCGGGCCGTTGGATGAGGGGGGCAAGCGGGCGGCCAAGCAGGCTGAGTTCGAGCGGTTGCGGCGGGAGTACCGCGAGGTGCGGGACCGCGATTGGGGTGGGGATCGGCGTTTCGATGCCTGGATCTTTGCTCCATTGAACAATGCCAAGTTGCTGCCTTTTGGGCTTTATGACCAGTGGGTCCCGGCGTTTTCGAAGCTGTTCGATGAGGTTGGAGGAGACTGGGGACTGTTTTACGAGCGGGTCGAGGCGCTGGGGCGGATGCCGATCGAACAGCGCAAGGCGGTGCTTGGACGGTTGATGGCAAGGCCTTGAGATAAAGGGGCTGCTTTGCAGCCCCGATACATATCAGCCTTTGATGAACGCCTGATGCAACTCGGCCAGCGTCTCGAAATGGAACGCCGGCGTCTCGGCCTCGAGTTCCTCCCGGCTGCCGAACCCATAGCCCACTGCCACCGCCTGCACACCATTGCTGCGCGCACCGATCAGGTCATGCTTGCGGTCGCCGATCATCAGAGTCTGTGCCGGGTCCAGTCCCTCTTCATCCAACAGGTGGCGAATCAGCTCGACCTTGTTGGTACGGGTGCCGTCCAGCTCGCTGCCGTAGATCACCTTGAAGTGGTGGTCGAATTCGAAATGCCGGGCGATCTCGCGGGCATAGACCCATGGCTTGGACGTGGCGATATACAGGGTGCGGCCCTGGCCGTTGAGCGCCTGCAGCAGCTGCGGCACACCCTCGAACACCCGGTTCTCGTACAGCCCTGTGACCTTGAAGCGCTCGCGGTAGAAGTTCACCGCGTCCCAGGCCTTGGCCTCGTCGAAGTCATAGAACTGCATGAAGGCCTGCAACAGGGGTGGGCCGATGAAGTGCTCGAGGCGGGTCAGGTCTGGCTCGTCGATGCCCAGCTTGGCCAGGGCGTACTGGATCGAGCGGGTAATCCCTGAGCGCGGGTCGGTCAGGGTGCCGTCGAGGTCGAAAAGGATGTTCTGCTGGTGCATGGAGCTGTTCACTCTGCTGTTCATCTGGATGCCATCGCGGGGTATGCAAAGGTCGGGGGAGCAGGCTTGCCCGCCCCGCGATGGCGTCATTGCGGTCGGTCGTAGCCTTCGGCCAGGTGCTGGTCCTTGAGCTTCACGTAGTTGCCGGCGCTGTAGGGGAAGAACGCGTGCTCCTGCTCGCTCAGCAGGCGCACCTGTTTCACCGGGCTGCCCATGTACAGGTAGCCGCTGACCAGGCGCTTGCCCGGCGGCACCAGGCTGCCGGCGCCGATGATCACCTCGTCCTCGACGATGGCGCCGTCCATGATGGTGCTGCCCATGCCGACCAGGATGCGGTTGCCCAGGGTACAGCCATGCAGCATGACTTTGTGACCGATGGTCACCTCGTCGCCGATGATCAGCGGAAAACCGTCGGGGTTGAACGGCCCGGCGTGGGTAATGTGCAGCACGCTGCCGTCCTGCACGCTGGTGCGCGCGCCGATGCGGATGCGGTGCATGTCGCCGCGCACCACGGTCAGCGGCCAGATCGAGCTGTCCTCGCCGATCTCGACGTCGCCGATGACCACCGCCGAGCGGTCGACGAAGGCCCGTGCTCCCACTTTCGGCGTGTGTTGCTGGAAGGTCCGGAGGGCCATGATAGTGTTCCTCTGCAATGCCGATAGGCAGGCTGCCTGCTGCGGTCGGCGTCGATTGTAATTAAGATGGTCCCGTGTTTCTCCTGCCAAGGTACCCGAACCGTGAGTGCGAACAACCCGCTGCTGCAGTCCCATGATCTGCCGCCCTTCTCGGCAATCCGTGCCGAGCATGTGCTGCCGGCGATCGAGCAGATCCTCGCCGACAACCGCAAGGCCATCGCCGAGATCCTCGAAAAGCAGGGCAAGAACCCGACCTGGGCCGGCCTGGTGCTGGCGATGGACGAACTCAACGACCGCCTGGGCGCCGCCTGGAGCCCGGTCAGCCACCTCAACGCGGTGTGCAACAGCCAGGAACTGCGCGAGGCCTACGAGTCGTGCCTGCCAGCCCTGAGCGCCTATTCCACCGAGCTGGGCCAGAACCGTGCCCTGTTCGAAGCCTATGAAGCCCTGGCCGCCAGCCCCGAGGCTGCCGGCTTCGATGTGGCGCAGAAGACCATCATCGATCACGCCCTGCGCGATTTCCGCCTGTCGGGCATCGACCTGCCGGCCGACAAGCAGCAGCGCTATGCCGAAGTGCAGAGCAAGCTCAGCGAGCTGGGCAGCCGCTTCTCCAACCAGTTGCTCGATGCCACCCAGGCCTGGACCAAGCACGTCACCGACGAGGCCGCCCTCGCCGGCCTGACCGACTCGGCCAAGGCGCAGATGGCCGCCGCCGCCCAGGCCAAGGGCCTCGACGGCTGGCTGATCACCCTGGAATTCCCCAGCTACTACGCGGTGATGACCTACGCCGACGACCGCGCCCTGCGCGAAGAACTGTACGCCGCCTACTGCACCCGCGCCTCCGACCAGGGCCCGAACGCCGGCCAGTTCGACAACGGCCCGGTGATGGAAGAGATCCTCGACCTGCGCCAGGAGCTGGCCAAGCTGCTGGGCTACCCGAACTTCGCCGAACTGAGCCTGGCCACCAAGATGGCTGAGTCCAGCGACCAGGTGCTGAGCTTCCTGCGTGACCTGGCCAAGCGTTCCAAGCCGTTCGCCGCCCAGGACCTGGAGCAGCTGAAGGCCTTCGCCGCCGAGCAGGGCACTCCGGAGCTGGCCAGCTGGGACGCCGGCTATTTCGGCGAAAAGCTGCGCGAACAGCGCTACAGCGTGTCGCAGGAAGCCCTGCGCGCCTACTTCCCGATCGACAAGGTGCTCTCCGGCCTGTTCGCCATCGTCCAGCGCCTGTACGGCATCGAGATCGCCGAGCTCAGGGGCTTCGACAGCTGGCACCCGGACGTGCGCCTGTTCGAGATCAAGGAAGACGGCCAGCACGTCGGTCGCTTCTTCTTCGACCTCTATGCCCGTGCCAACAAGCGTGGCGGCGCCTGGATGGACGGTGCCCGCGACCATCGCCGCACCGCCGCTGGCGCGCTGCAGAGCCCGGTGGCCAACCTGGTGTGCAACTTCACTCCGGCCACGCCCGGCAAACCGGCGCTGCTGACCCACGACGAAGTCACCACCCTGTTCCATGAGTTCGGGCACGGCCTGCACCACCTGTTGACCCGCATCGAGCATGCCGGTGTGTCCGGCATCAACGGCGTGGCCTGGGACGCGGTGGAGCTGCCGAGCCAGTTCATGGAGAACTGGTGCTGGGAGCCCGAGGGCCTGGCGCTGATTTCCGGCCACTACGAGACCGGCGAACCGCTGCCCCAGGACCTGCTGGACAAGATGCTGGCGGCGAAGAACTTCCAATCCGGCATGATGATGGTGCGCCAGCTGGAGTTCTCGCTGTTCGACTTCGAGCTGCACGCCACCCACGGCGACGGCCGCAGCGTGCTGCAGGTGCTCGAAGGCGTGCGCGACGAGGTCTCGGTGATGCGTCCGCCGGCCTACAACCGCTTCCCCAACAGCTTCGCGCACATCTTCGCCGGCGGCTACGCGGCGGGTTACTACAGTTACAAGTGGGCCGAAGTGCTGTCGGCCGACGCCTTCTCGCGCTTCGAGGAAGAAGGTGTGCTGAACGCCGAGACGGGCCGCGCCTTCCGCGAAGCCATCCTGGCCCGTGGTGGTTCCCGCGAGCCGATGGTGCTGTTCGTCGACTTCCGGGGCCGTGAGCCTTCCATCGATGCATTGCTGCGCCACAGTGGCCTTACCGAGGACGCGGCGGCATGAGCGAGGTAGCCGTGAGCACGAGCAAACGACGTTTCATCGCCGGGGCGGTCTGCCCGGCATGCAGCGAGATGGACAAGCTGATGATGTGGAACGAGGACGGCGTGCCGCACCGAGAGTGCGTGGCCTGCGGGTTCACTGACACCTTGAACGAACAAGGCCTGTCGGTACCCAGCGAGCTCGGCACCCGGGTCAACCACCTGGCGCCCAAGGCGGCGCCGGCCAAGGTGCAGACCGTGCAGTTCTTCCCCAATCCGAAGCTGAAGAAGCCGCAGGATTGAAGGTAAATCACGCGGCAAGCGTGGGAGCGGGCTTGCCCCGCGATAATCGGTTGTAGCTATCCTGCTGAACCCGGATTACTGTATGCATGTACAGTAATCCGGGTTCTCATCATGAAACCAGCCCCCATTCGTGGCCGCGGCACCGCCGATAACCCCCACAACCGCTTCGCCCCGAGCGTTTCAGTGGTCGAGGACGATGGCTGGTACCAGGAAGTCCCACTCACCCAGGGCACCGAGGTGCGGATCGAGACGGCCAAGACCATCATCGCCCGCAACACCTCCCCCGACCTGCCCTTCGACCGCTCCATCAACCCCTACCGCGGTTGCGAGCACGGCTGCATCTACTGCTACGCCCGTCCTAGCCATGCCTACTGGGACCTCTCCCCCGGCCTCGATTTCGAAACCAAGCTGATTGCCAAGACCAATGCCGCCGAGATACTTGAACAGCAATTGAGCAAGCCCGGTTACGTATGTGCGCCAATCAATCTGGGTTCCAACACCGATCCCTACCAGCCCATCGAGCGCGAGCATCAGCTCACCAGACGCTTGCTCGAAGTGCTACTGCGCTACCGCCACCCGGTGACCATCGTCACCAAGGGCTCGCTGATACTGCGCGACCTTGATCTGATCAGCGAACTGGCCAGCCAGCGTCTGGTGCGGGTAATGATCAGCCTCACCACTCTCGACGATGAGCTAAAGCGCACCCTCGAACCCCGTGCGGCCGCACCCAAGGCGCGCCTGCGGACGATCCGCGTGCTGCGTGAGGCCGGCGTTCCCGTGGGCGTGCTGTGTTCGCCGATGATCCCGATGATCAACGACAGTGAGCTGGAGCACCTGCTGGAGGCGGCGAAGGAAGCCGGTGCGCAGAGCGCGGCTTACATGATGCTGCGCCTACCGCTGGAGGTCGCACCGTTGTTCGAGCAGTGGCTGCAGGATCACTACCCACAGCGGGCCGCGCATGTGCTGAGCCTGATTCGCCAGAGCCGGGGGGGCGAGTTGTATGACAGCCGCTTCGGTGCGCGGATGCGCGGTGAAGGCGTGTTCGCCGAATTGCTGGCGCAGCGCTTTCGCAAGGCGGCCAGGCGGCTGGGGTTCGAAGGGCGGGAGGTGTTGGCGCTGGACTGCAGCGCATTCTGCCCGCCGGGCGGGCAGATGGCGTTGTTTTGATCAGGATGCCGTCACCTGGAGGCTCGCAAGCCTCCAGGTGCCAGGCGTTAGCGCCAGTTGGCGGCGAGGACCGGCTGCAAGGCTTGCGCCTGCGCCGCGTCGAAGCTGGTAGCAGCCGCGCCGGGCGGCGCGAACGCCGCCATGGCCTGGACCAGTTGCTCGACATTGCGGTCCGACAAGTGCTGACCGTTACCGGCAACGATGTCGCGGACCCGGGCTGGCGAGCTGGCATACCAGTCATGCAGGGTGACCTGCTGCGCACTGCCGATACGGCTGATCAGCAGGTCATCGCCCTGGTGCTGGAACCACAGCTGTTCGGGCAGTACGGGCTTGCCGAAGTTCAAGGTGCTCATGGAACCCCGGAATGCAACCTCGGTATGACCTTCACCGACTTCCACATCGGCCATGCTGCCTTCGACCACGACGTTGTTGTGGCCTTTGCCCAGCTTGATCTTGGTGAACGACGATGACGTCTCGATGCGGTTGTCGCCATCGCCGACCACCAGCTTGCGGAATTCGCCTTTGATCGAGTTGCCGCCATTGCCCAGGGTGATCTCGGCGAACGAGCCCGAGCTTTCGACATGGTTGTCGCCATTACCGGCAACCAGTTTGTCGAGCCTGCCGTTGATGGTATTGCGGCCATCGCCCAGCGTGACGTCGGCGGATGAGCCGGTGGTTTCGATGAAGTTGTCGCCATTGCCGGCCACCAGCTTGTCGAGACTACCCTTGATGGTGTTGTGGCCGTTGCCCAGCGTGAGGTTGGTAGACGATCCGGTCGTTTCGATGAGGTTGTCACCATGACCGGCTACCAGCGTGCCGACCCCTCCCTTGACCGTGTTGTTACCATCACCCAGGGTTACCTCTGCCCGCGAGCCAGTGGCAAAGACCTGCTGGTCGTCCCTGCCCAGCAGGGTGGCTTTGGCCCCGCTGCCGAGCAGTGCCAGATGACGGCCGCCGCTGGCGGTGACCTTGGTGAACGAATTGCTTAGGTTCACCGCGTACTGGTCGTCTGCCAGGGTGACGCTGCTGAACATCGGCACGGTCATCACCGTCGGTTGGACCATCAGGTGCAGCACGGCACTAGTTTGGCTGCCGGCATTCACCTTGATATCGAAGGTGCCGGCGAGACCGGCCTCAGGTATCCCTGCCAGCGACGCCTGAGCCGAGTCGAAGCTCATCCAGGCTGGCAGCGGCGAGCCGTCGGCAAGGCTGACCTGGTAAACCGGTGCCTGGTCCTTGAGCGCCATGCCGAATAGCCCGCTCAAGGAGCCAGCGCTCCAGGCCTGACCGGCGACGATCAACTGATAGGCCTGCGCTGGTGAGGTGCTGGCCTGTGGCTTCGATGCCGGGGTGGCGTCGGAGGACGTGGGGTGTTTGAGGTAGTCGCTGGCATTGATGTCCGGCAGTGTCACCGGCTTGTGCTCGAACCGGTCGTTGTGGACCTCCTCCATGATCTGCTTGTGCCGGCGCCTTGCTTCTTCGACGATCGAGTCGACATCAGTGCTTGTGTGCAGGTCGACCGCAGGTCGATCAGCGATTTCGATGAGCGTTGGCCGAAAGTCGGGGATTTCGACAGGTCCGGTCGGCTTGAGCAATTCGTCCGTGCGGCGGTTGCTTTCCTCCATGATCTGCTCGTGTCGACGCCTCGCTTCTTCGAGGATCGAGTTGATATCGGTACTTGGACGCAGGTCGACCGTAGGTCGGTCAGGGATTCTGATTTCCGGGATCTCGATGGGCGATGGCCGGATGTCAGGAATCTCGACAGGCCGCGTCGGTACGCCCGGATGGTCATCGAAGCGCTTGCGCCAGTCGTCCGTGCCGCGATTGAGCAGGTCGTTCAGATCCGGGATCCGGTGATCCGGAATGCTGAAGTCCGGAACCCGGACATCGGGAATCTTGATGTCGGGACGCTCGACGATCGGCGTGAGCCGGTCGGGGATCTCGATGGGCTTGACCCGGTCCGGCAGCGACAGGTCGATCCCCGGCAGGCGGGTCGGCGGCAGCGGGGGCTGGCCGGTTTCCACCGGCAGATGGGCGCTGGCGAAGATGAAGTCGCCGGCATCGAGCTGGGCCACTTCGATGGCGTCGAGGTAAGCCAGGTTGACCGGCTGATTCGCGCCGCGCAGCACGTTGGTGCTCAGTTCAACGCCATGGATCTGCGACAGGCCATTGATGGTGCCGCGGTTCTTCTGGACGATGCTCAGCTCTTCGAAACGGGTGACACCGACCTGGCTCAGGTCGATCTTGTCGATGCCATGACGGAAGCCGCGCAAGGCATTGTGGTAGTCACTGGCATTGAGCTGGTGACTGATGATGAAGCGGTCCGAGGTGGCGCTGTCGTGGCTGTACACCTTGCCCGCCAGCGCGGCGATCAGTTGGCCGTCGGCGCCGCTGCTGAAGCTTACGCCCTCGCCACCGCCGCTGAGCACCACGGTGCCGGCGACGGTGCCGGTGTCCACGTTTGGTCGGCTACTGTCGACATAGTTGGCCGGGGCGACGAAGCGGTCCTGGAACTGGAAGTTCGCCGCGCTGATGTTGCCCAGCGACTGTCCGCTCAGCAGGATGTGCTGGCCGTTGCCCAGGTCGACGCGGACATCCGCGCCCTGCTGCTGCAGGGTCAGGTCGGCGAAGGTCTTGCCAGTGAAACCGACCAGGTCGATGACCTCCCCTTTTGCCGCTTCGAAGCGGTGCACGGTGTCCTGGCCGCCCTCGCGGCGATGGACCACGAAGAAGTCCTTGCCGTTGCCGCCGGTCAGGCTGTTGTTGCCTCGGCCACCGTCGAGCAGGGCATCGGCGTTGCCGGCCACCAGGGTGTCGTTGCCGTCACCGCTGATGAGGTTGTGCACGCCGTTCGGGTTGCGCAAGGTCAGCGCCGCGCCGCCGATGCTGGCCACGCCGGTGGCCAGGTTGACTTGGACATCACCGCTGACCGCCGCTGCGTTGAGCGTATTGCGCCCGCCCGCGGTGCCGTTGCCGGCGTCATCCAGCACGCCGCGGCTGGCCTGGCCCTGCACCGCCTTGAGGTACTCGTCGGTGTAGAAGTAGGTGTCGTCCGCACCGGCCTTGCTGCCATACAGGCGCAGGGCCCAGTTGTTGAGGGTCACCGGTTGGCCGTTGCTGGCGTCCTTGACCTCGAGGGTCCAGGTGCCGGCCGAGCGTTCGCCCCAGTCACGGGTGCTCATGAAGCTGTACTTGAAGGGCCCGGAGCGCGTGCTGCCCATGTCGGCGTCGCTGGCGCCGGCCATCCCCTGCGGCACCTTGCCGGTGCGGTCGAGCAGGATGCTGCGGGTGCCATCGGGCGAGACCAGGGTGACGGTCAGGTCGCCGAGGCGGCCGACGCTGGCGTCCAGGTCGATCTCCACGTGCTCGACGTTCAGCCCGGCGTCCATCTGCAGCGAGGTGCTCAGGCTGCCACCGCCGCTCAGGGTCTTGCCCAGGGCGCCGCTGCTGGCGCTGAACACGCTTTCGTCGGCACCGGTGCTGCGGGTCATCCAGCTTTCGGCCAGGCGTACGGCCGCGCGGGCGTCCACTTCGCCGAAGCCGTAGTCGTGGCTGGTGTGCATGCCGCCGCCGTTCCAGTTGCGCGCGCCGTTGTCGTCCCAGCGGGTGGCACTGTCGTTGACCCGGCGGGCCGACAGCGCAAGGATCTGCTGCACGTCGCGGTAGCCCAGGTTGGGGTTGGCTTCGAGCATCAGCGCGGCCACGCCGGAGACGATCGGCGCGGCGAAGCTGGTGCCTTGCATGCTCGTGTAGTCGTTGCCGAAGGTCGAGCCGCGCTCGGTCTCCACCAGGCGGCTGGTGGACAGCACGTTGCTGCCCGGGGCCGAGACCAGCAGGCTGGCGCCGGGGTTGGAGAACGGCGTCGAACCGATCTGCAGGGTCGACAGGTCGCCCTGGGCGTTGATCGCCCCGACCTCGATCGAGAAGCGGTTGTTGTTGGTCAGCGAGCCTTGGGCGCTGCCGCCGTGGGCGCGCTGGTTGCCGCCGGCGGTGACGATCACCGTGCCCAGGCCACCGCGACCGTTGTGCGCGGCATAGCGGGCGTTTGCCGCCAGGGCGCTGGCGGTGTCGATGGCGCCGTTCTGTAGGTTGCTGATGGCGAAGTCGTTCTGGAAGCCCCAGCTGTGGTTGGCGACGTCATAGTTGACCATGTTGCCCAGGCCAGTCAGGTCGTCGCCCTTGTTGGCCAGGTAGAAACCGCTGAGCTTGGCGTCATAGGCCACGCCCACGCCGCCCTGGTCGTTGCGCCCGGCCACCATCACCCCGGCGACCATGGTCGCGTGGTTGGAGGCCAGCTCTGGCAGCACGCCCTTGTCGCGCTGGGTCTTGAGCCAGGCCTGGTCGACGTTGGCGGCCAGGTCCGGGTGCTGGATGTCGAAGATTTCCGGCGCCGTGGCGAACTCGCCGCCCGGTTCGAACATGGCGATGCGCACGCCCTTGCCGGTGTAGTCCTGCCATACCGGCAGCACGTTGGTGTCGCTCAGGTACCACTGCTGCGCGGCCAGCGGGTCGTTTGGCATGCCGGCGTCGAGCAGGGTCACGCTGGCGCGCATCGGCGCGGTCTGGCCGCTGCCCAGGTCGACCACCGAGGCCGACTTGTTGCCCTGGGCGTCGATGATGCCGTACTTGAAACCCATCATGCCGGTGTAGCCGGCCAGCGGGGTGAACAGCACGTCACCTTGGGCGGTGAGGCTGACCGAGCCGCCGGTGGCATCGCCGACGTTGTCGATGCGCAGGCCGCCCTTGCTGTCGAGCAGCAGGTCGTTAGCCAGCAGGCTGGAGGCGGCGATCAGGTGCGTGCGCTGGCGGTCGAAACGCTGGCCGTCCTTGTCCAGGCGCAGCACATCGGCCACCGGCATGGCGTTGGGGTTGGACAGGTCGACGGCGGAAATATCGGCGAAGTTGAGCTTCTGGATATTGCGCAGTTGCACGGTACCGTCGCGACCGGTCACGTTGTCGGCTACCTGGTAGCCGTTGCTGGTATGGGTGATGCGGTACTCACCGTACTTGCCGTGCAGGGTGACCAGGTTGGTGCCGCCACCGCCGTCGATCTGTGCGTTGCCGTGACCGACCTCGATCACATCGTCGGCCGCACCGCCGTGGATGACATCGTTGCCGCCACCGGCGTGGATGATGCTGCCGCCTGCGGACGCGTAGATCAGGTCGCCGTTGGGCCCTGCATAGATCACCGCCTTGCCACTGCCGCCGATGAGCGTGTTGTGGCCGCTACCGCCGACCAGTACATCGTTGCCGGCGCCGCCGATCAGGGTGGCACTGCCCTCCCCACCCTTGATGAACACGCCGGCGCCACCGCCGCTACGGATCACATCGTCGCCGCGACCGCCCTGGGCAATGGTCAGCCCGGCCTTGGCCATGTTCAGCTCTACGCCCTGGTCTCCAACGATCAGCGCCGTGTCGCGGCCACCGTTGCCGTGGATGTTCTGTGGGTCGTCGCTGGCGCTGATGACAAAGACATCGTCGCCGGCACCACCGATGTAGGTATTGCTGCCAGCACCGCCGACCAGCCAGCTGCCGCTGGCCGTAGCAGTGAGTTGGTCGTTGCCGCTGCCGCCATACAGGTTGTTCACCCCAAGGGTCGTAGCGTCCAGCTGTTCGCCCTGGTTGCTGGTGCTGCTGTAGGCGATGGTGGTGGCGCCGTCGCTGTTTGATACCACGCGGATGCCATCGCCCTGGCGGGTGGTGGTGCTGCTTACCGGGTCGCCCAGGAAGTCCACGGCCAGCGCTTCCCGGCTGGCGCCGCCGATCGTGAACGAACCCCGGGCCAGCACACGGCTGCCATCGCGGATCTCGCCCGGCGTGCCAGCGGCGCGCACGTTGATCTGGGTGATGCCCAGTTCGGCCAGGGTCTTCAGCTCACCGCCGTCGACACGGGCGTCATGGCTGGCATCCACCCACACACGCAGCCGGTTCCAGATTGGGTCACGGGCATCGATGATGCCATCGCCGTTGCCATCCTCGCTGGCCAGCGCGGCGAAGCCATCCTTGAAACGGGCCTCGCCGGCCGCACCGTTCACGCCGGCCTTGCCCTTGTAGTACTCGGAGAACATCTGGCTGACGTCCTTGACCTGGCCGCTGCCATCGTCGATCACCAGCATGCCGGTCTTGCGGTCGGCCCAGGCGCTGCGCTTGAGCGTGCCGCTGTGGTCGGTGTCGAACAGCACGGCGTCGCTCAGGTCGGTCATGCGCACGCCTTCGCCGCCCAGGTCGAGCAGCAGTGGGTCGACGTAGGTGTTGCGGGTGGTCATGGCCGACAGGCCGTTGAGGGTCACCGCGTTGCGCAGGCTGAAATCGAAACCGCTGGTGCTCGGCTGGTCGAGGTAGAACTTCGACAGGTGGCTGTTGGGGCGGGCGTTCGGGTCCAGTTGCATTTCGCCAGGGCGGATGCCGCCCGAGGTCAGGCTGGCCATCTGCGTGGAGGCGAAGTCGGTCTTGTTGAGAATACCGCCGAGGGCGAACACGTTGTGGGTCGCGGCGTTCTGCACATAGCCGTTGCTCACGTCCTGGCGTGCCTGGTCTTCGCCCTGGATGTGCTGCTGTGGCTTGGGCGAGGCGTCGATGTGGATCTGGATCGACTGGTTGGTATCGGGCTGGACGGGAGTGTCGTCACCGGCACCGAACCACTGGAACATCTTGTAGGTGTTGTCCGCAGCGAAGCGCCTTAGCTCATTGGCATATTTCCATGCGGGAAGCATGTCCAATTCGGTGAAGCTGGAAATGTACCGACTGACCCCGGCGAGGTTCTGCATGACAGCGAGCCTGAGGTGCTTTGCGTAGGTTTCGCCTTGGCCCGGGATGGTCGAAACCTCGCGGTTGAGACCTCCCAGCAGAGGGGGGAAGGTATCGGCGATGGTGCCAGGCCATTGCCATGATTCGAGGCCAAACGCATCGACAGTCATATCCCGATCATCCTTCATGATGTCGTTGATCGGGGGGAAACCACCATTTTTTATGATACTGTCCGCAATATTCCAGGCGAGCTTATCGGAGCCTTTTTGAAATTCAGTGTCGGAAAGAGGTTTACCTTTACTTGCCGCCGCGAACTGCATTGACCCGCGGACCATCTGGTTTGGAAACTGACCATCATTCGAGTTGACGCTGATAGCTACATTCAACCACGTCTGAGCAGTAGTCAAATCGTCTAGCGCTTGAGCATCGTGAGTGATAGTTTTTTGCGCAGTCACGACCTCGAGCATATAGCGATACATGTCGGGGTAGCGTTTGCTATCGCGCAGGCGTGTGAGTTCTGACAGCTGCTCAGCTGTCATGTTTATCATGTTCATCCTTTAACCTTAATTTGAGTGCGTACGAGAGGATTCTCGCAGATGAGTGAGTTTGCGCTGGCGCGCTCCCTGATCGGCGAAAAGAAGCCTAATCATGTTATGTGTGTTTTCTACTCCTGGGTTTTGATGAAAACTCTGTTCAGAAGCTTGAGCACCGCATCGTCCATTTGTTTAAAGTTTTTTATGTTTCGACTGTATTGATAGTTCACGTCGAGCCCCTTGTAAGTCCTATGGGCTACCCAGGTCTCCACGATGGCTGTCACGTAAAATTTTTCACCGTCGGACCCCGTCAGAAGATAGGTGGCATCGTCATCGCTGCCATATATCGTAATGCCAGGTTCCTCGCGTGTTGGCTTAAGTGTTGCGAACGCGGCCATCAAATTGAAATATGGACCGGCCTCACGAATGCGGACTCTGATCTTTCGGTTACGCGGGGTTTGCTCAACGACTTCGCCCGTTGGGAAGTCCAATGTCATAAAAATTTGTGGCGATCCCATTCGTTCGAGTGTCCTGCACTCTTGATCACTCAGCTCAAGGTGCGCCAAGCGGGACGGCGCAGGACCCACGTTTGGCCTGCAGTCGGCGATAACAGTAAGGGGTAGACAAGCCGCCAGCAAAAAACAAACTGGATTTAGAATGCTGGGGCGGCGGTATGACTTGAGCCTAATCATTGTTCACCCTGGCGCCCGAGCATGTGCTCGAGCGCAGCCATTATGAGATTGTCAATTGTTGCAAAGTTCGTGAGTCGGCGGTCGTATTGATACTGGATCAACACCCCGCTATACATGCGCTTCGCAAGCCACGTATAGCCGCGTTCTTTGATAACAATGCGCGCGCTATCACTACCCCTGAGCAGATAAAATTCTTCGCTCGAGTCTTTATAGACATCCAGGTCGCCGATGCTTCGGATGTAAGAGGCCCCGTCAAGCATGCGATCTAACCGATGCGTCGAGTCGACATGGTATAGAAGGAGGTGAATGGTCTCCCCCCGCCATGCCGAGTCAACGACTTTACCTTCCGGATAGCTGAGGCGCATCGGGATGATGGGCCCATCAATATACGAGATCGTACGGCATTCAGCCTCTGACAGATTCAACTCGTAGACGGCATTGTTACGAGTGTCACGAAACGTACAGGCGATGCTGGCACTGGAAAACAGATACAAGAAAACTATTGGGATTAATCGAGCCGGCGTCATTGGAGTGATTCCTGGGTTGCCATATTCGGCGTACTTGGATGTTTAATGGATGTGCTCGAATTCTGGATAAGCCAGCCCAGGTCTCAAGCGTTATCGTTCCCGCAAACTTTCTTGCGCATGCTGTTGCAACGGACTCAGGAAGTAATCGATCACCGTCCGCTGATCGGTCTTGATCTCGGCGCTCACCGCCATGCCCGGCGTCAGCGCCACGGCCTGGCCATTGACCTGCAGGTGGTCGCTGGCCAGGCGGATGCGGCTGCTGTACACCAACCCGCGGCGTTCGTCCTCGATGGCGTCGCGCGACACGCTCAGCACTTCGCCCTGTACCGTGCCGTAGCGGGTGTAGGTGAAGGTCTCGACCTTGACCGTGACTGCCTGCCCGACCTGGACGAAGCCGACGTCCTTGTTCTCCAGCAGTGCCTCGACCTCCACCGGCTGGTCACCGGGCACGATGACCATCAACGCCTGGGCCGGGGTGACCACGCCGCCGACGGTGTGCACCGCCAGCTGCTGGACGGTGCCGTCGACCGGGGCCAGCAGTTGCGTGCGGGCTTCCTGGTAGCGCGCCTTGGCCAGTTCCTGGCGCAGGCTGGCGACTTTCTGCCCGGCGGTCTGCTGCAGGTCGAGCAGGCTGCGCCGGGCCTGGGCCACCACGCCCTCGCGGCGGCGGCGGGCCTCGGACTGCGCGGCGGTCGACTGCAGCACGCTGGCTTGCTGCACCTGCAGCTGGCGCTCCAGGTCGAGGCGGGCCTGTTCCTTGTCGAGGTATTCGTGGCGGGCCACGTACTGCTGCTCCAGCAGGTTCTGGTAGTCCCGGGCCAGCTGCGTGGCGATCGGCAGGGTCTTGCGCAGGCTCGCCACCTGCACCTGTGCGGCCTGGATCTCGGCGCCGCGCTGCTGGATCTCGGCATCGACCTGGTCGAGGTTGTTGCGGTATTCCTGGTACTGCCCCTGCAGCCAGCGTTCGGCATCCTGCACCTGCAGCGCGTCGGCATGCTCGATGTCGCCTTGCAGCCCCTGCGGAGGCTGGCCGCTGGCGATGGCCTGGAGCATCGCGCTGCTGCGTGCCACGTCGATGCGCGCGGCCAACAGTTCGCTTTCGCTGCGACGCACATCGGCGTCGGCGGTGGTCGGGTCGAGTTCGAGCAGCAACTCGCCGGCCTTCACGCGCTGGCCATCGCTGACGTGGATGGCCTTGACCACCGCGGTCTCGCTGGGCTGGACCAGCTTGGTGCGCCCGCTCGGCACCACCTTGCCCGAGGCCACCGCGACCACGTCGATATGACCGAGGCAGGCCCACAGCAGGGCCAGGGCGGCAAAGCCCATGATGCTCCAGACGAACACCCGCGGCGCCGGGTGCGGTGGACGCTCTTGCAGGGCCAGGGCGGCGGGCAGGAACTCGATTTCGTGGGCGGCGCGCAGGGGCGCGTCGAGCGCCTTGCGTTGGCGCCAGGCGTGCTGCCAGGCCTCGCGGTAGCGCTGCCAGAGGCTGGAATAGGCGGACATGGCCTCTCCTTGGTATGAGGTGGTGAGAGGATCAGCCCTGTTGCAGGCGGTGCAGCCTGGCGTAGTGCCCGGCCTGGTGCGCGAGCAGTTCGGCGTGGCTGCCTTGTTCGACGATCTGCCCACGGTCCACCACGACGATGCGGTTGGCATCGCGCACGGCGGACAGGCGGTGGGCGATGATGATCACCGTGCGCCCCTGGCAGATCGAACGCATGTTCTGCTGGATGATGCGTTCGGACTCGTAGTCCAGCGCGCTGGTGGCTTCGTCGAAGATCAGGATGCGCGGGTCGCCGATCAGCGCCCGGGCAATGGCGATGCGCTGGCGTTGCCCGCCCGAGAGCGAGGCGCCGTGCTCGCCCACCATCGTGTCGTAGCCTTCGGCGAGTTCGAGGATGAAGTCGTGGGCACCGGCCAGGCGCGCCGCCTGCATCACGGTTTCCAACGGGGTGCCGGGGTCGGCCAGGGCGATGTTCTCGCGGATGCTGCGGTTGAACAGCAGGTTGTCCTGCTGCACCACGCCGATCTGCCGGCGCAGCGAAGAGGCATCGGCCAGGGCCAGGTCCATGCCGTCTACCAGCACCCGGCCGCGTTCGGGCACATACAACCGCTGCAGCAGGCGGGTCAGGGTGCTCTTGCCGGAGCCGGAGCGGCCGACCACGCCGATCACTTCGCCCGGCGCGATACGCAGGCTGACCCCGCGCAAGATCTCCGAGCCGTCGGCACGGTAGCGGAAATGCACCTGGTCGAACTCGATGCCACCTTGCAACGGCGGCAGTGCGCTGCGGGCCGAGGACGACAGTTCGGTGCGGGTATTGAGGATGTCGCCCAGGCGCTGCACCGACACGCCGGTCTGCTGGAAGCTGGTCCACAGCTGGGCCAGGCGCATGATCGGCTGGGCCACGCGCCCGGCCAGCATGTTGAAGGCGATCAGCTCGCCGACCGTGAGCTGGCCGTCGATCACCAGGCGTGCGCCGAGCCAGAGGGTGGCGACGGTCACCAGCTTGCCGATCAGGCCGACGCTTTCGTTGGCCAGGGTCGACAGGGTCTGGGTCTTGAAGCCCGCGGCGACATAGGCCGCCAGCTGGTTGTCCCAGCGCCGCAGGACTTGCGGCTCGACGGCCATCGACTTGAGGGTGTCGATGCCGTTGACCGTCTCGACCAGGAACGCCTGGTTCTCGGCGCCACGGTTGAAGCTGTCCTGCAGGCGCTGGCGCAGCACCGGTGTGATCAGCAGCGAAACCAGCGCGTAGAGCGGCAGCGAAGCCACCACCACCAAGGTCAGCCAGCCGCTGTAGTAGAACATCACGGCGATGAACACCACCGAGAACAACACGTCCATCACCAGCGTGATGGCGTTGCCGGTGAGGAAGTTGCGGATGTTCTCCAGCTCGCGCACCCGCGCCACCGAGTCGCCGACCCGGCGCGCCTGGAAGTAGGCCAGCGGCAGGTGGATCAGGTGGTGGAACAGGCGTGAGCCCAGTTCGACGTCGATGCGGCTGGCGGTGTGGGCGAAGACGAAGCTGCGCAGGCCGCTCAAGGCAGTTTCGAACAGCATGATGCCGAGCAGGCCGATGGCGATCACGTCCAGGGTGGTCAGGCCGTGGTGCACCAGCACCTTGTCCATCACCACCTGGAAGAACAGCGGTGTCAGCAGGGCGAAGATCTGCAGCACGAAGGACACCAGGGTCACTTCGCCGAGCAGCTTGCGGTGCTTGACGATGGCCGGGATGAACCAGGTGAAGTCGAAGCGCGAGGATTCGCCGGGGGCCAGTGCTTCGCTGCGCATCAGCAGCAACTCGCCGCTCCAGCGTTGCTCGAGGGTGGCCAGGTCGATGACCTCGGGTCGCTCGGCACGCGGATCCTGGATCAGCACCTTGCCCTGGTCCATGCGGGCGATGATGAAGAAGCCGCCCTCACGGTCGGCGGCGATCGCCGGCAGTGGCGTCTGCGTCAGGCGCTCTGCGCGGCTCTCGACGCGTTTGGCCTTGAGCCCGAGCTTGCGCGCAGCCAGCAGTATTTGCGGGGTGGTGAAGGCTTGCTGGCCATCGGTGAATTCGTGGGCCAGCTGTTCGCCGGAGGCTGCCACGTTGTGGAAACGGGCCAGCATCAGCAGGCAGATCAGCCCGGTGTCCGGGGTGCCTGTTTGGTGTTCACTCATAACGCGTCCATGCAGGCTGGTATGGCCTGGTAAAGCCACCTATTTCAATAGGTTAGCGAAGTTTTGCAAAACTTTGTAATCATTTTGCCATCATCAGATGATTGTTATTTCATTCGATTGTTTAGCCGGCGACAGGCCGCCTGGCCTCTGGCGGCAGGAAGTCGCGATCCGGGTCGTAGTCCCGGCTCAAGTAGTGGGACAGCTCAAGCAGGTCCTGGGGGGCCAGGCTGCCGGCGGCCTGTTTGAGCTTCAGCGAGTCGATGATGTAGTCGTAGCGGGCGTCGTTGTATTCGCGCACGGCGCGGTACAACTGGCGTTCGGCATTGAGCACATCAGCGGTGTTGCGTGAGCCGAGTGCCCTGCCCACCAGGTTGGCCTTGAGCGACGCCTGGCTGGAGCGGATGCTTTGCTGGCGGGCCTGGACCTGTTCCACATCGGCGTTGACCGCGCGGTGCAGGTTGCGGGTCTGCAGCACCACCTCGCGGCGGCGATCCTCATGTTCGTCTTCGCTCTGGGCCAGGCGTTCGCCTGCCTCACGGACCTGCGAGTTGGTCAATCCACCTGCGTACAGTGGAATGTTCAGCTCCAGCCCCAAGGTGCCCTGCGCAATGTCGTCGCGGTAGCCGTTGCGGCCGAAGTCGGTCGGGTTGCTGTAGCCGAAACGGTCGTTGTCGCCCTTGCGATAGGACGCGACGGCATCCAGGGTGGGAGCATGTCCGGCCTTGCGTTGGCGATTGGCCTGCATGGCGGCATCAACGGCGTGTCCGCTGGACAGCAGGCTGAGGTTGCTCTGCACCGCCTGCTCGACCCAGGTGCTGGCATCGTTGGGCACCGGCGCCTGGACCGGCAGCTGGTGGGCGATGCCGGCGATCTGCGCATAGTCCTGGCGGGTCAGGCGGTACAGCGTCTCGAAGGCGTCGTCGACCTTGCGTTGCGCCAGTTGGCGGTTGGCGCTGGCGTTGTCGTAGGCTGCCTGGGCATCGAGCACATCGGTGATGCTGGAGGCGCCGTTGGCCAGACGTCCCTGGGCCTGTTCCTGCTGGCGCTTGAGGGCCTTGGCTTCGGCCTTGGCCGCGGCCAGCGCATCGAGCGCGCGCAGGGTATCGAAGTAGGCCTCTGCGGTTTGCAGGATGAGCGACTGTTCCTTTGCGGCGAGGTCCAGGCCGGCCTGCGCCGTACCGGCCTCGGCGGCCTTGAGGGCGTACCAGCGATCCAGGCGCAGCAGCGGTTGGTTGAGGTTGGCCTGGTAGACCATGCCGCTGCGGGTACGGGTGAGCGCGGGCTCGTCGCGCTGCAGGCGGGTGCTTTCGAAGGTGGCGCCGGCATTGAGGGTTGGCAGCAGCCCCGCCCGTGCTTGCGGCACGCGTTCGCTGAGTGCCTGGAACTCGTGGCGGGCGGCGCTCAGACGCGCATCCTGTTCGACGGCGTGTTGATAGACCTGCAGCAGTTCGGCGCGTTGCGGCTCGGCAAGCAATGGCGTGCACAAGATCAGGCCTGCCAGGAAGGTGGTGTGGATCAAGGTATTGCGGAGGCGCATGACGGTCCGTGTCTGGCGGTGACGAAGGACGCGCATCCTATACTGGCGAAGTGCCTCTAAAAAATCGGAAGAGCGACATGAATGTTGTCAGAAAGCTCGCAGTAGAGCGTCTCCTTGGGTTTTTGACTGCATTTCCCACGCGGCTAGGCGCCTGGCACGGCATGCACTGCATCAGCGCAACTAAAACAACCCTGTAATTTCACTCATGACCCTTGGCATCTGATGCTTTTTTGCTATTATCCAGCACTCCCCTCGCTCATCTAGAACGCCCGTTCTAGAGCCTGCGCAATTAAGTTTCAGTTAAGTTTCCTACGCTAGCGTGAGTCATGAGTCAGCAGTGACTGTGATTATTTACCCGTGCGCGTCATCTAAATCCCCGCGTCACCCCAATCTTTCCCCGGTAACATGGCATTCACTTTCAAACCGTCAAGAGGATGAATCATGCCCGTCAAGGACCCATCCAAGGTTGTCCCGGCCGCACCCGCCGAAAGCGCCGATGCCGCCCTCAAGCATATCGTCGACGGCTTCCTGCGGTTCCACACCGAAGTCTTCCCCGAGCAGCAAGAGCTGTTCAAGAAACTGGCCACCGCGCAGAAGCCGCGCGCCATGTTCATCACCTGCGCCGACTCGCGCATCGTGCCTGAGCTGATTACCCAGAGCTCGCCGGGCGACCTGTTCGTCACCCGTAACGTCGGCAACGTCGTGCCGCCGTATGGCCAGATGAACGGCGGTGTGTCGAGCGCCATTGAATACGCGGTGCTGGCGCTGGGCGTGCACCACATCATCGTCTGCGGTCATTCCGACTGCGGCGCCATGCGCGCGGTGCTCAACCCACAGTCGCTGAGCAAGATGCCGACCGTTTCCGCCTGGTTGCGCCATGCCGAAGTGGCGCGGACCGTGATCGAGGACAACTGCTCCTGCGGCAGCGAGCACGAAAGCATGCAGTTGGTGACCAAGGAAAACGTCATCGCCCAGCTGCACCACCTGCGTACCCATCCGTCGGTCGCTTCGCGCCTGGCCGCCGGACAGCTGCACATCCATGGCTGGATCTACGACATCGAAACCAGCCAGATCGAAGCCTACGATGCCGCCAGCGATCGCTTCCTGCCGCTGACCGCCGGCGAGCCGATCCCCTCTGCCACACCGAGAGGCCGCTACTAAGCGACCCGAACACGCTGAACAAGCCTTGATTGCCGGCTGCACCCAACGGGTGCGGCGCGGCCTTCGCCTGCCTTGAATCTCCCTGAATGCCTTGCCGGCAGACCTGCTGGCGGCTCGCGCCTGCGCGTCATTCAGGGTTCCCCGTGCTGGCGGCCAGCGGAATGGCCGTGAATCTAGAAAGGAGCTACATGGTGAACATGACACAGATAAAGGCGGCCCTGCCGCGCGAGTTGCTGGCTTCGGTGGTGGTTTTCCTGGTCGCCCTGCCGTTGTGCATGGGCATTGCCATCGCCTCGGGCATGCCACCGGCCAAAGGACTGATCACCGGCATCATTGGCGGTATCGTGGTGGGTTTTCTTGCCGGCTCGCCATTGCAGGTCAGCGGCCCGGCGGCGGGGCTGGCAGTGCTGGTGTTCGAACTGGTGCGCCAGCATGGCGTGGCGATGCTCGGGCCGATCCTGCTGCTGGCCGGCCTGCTGCAACTGCTGGCCGGGCGCCTACGCCTGGGCTGTTGGTTCCGGGTCACGGCGCCGGCGGTGGTGTACGGCATGCTCGCCGGGATCGGCGTGCTGATCGTGCTGTCCCAGGTGCATGTGATGTTCGACACGGCGCCACAACCCTCGGGCGTGGACAACCTGCTGGGCTTCCCGGCGACGCTGGCTTCGGCCCTGCCGCTGGAAAGCGCGGGCAACGGCTGGCAAGCCGGCGCGCTCGGGCTGGGCACGATCGCCATCATGTGGGGCTGGGAGCGCCTGCGCCCGCAGCGGCTGCGCTTCATCCCCGGTGCCCTGCTTGGGGTGGCGACGATGACGGCCGTCAGCCTGTGGCTGGCGCTGCCGGTCAACCGCGTTCAGGTGCCGGCCGATCTGTCCGAGGCCATCGACTGGTTGCGTCCGGATGACCTGCTCAAGTTGGCCGACCCGACCCTGCTGGTGGCGGCTTTCGCCCTGGCCTTCATCGCCAGTGCCGAGACCTTGCTGTCCGCCGCAGCCGTCGACCGCATGCACAGCGGCCAGCGTTCGGACTTCGACCGTGAGTTGTCGGCGCAAGGTGTTGGCAACATGCTCTGCGGGGTGCTTGGTGCGCTGCCGATGACCGGGGTGATCGTGCGCAGCTCGGCCAACGTCCAGGCCGGCGCGCAGACACGGGCCTCGGCGATCTTCCACGGTATCTGGCTGCTGGCCTTCGTGGTGGCGCTGAGCAGCGTGCTGCAGCAGATCCCGGTGGCCAGCCTGGCTGGGGTGTTGGTCTATACCGGCGTCAAGCTGGTGGACTTCAGGGCGTTCCGTGGTCTTGGCCGCTATGGACGGATGCCGATGTTCACCTATGCGGCGACTGCACTGGCAATCATCTTTACTGACCTGTTGACCGGCGTGTTGCTGGGCTTTGCCCTCACCCTGCTGAAGCTGGCGTTCAAGGCGGCGCGTTTGAAGATCAACCTGGTGGCGCTGGACGTGCCGGGGCACATGGAGCTGCGCCTGAGCGGGGCGGCGACCTTCCTCAAGGTGCCGGCGCTGACCCAGGTGCTGGACACGGTACCGGAAGGGACCACGTTGCATGTGCCGCTGGGCAACCTGAATTATATCGACCATTCCTGCCTGGAACTGCTGGAGGACTGGGGGCGCAGTGGCGCGGCCAAGGGCTCGCGGCTGGTGCTGGAGCAGCGGCGTTTGAAGCGGCGGGTCGAGGGACGGCTGCGGACTACGGCGGGGGTTGGGGCCTAGTCTGATCTGAGGATCCTGGGGCTGCTGCGCAGCCCTTTCGCGACACAAGGCCGCTCCCACAGATACAGCGCAGAAATTGAATCATGCACTGAACCTGTGGGAGCGGCCTTGTGTCGCGAAAGGGCCGCAAAGCGGCCCCGGCAATTTTGAGGTTTGCTCAGGCCGATTGCCCCAGCTCCACACCAAGCTGGCGCGAAAGGCACGGCCAGCGTTTCCACGCGGCGCCAGTTTCCGGGCTCGACAGCTTGTCGCGGTAGGCCTCCACCGATTCCACGGCAAAGCTCTCGTCATCAAGCATCTCATCCACCGAATGATGCACCACCTCATCCAGCTGGTTGGCAAACGTCTCGCCGATCAGCTGATGGGCGATCAGGTTGGCGACCGTGGTATCCACCGGAATCAGCGGCTGCTGGAAATGGCGGATATACAGGTCGTTGACCTCCTCGACCAGGCGATGCGCCAGGTAGGCCTCGTCCAGCAGGCAGTCCAGCCCGACCTGCCCCGCCATCACGCTCGGCGGCTGCAGGAAGTAGGCCTCGGCAATTTTCAGTACCGGTTTGATCTGCGTCTCGATGCCGGCTTCGAGCGCCACGTTGTGCGCGGCTTCGAGCAGTTCCGGAACCTCGTTGATGTAGGCGCCGACAAAGCGCGCCAGGGTACCCTGGGCATCCTGCTGGGGTAGTTGGATCGATGGATGCAGGTGTGGCAGTTGCAGTTCGAGGCGGGCTTTCAGTTGGCCTGTACGGCTCTCATGTTGATGGGCATTTTCGATCTGCTCGCGTACAGCAGCGATGTTCATGACAACTCCAGGGACATGGCGTTACAAACGGAAGACACTAAGTTAGCTTGCTTACGAGAATGGCTAAGACGCATTTGTTATATCTCTCACGTGCGTGTAGGAAATTGGCTATATCAAAGTGCCATTATTGTGTCCCGGCCCAGTATTCATGAGGCTTTCAGAGCAAACGTTTGGTTGAGCCAAGATCATTTCAAGTGCTGCGTTGCGCACCATTGGTCGGTGTCTATACTCCGGGTGAAACGTGATTCGTTGATGAGGCCCGACTGCCTTAAGCAGGGGGCTCGGTCGTCGAAGCCAGGCAGTCTTGGCCACCGTTCCCCCCTTTGTCGTAGCAGGTCGTCCACGCCTCCGGGACTACAAGAACGATAAGGGGAACCCGCAATGATGCGACATCCACATGTCTGGATGGGCCTGTTGCTGTGGTCGTTGTTCGGTCAGGCACAGGCAGCATGGACGGTGAACATGGCGCCCGGGGCGACGGAAGTCTCCCACGCAGTGTTCGACCTGCACATGACCATCTTCTGGATCTGCGTGATCATCGGCATCGTGGTGTTCGGCGCGATGTTCTGGTCGATGGTCATCCACCGCCGCTCGACCGGGCAGCAGGCCGCGCACTTCCACGAGCACACCTGGGTCGAGATCCTCTGGACAGTGGTTCCCTTCCTGATCCTGGTGGCCATGGCCATTCCGGCCACCAAGACCCTGATCGACATCTACGACGCCAGCGACTCGGACATCGACATCCAGGTCACCGGCTACCAGTGGAAGTGGCACTACAAGTACCTGGGCCAGGACGTCGAGTTCTTCAGCAACCTGGCCACCCCCGCCGAGCAGATCCACAACAAATCGCCGAAGGATGAGCACTACCTGCTCGAGGTCGACCAGCCGCTGGTGCTGCCGGTGGGCGCCAAGGTGCGCTTTTTGGTGACCGCCGCCGACGTCATTCACTCCTGGTGGGTGCCGGCCTTCGCGGTCAAGCGCGACGCCATCCCCGGTTTCGTCAACGAGGCCTGGACCCGGGTCGAGAAGCCGGGCATCTACCGTGGCCAGTGCACCGAGCTGTGCGGCAAGGACCACGGCTTCATGCCGGTGGTGGTCGAGGTGAAGTCCAAGGCCGACTACGACACCTGGCTTGGCGAGCGCAAGGCCGAGGCGGCCAAGCTCAAGGAGCTGACCAGCAAGGACTGGACCCTCGAAGAGCTGGTGGCACGCGGCGACAAGGTCTACCACACCACCTGCGTGGCCTGTCACCAGGCCGAAGGCCAGGGCCTGCCGCCGATGTTCCCGGCGCTCAAGGGCTCGAAGATCGCCACCGGGCCCAAGGAAGCCCACCTGGGCATCGTCTTCCACGGCAAGCCCGGCACCGCCATGGCGGCGTTCGGCAAGCAACTCTCGGAAGTCGATATCGCCGCCGTGGTCACCTACGAACGCAACGCCTGGGGCAACAACAAGGGCGACATGGTCACGCCGAAGGACGTGCTGGCGCTCAAGCAGGCGGAAAGCAAATGAACCGGTGCCTTAGGGTTGCAGGAGACAGGACATGAGTGCAGTGATCGACGACCACGCCCACGGTCATGAACACGCCCACGGCCCGGCCAAAGGCCTGATGCGCTGGGTGCTGACCACCAACCACAAGGACATCGGCACGATGTACCTGTGGTTCGCCTTCACCATGTTCCTGCTCGGCGGCTCGTTCGCCATGGTGATCCGCGCCGAGCTGTTCCAGCCCGGCCTGCAGATCGTGGAGCCGGCGTTCTTCAACCAGATGACCACCATGCACGGGCTGATCATGGTGTTCGGCGCGGTGATGCCGGCGTTCGTCGGCCTGGCCAACTGGATGATCCCGCTGATGATCGGTGCCCCGGACATGGCCCTGCCGCGGATGAACAACTTCAGCTTCTGGTTGCTGCCGGCGGCGTTCCTGCTGCTGGTCTCGACCCTGTTCAGCCCCGGTGGCGGTCCGAACTTCGGCTGGACCTTCTACGCCCCGCTGTCGACCACCTACGCCCCGGCGAGCGTGACCTTCTTCATCTTCGCCATCCACCTGATGGGCATCAGCTCGATCATGGGCGCGATCAACGTGATCGCCACCATCCTCAACCTGCGCGCCCCGGGCATGACCCTGATGAAGATGCCGCTGTTCGTCTGGACCTGGCTGATCACCGCGTTCCTGCTGATCGCGGTGATGCCGGTGCTGGCCGGCGTGGTGACCATGATGCTGATGGACATTCACTTCGGCACCAGCTTCTTCAGCGCCGCCGGCGGTGGCGACCCGGTCTTGTTCCAGCACGTGTTCTGGTTCTTCGGCCACCCCGAGGTGTACATCATGATCCTGCCGGCCTTCGGCGCGGTCAGCTCGATCATCCCGGCGTTCTCGCGCAAGCCGCTGTTCGGCTACACCTCGATGGTCTACGCCACCGGGGCCATCGCCTTCTTGTCGTTCATCGTCTGGGCCCACCACATGTTCGTGGTCGGCATCCCGGTGGTAGGCGAGCTGTTCTTCATGTATGCGACCATGCTCATCGCCGTGCCCACCGGGGTGAAGGTGTTCAACTGGGTCAGCACCATGTGGGAAGGCTCGCTGACCTTCGAGACACCGATGCTGTTCGCCATCGCCTTCGTCATCCTGTTCACCATCGGTGGCTTCTCCGGCCTGATGCTGGCCATTGCGCCTGCGGACTTCCAGTACCACGACACCTACTTCGTGGTCGCCCACTTCCACTACGTACTGGTGCCCGGGGCGATCTTCGGCATCTTTGCCTCGGCCTACTACTGGCTGCCGAAGTGGACCGGCCACATGTATGACGAAACCCTCGGCAAATTGCACTTCTGGCTGTCGTTCGTTGGCATGAACCTGGCCTTCTTCCCCATGCACTTCGTCGGCCTGGCTGGCATGCCACGCCGGATCCCGGACTACAACCTGCAGTTCGCCGACTTCAACATGGTCTCGTCGATCGGCGCGTTCATGTTCGGCGCCACGCAGATCTTCTTCCTGTTCATCGTCATCAAGTGCATCCGCGGTGGCGCGCCGGCACCGGCCAAGCCTTGGGACGGCGCCGAGGGCCTGGAGTGGTCGATTCCTTCGCCGGCGCCCTACCACACCTTCCAGACCCCGCCGGAAGTGAAGTAGGAGCCTGCCCATGGACGGCCTGTCGCTCAAACGCCTGGTCAGCCGCTTGCTGATGCTGACCGTGGTGATGTTCGCCTTCGGCTTCGCCCTGGTGCCGATCTACGATGTGATGTGCAAGGCTTTCGGCATCAACGGCAAGACCGGCGGGCAGTACGCGGGCACCCAGGTGAGCGACCCGTCGCGTTCGGTGCGGGTGCAGTTCATGTCCACCAACGCAGGCGACATGAGCTGGGAATTTCATTCCACCGCCGACCAGATCGAGGTCAACCCGGGGGCGGTGAACCAGATGATCTTCATCGCCCGCAATCCGACCAACCAGCCGATGAGCGCCCAGGCCATCCCCAGCATCACCCCGGCCGAGGCTGCGGCGTACTTCCACAAGACCGAGTGCTTCTGCTTCACCCAGCAGGTGCTGCAGCCGGGCGAGCGCATCGAAATGCCGGTGCGCTTCATCGTCGACCGCGACCTGCCGGAGTCGGTGAAGCACCTGACCCTGGCCTACACCCTGTTCGACATCACCGCTCGCCACCCGCCAGTCGCCCATGTCGCGACCGAGGCCGCCCGTTGAGGGAAGGAGATCAAGCATGGCAAGCCACGAGCACTACTACGTCCCGGCGCAGAGCAAGTGGCCGATCATCGCCACGATCGGCATGTTCATCACCGTGTTCGGCCTGGGCACCTGGTTCAACGATCTCAAGGCCGGCCACCCGGAGTCCCACGGGCCGCTGATCTTCTTCATCGGGGGGCTGTTCCTGGCGTACATGCTGTTCGGCTGGTTCGGCGCGGTGGTCAAGGAGAGCCATGCCGGCCTATACAGCGCGCAGATGGACCGTTCCTTCCGCTGGGGCATGAGCTGGTTCATTTTCTCCGAGGTGATGTTCTTCCTGGCCTTTTTCGGCGCGCTGTTCTACGTGCGGGTGCTGGCCGGGCCGTGGCTGGGGGGCGATGGAGCCAAGGGCGTGGCGCACATGCTCTGGCCCAACTTCGAGTTCGTCTGGCCGCTGCTGCACACACCGGACCCGAAACTGTTCCCGCCGCCGAAGGAAGTGATCGACCCGTGGCACCTGCCGCTGATCAACACCATTCTGCTGGTTAGCTCCAGTGTGACCGTGACCATCGCCCACCATGCCCTGCGCAAAGGCCATCGTGGCCCGCTGAAACTGTGGTTGGGGCTGACCATCCTGCTGGGGCTGGGGTTCCTTGCGCTGCAGGCCTACGAGTACCACGAGGCCTATAACAAGCTGGGGCTGACCCTGGGGTCGGGGATCTATGGCGCGACGTTCTTCATGCTCACCGGCTTTCACGGCGCGCACGTGACGCTGGGGACATTGATCCTGTTCGTGATGTTCTGCCGGGTGATGCGCGGGCACTTCGAGCCGGACAAGCACTTCGGTTTCGAGGCGGCGAGCTGGTACTGGCACTTCGTGGATGTGGTGTGGGTGGGGTTGTTCATATTCGTGTATGTGCTTTGAAGGGCGGCGCGCTCCTACAGGGATCGAGGTAATTCAGAACGGCGCGTGGGAGACCAACTGCCCGCTGATAAAGCCCCAGGCCACCAGCGCGATGGTCAGGGTGGCGAGGGCGACACGTACGGTAAGGGCCTTGAGCAGGCGGGTCGACTGGTCGTCGTCCTTGACCAGGAACACCAGGCCACTGAACAGGCTGGCGATGGTGGCCAGCAGCATCAGGACAATCGCGGCCTTGAGCATGGCGTAACTCCAGGGGGATGCGGTGATGAGTACAAGTATAGCGCTCGACCTGACGAGGCCCTGGTGAGGCCGTTTCGCCCCGGCCTGTTGCCGACCCTGGTGGTGCTCGCGCTGCTGCCGGGCCTGATCGCGCTCGGCTGCTGGCAACTGCGCCGCGCCGATGAGAAGCGCGACCTGCTCGCCGCGTACACCGAGCGCCAGATCGAGGCGCCGGTCGCTGTCGATCAACTGCGCCAGCTGCCGGATCCGGCGTTCTATCCCGTGCATTTGTATGGCCGCTTCGACGCCACCCACAGCCTGCTGCTGGACAACCAGATGCGCGACGGCAAGGCCGGCGTCGAGTTGCTGCAACCTTTCCACGACCAGGCCAGCGGGCTGTGGCTGCTGGTCAACCGCGGCTGGCTGCCCTGGCCCGACCGTCGGGTGCCGGTGCGTTTCGACACCCCGGACCAGGCCCTGGCGCTGGACACCACGGTATACGTGGCGCCGGGCAAGACCTTCCAACTGCACCCGGACAATCCGGATGGCCGCTGGCCGCAACTGCTGACGGCCATCGACCCGGCCGGGCTCTGGCAGCAGCTGGGCCGCGAAGGCTTCGCCCAGGAACTGCGCCTGCAGCCCGGTCCGGCCGCCTACCGCCTGGACTGGCCGGTGGTCGCCATGGGGCCGGAAAAGCACCAGGGCTATGCCGTGCAGTGGTTCGCCCTGGCCACCACGCTGGTGCTGCTCTACCTGTACTTCGGCTGGCATCACAACGACAAGGAGAACCGCCATGGCCGCCGCCACGAGTCCACTGGACGCGCCTGACCACCGCAAGCCCCGGGGGCGTATGCAACTGTTGCTGATCCTGTTCGTCGTGCTCGGGCCGATGATCCTTGCCACCTTCATGTACAAGCTCAAGTTCTGGGTGCCGGAAGGGCGTAGCTATCACGGCGTGATGATCGGCAATGGCGAGGGCCGCGCGGACATCGGCATCGATGCCCAGGACGAGCGCTGGCAGCTGCTGGTCAGCGCCCCCGAGGCCTGCGCCGAGGAGTGCCGGCAACTGGTGTACCTGGCCCGGCAGATCCAGGTCGGCCTGGGTCGCGACGCCAGCCGCGCCAGCCATGCCCTGGCGGCGGCCCAACCGCTGACCGCCGACTACCAGGCCCTGCTGGGCCGCGAATACCCGCAGTTGCGGCGCTACCCGCTGGATGTTCAGCGTTATGTCCAGAAGGTCGGCGAAGTGGGCCCGCAGCTGTGGATCGTCGACCCCCACGGCAACCTGGTGCTGCGCTACGACGCCAAGGTCAACGGCAAGCATGTGCTGGACGACCTGCGTCACCTGCTCAAGCTGTCCAACATCGGCTAGGAGGCCGCCATGGCCAGACCCGGATTCCGTCTCGCTGTGTTCGCCACCCTGCTGGCGCTGCTGGTGGTGCTGCTCGGCGCCTATACCCGGCTGACCCATGCCGGCCTGGGCTGCCCCGACTGGCCGGGGTGCTATGGCTTCATCAGCGTGCCCAAGACCGATGCCCAGCTGGCCCATGCCGAGCTGCACTTCCCCGAGCACCCGGTGGAAGAAGCCAAGGGCTGGGCCGAGATGGTCCATCGCTATTTCGCCGGCACCCTGGCGCTGGTGATCGCCCTGCTCGCCTTCCAGGCCGTGCGCCGGCATGCCCGCGACGGCCAGCCCTACCGCCTGCCGGTGTTGCTGCTGGGCGTGGTGCTGGCCCAGGCGGCGTTCGGCATGTGGACGGTTACCTTGAAGCTTTGGCCCCAGGTAGTCACCGCGCACCTGCTCGGCGGATTCACCACCGTGAGCCTGCTTTTCCTGCTTTCCCTGCGTCTATCCCGGGCCTTTGCGCCATTGCCGAAACTGCCGCTGAGCCTGCGCCGCATCGCCGCGCTGGCGCTGCTGGTGGTCATCGGCCAGATCGCCCTGGGGGGCTGGGTCAGCGCCAACTACGCCGCCGTTGCCTGCATCGACCTGCCCACCTGCCATGGCCAGTGGTGGCCTGCGGCCGACTTCAGCAACGGCTTCCACCTGACCCAGCACGTCGGCCCCAATTACCTCGGTGGGCAACTGGACAGTGACGCGCGCACCGCGATTCATATCAGCCATCGCCTGGGCGCGCTGCTGGTCATGCTGGTGTTGCTGACCCTGAGCTGGAAGCTGCACCGCCACGGCCTGGGTGGCCTGGCTCGCCTGGTGTTGCTGGCGCTGGCGCTGCAACTGGGCCTGGGCATCAGCAACGTGCTGTTCCACCTGCCCCTGGGCGTGGCTGTCGCGCACAACGCTGGTGGCGCCTTGCTGCTGATGTGCATGGTACTGGTCAACTACCGCATCCGCGTGGTCGACAAGGTCCGTGTGGGCCACGGCTGGCGCCTGACGCCGGTGACCGGCGTGCACCTTTCCCATCAAATGAGGAACGATTCGTGGCGACGCTTCTGAGCACGGAACGCCAGCGCGCCGGATGGCGCGACTACATGGAGCTGACCAAGCCGAAGGTGGTGGTGCTGATGCTGATCACCTCGTTGGTGGGGATGTTTCTTGCCACCCGCGCGGGGGTGGCCTGGAGCGTCCTGCTGTTCGGCAACCTGGGGATTGGCTTGTGCGCGGGGGCCGCGGCGGCGGTCAACCACGTGGTCGACCGCCGCGTCGATGCACTGATGGCCCGCACCCACAAGCGCCCGCTGGCCCAGGGCCGGGTCGCGCCCTTGCCGGCCTTGCTGTTCGCCTTGCTGTTGGCCGTGGCGGGGATGGCCCTGCTGCTGGCCTTCACCAACCCCCTCACCGCCTGGCTCACCCTGGCTTCGCTGCTCGGTTACGCGGTGCTCTATACCGGCTTTCTCAAGCGTGCCACGCCGCAGAACATCGTGATCGGTGGCCTGGCCGGAGCGGCTCCGCCGTTGCTGGGCTGGGTGGCGGTCAGCGGGCACCTGGGCGCCGAACCACTGCTGCTGGTGCTGATCATCTTCGCCTGGACGCCACCGCACTTCTGGGCCCTGGCGATTCATCGCAAGGAGGAGTACGCAAAAGCTGATATTCCCATGCTCCCCGTTACCCACGGCGAGCGCTACACGGCCCTGCACATCCTGCTCTACACCTTGATATTGCTGGCGGTGAGCCTGTTGCCCTATGCCATCCACATGAGCGGACCGTTGTACCTGGCCTGTGCCATGGTCCTGGGCTTGCGCTTCCTGCACTGGGCCTGGGTGTTGTACCGTGGCACCCGGCCGCACGCGGCGATCAAGACGTTCAAGTACTCTATCGGCTACCTGTTCGCCTTGTTCATCGCGTTGCTCGTAGACCACTACCTGTTGCTGAACCTATGACCCGAACCCAGAAAACCGTCTTCATCCTCGTTGCCCTGGTCGCGCTGATCATGGGCCTGACCGTCAACAAGGTGCTCAACGACCGTGGTCAGTTGAATCCCACCGAGCTGATCGACGCCGGCATCATCCTGCTGCCGCAGAGCCGCACCGTGCCGGACGTGACCATGACCGACCAGAACGGCCAGCCGCTGGTGTTGGACCAGCTCAAGGGCAAGTGGTCGTTGCTGTTCTTCGGCTATACCTACTGCCCGGACATCTGTCCGACCACCCTGGCCCAGCTGCGCCAGGTGAAGAGCGAGCTGCCCAAGGAGGCGCTGGAGCGTCTGCAGGTGGTGCTGGTGAGCGTCGACCCGAACCGCGACACGCCGAACCAGCTCAAACAGTACCTGGGCTACTTCGACAAGGATTTCGTCGGGGTGGCGGGGTCGATCGAGGACACCCAGAAGCTGGCCAATGCCTTGAGCATTCCGTTCATCCCGGCCGATACCAGCAAGCCGGGCTACACCGTTGATCACAGCGGCAACCTGGCGGTGGTCGGGCCGGACGGGCGCCAGCGCGGGTTCATCCGTGCGCCGTTCAACAACCAGAAGCTGGTGGCGCAGTTGCCGGGGCTGGTCAAGCGCGACTGACCGTAGAAATGAATCGCGGGGCCTGCCCGCTCCCACACCAGAACGCAATCTGGCGTGGGAGCGGGCTGGCCCCGCGATTGGTGTTCGTTCCTCGGGCCTGCCGCGATGGGCCGCAAAGCGGCCCCGGGGATGTCAGCTTAGAACGCCGGAATCACCGCGCCCTTGTACTTCTCGGTGATGAACTGCTTCACCTCAGGCGAATGCAGGGCCGCAGCCAGCTTCTTCATGGCATCGGCGTCCTTGTTGTCCGGACGCGCCACCAGGATGTTCACGTAAGGCGAATCGCTGCCTTCGATCACCAGGGCGTCCTTCTCCGGATTCAGCTTGGCTTCCAGCGCATAGTTGGTGTTGATCAGCGCCAGGTCGACCTGGGTCAGCACGCGCGGGATGGTGGCCGCTTCCAGCTCGCGGAATTTCAGCTTCTTGTCGTTGCCGGTGATGTCCTTCACGGTCGACAGGATGTTCTTGCTGTCCTTGAGCTTGATCACGCCAGCCTTGTCCAGCAGCAGCAGGGCACGGCCGCCGTTGGTGGCGTCGTTGGGGATGACCACGGTGGCGCCGGATGGCAGTTCGTCGAGCTTCTTGTACTTGCTCGAGTAGGCGCCCAGCGGCTCCAGGTGCACGCCGGCAACGCTGACCAGCTGGGTGCCCTTGGCCTTGTTGAACTCATCCAGGTAAGGCTGGTGCTGGAAGAAGTTGGCGTCCAGGCGCTTTTCCGCGACCTGCACGTTCGGCTGGATGTAGTCGGTGAACTCCTTGACCTTCAGCTCCACGCCCTCCTTCGCCAGCTGCGGCTTGACGAAGTTGAGGATCTCGGCGTGCGGCACCGGGGTGGCGGCGACGGTCAGGGTCTCGGCGTGGGCCGAGAAGGCCGCGACGGCGGCGACAACAGCAAGCAGCTTCTTCATTGATCACTCCTTGTGAGGGCCGCGACGGCCCCCGAACGGGTCGGCCGGGCCGACCCCATTGGGGTTACTTACGGGAAAAATGCACGACCAGCTTGTCGCCGATCATCTGTAGCACCTGGACCAGGATCACCAGCAGTACCACGGTGACGATCATCACGTCGGTCTGGAAGCGCTGGTAGCCGAAGCGGATCGACAGGTCGCCCAGGCCACCGGCACCGACCACGCCGGCCATGGCGGTGTAGGACACCAGGGTGATGGCCGTTACGGTGATAGCGGCGATGATGCCCGGCATGGCTTCAGGGAGCACTGCCTTGAAGATGATCTGGCGGGTGGTGGCGCCCATCGACTGGGTGGCCTCGATGATGCCGCGATCCACTTCACGCAGGGCCGTCTCGACCAGGCGTGCGAAGAACGGCGTCGTGCCGACCACCAGCGGCGGAATCGCGCCCGCGACACCCAGCGAGGTACCGGTGATCAGTACCGTGATCGGGATCATCACGATCAGCAGGATGATGAATGGCACCGAGCGCACGATGTTGACGATGGTCGCCAGCACTGCGTAGATCTTCTTGTGCTCGAACATCTGCCGAGGGCTGAACAGGAACAGCACGACGCCCAGCGGCAGGCCGAGCAGGATGATGAAGGCCAGTGAGATGAACAGCATGACCATGGTGTCGTTGGTCGCTTGCCAGATCTCGACCCAGTCGACGTTGGCGAAATAGCTGAGGATGTCCATCAGCGCAGTACCTCCATATGTACATCAGCTGCAGTGAAGCGGGCGAATGCCGCGTCCATGTCTCCGCCGATCAAGGCGAGGGTCAGCTGGCCATAGGGAATGTCCTTGATGCGGTCGATGCGTCCGGCCAGGATGCTGTAGTCGACACCGGTTTCGCGGGCCACGGTGCCCAGCAGAGGCGCGTAGGTGGCGCAACCCTGGAATGTCAGGCGCACGATACGGCCCGGCACATGGGCGAAGTCGTCGCGTTGCTCGTTCTCGTCGATCTGCTCGTCCTCCTGGACGAAGCGCCGGGTGGTGGCGTGCTGCGGGTGCAGGAACACTTCAGCCACCGGGCCTTGCTCGACGATCTGCCCGGCGTCCATCACCGCCACGCGGTCGCAGACCCGGCGGATCACGTCCATCTCGTGGGTGATCAGTACGATGGTCAGTTTCAGCTCGCGGTTGATCTCGGCCAGCAGTTGCAGCACCGAGGCGGTGGTCTGCGGGTCGAGGGCGCTGGTGGCCTCGTCGCACAGCAGTATCTTCGGGTTGGTGGACAGGGCGCGGGCGATGCCGACGCGTTGTTTCTGCCCGCCCGACAGCTGCGCCGGGTACTTCTTCGCATGCTCGGACAGGCCGACACGGGCCAGCAGCTCGGTGACGCGCCTGTCGATCTCGCCACGCGACAGCTCGCCGGCCAGCACCAGCGGCAGGGCGACGTTGTCGGCGACGGTCTTGGACGCCAGCAGGTTGAAGTGCTGGAAGATCATACCGACCTGCTGGCGGAAGCGGCGCAGCTGGTTGGCGTCGAAGGCGGTGACGTCTTCGCCGTCGACCACGATCTTGCCGCCGGACGGCTCCTCGAGGCGGTTGATCAGACGCAGCATGGTGCTCTTGCCGGCACCGGAGTGGCCGATCAGGCCGAACACCTGGCCATCTTCGATGGTCAGGCTGGTCGGGTTCAGGGCCGGGATATCCCTACCGGCGACGCGGTAGGTCTTGTGGACATTTTGAAACTCGATCACTGAGCGAACCTTGTGGGGCGCATGGAATTTGGGTCAGCGGTTAGCCGGGGTCGCGCATTTTAGCCTTTTCCCCTGCCTGTTCTTAGCATTAATTTCGCAATGCTCCAATCCAATCGGCATATCGCGACGGTCGGCAATCCGATTGAACGCATCCGACGGCGGCCCAGTCACTAATTGAACAAGCCCGAATGGGCAGCCTGATGACTGATGAGGAGAGCCGAAGATGCCCAGCAAGACGCCCCAGGCGCCACAGCCCAGCCCTGTCGCCGGCACCGACACCCCGGACAAGGCCAACACCAACGCCAAGCTGCAGAGCCTGGAGGCTTTTCGCAGCGACGCCAGCGGCCAGGCGCTGCGCACCAACCAGGGGGTGAAGGTCGCCGACAACCAGAACAGTCTCAAGGCCGGTGTCCGCGGGCCTTCGCTGCTCGAAGACTTCATCATGCGCGAGAAGATCACCCACTTCGATCATGAGCGCATACCCGAGCGTATCGTCCATGCCCGCGGGACCGGCGCCCATGGATACTTCCAAAGCTACGGCTGCCATGCCGAACTGACCAAGGCCGGTTTCCTGCAAGATCCCGAGAAAATAACCCCGGTGTTTGTACGCTTTTCCACCGTGCAGGGCCCACGTGGCTCGGGTGACACGGTGCGAGACGTGCGCGGCTTTGCGGTGAAGTTCTACACCGATGAGGGCAATTTCGATCTGGTCGGCAACAACATGCCGGTGTTCTTCATCCAGGACGCGATCAAGTTTCCCGACTTCGTCCACGCGGTCAAACCCGAACCGCACAACGAGATACCCACCGGTGGCTCTGCCCACGATACCTTCTGGGACTTCGTATCGCTGGTGCCGGAATCCGCGCACATGGTCATGTGGGCCATGTCCGACCGCGCCATCCCGCGCAGCCTGCGGATGATGGAAGGCTTTGGCGTGCATACCTTCCGGTTGATCAATGCCCAAGGCGTGGCCAGCTTCGTCAAGTTCCACTGGAAGCCGCGCCAGGGCGTGCACTCGGTGCTGTGGGACGAAGCCCAGAAGCTTGCAGGCAAGGACACCGACTACCACCGCCGCGACCTGTGGGAAGCGATCGAGACCGGTCATTACCCGGAATGGGAACTGGGCGTGCAGATCGTGCCGGAGGCCGACGAGCACAAGTTCGACTTCGACCTGCTCGACCCGACCAAGCTCATCCCCGAGGAGCTGGTGCCGGTGACGCCGCTGGGCAAGATGGTGCTCGACCGCAACCCGGACAACTTCTTCGCCGAAGTGGAGCAGATTGCCTTCTGCCCGGGGCATATCGTGCCGGGCATCGATTTCAGCAATGATCCCTTGCTGCAGGGCCGGTTGTTCTCGTACACCGACACCCAGATAAGCCGCCTGGGCGGACCGAACTTCCACGAGATCCCGATCAACCGCCCTGTCGCGCCCAATCACAGCAGCCAGCGCGATGCCATGCACCGCATGACCATCGACAAGGGGCGGGCCTCCTACGAGCCTAACTCGATCGATGGCGGTTGGCCGAAGGAAACGCCGGCTGCCGCGCAGGATGGCGGTTTCGAGAGTTACCAGGAACGTATCGATGCGAACAAGATCCGCCAGCGCAGCGAGTCGTTCGGCGACCATTTCTCCCAGGCGCGGCTGTTCTTCCAGAGCATGAGCCCCACCGAGCAGCAGCACATCATCAAGGCCTACAGCTTCGAGCTGGGCAAGGTCGAGCGCGAGGCGATCCGGGCGCGGGAGGTGAACGAGATTCTGGCCAACATCGATCTCAAGTTGGCGGCAGCGGTGGCGGCCAACCTCGGGCTGCCGGCGCCGAAGGCCGGCACGGTCAAGGTCAAGGGCAGCAAGCCGGCGCAGTCAAAGGCCTTGAGCCAGATGAACCACCTCGGGGACATCGGCATCAGTGGGCGCAAGATTGCCATCCTGGTGGCTGATGGCGTGGATGACGCGAGTGTCGACAAGGTGGTCAAGGCGCTGGAGGCGCAAAGTGCGCGCCCCATGCTGCTCGGGCCGACTTCGGCACCAGTGAAGACTGCCGATGGCAAGCAGCTGCCGGTGGATGCGTCGATGGAGGGCATGCCGTCGGTGATGTTCGACGGCGTGTGGGTGCCGGCGGGCAAGGTGTCGTTGGAGGCGCTGGAAAACAGTGGCGTGGCCAAGCATTTTTTGCTCGAGGCCTACAAGCATCTGAAGCCCATGGGCGTAGCCAGTGAGGGCAAGCTCCTGCTGAACAAACTGGGGCTCAAGGAAGATGTGGGGCTGTTGCTGGGCGATGACCCGAAGGTGCTCGAGGCGTTTTTCAAGGCAGTCGAGGGTCACCGGGTGTGGGCGCGGGAGGCGGCTGCCGAAGTTGTTCCGGCATAGTCGGGGGCTGCTATGAAGCCCATCGCCGGCAAGCCGGCTTCCACAGGGATCATGTGTGGGAGCCGGCTTGCCGGCGATGGGGCCCTGTCAGGTTTATTGCTGGTGGGGAATCAACACCACCTGCGCCGGCAATGAGCGCTGGATCTCATGCTTTTGCTCAAGCTCGAAACCCCTGTCGAGCTTGCGCACGCGCTTCTCCAGCAGGGTCTTGAGCCACGGCGCGTCCTGGGTGCGCGGGACCTGGAACACCACCTCGCACTGGTAATTCACTACATCGGCGGCAATGTCATCCAACTGGCGGCGCATCGCCCGACTGTCGGTGGTCTTCAGCGCCACCACGGTGCTGGGCGCGGTCGGGTCGATGACCCGGGCCCTGGGCTTGGACTCGGCCGCCTTCAGCGCTGCCTCGGCCTTTTCCAGCTCGGCCTTGCGCGCCTGGGCCATGGCATCGCCGCCGGTCAGGGCCGGTGCCTGGGGCATCAGCGCCCGGGCGCGGGCCAGCGCGGTGGCGGCGGCATTCACGTCGCCTTTTTGCAGGACGATGCGGCTGCGTTGCAGGTAGGCCTCGGCCAGCTGGCGCTGGTGCGGCTCAAGGCGCGCATCGCCCGGTGCCTGGGCCTGCAGCGCTGCCAGCTGGTCTTCGGCGGTGGCCAGTTCGTTGCTGGCAATGCTTTGTTCCAGCTGCTGCCAGGCATCCGGCTGGGCAGGCGCGACCGGCTGCTCGACCGGCTTGCTGGAGCAGGCGGTCAGGAACAGGGAAAACGCGGCAACAAGCAGATAACGTGAGGCGAACGGCTTCATTCCTGCGACTCTCTATTTGCGCAAAAAGCGAGCAAGTCTACACCCAGGTGCGCACGCTCGAAAACGGGTCTTGTGTGACCTGCAAGCGATGAAAAGGTTGCAGGACGCGTCAGCGTGCGCCCTGGAATCTCAGCGTTTCGGCAACGCCAGGCTCAGCAAGAATAGCACCGCCGCACAGACCACGATCGAAGGCCCAGCCGGGGTGTCCTTGAACCAGGACAGCGCCAGGCCGCCGCAGACCGCGGTAACCCCCAGCAGGCTGGCGCCCACGGCCATCTGTTCCGGTGAGCGGGCGTGACGCTGTGCCGCGGCGGCCGGGATGATCAGCAGCGAGGTGATCAGCAGCACGCCCACGATCTTCATCGCCACCGCGATCACCACGGCGATCAGCAGCATCAGCGCCAAGCGCAGGCCGGCCACCGGCAGGCCCTCGACCATCGCCAGTTCCTCGTGCACGGTGACCGCCAGCAGCGGCCGCCAGAACATCGCCAGCAGCACCAGCACCAGCGCGCTGCCGCCGAGTATCCAGGCCAGGTCGGTGGGGCTGATTGCCAGCAGGTCGCCGAACAGGTAGGCCATCAGGTCGATCCGCACATCGTGCATGAAGCTCAGCACCACCAGGCCCAGCGACAGGGTGCTGGGCGCGAGGATCCCGAGCAGGGTGTCCGAGGCCAGTGGCTGGCGCTGTTGCAGGGTCACCAGCAGGATCGCCAGCAACAGGCAGCCGACGGTCACCGCCAACGCCGGGCTGACGTCCAGGGCGAAGCCCAGCGCCACGCCGAGCAGCGCGGCGTGGGACAGGGTGTCGCCGAAGTAGGCCATGCGCCGCCAGACCACGAAGGAGCCCAGCGGGCCGGCGACGAGCGCTAGCGACAGGCCGGCAAGCAGGGCGTAGAGAAGAAAATCAGCCATGCTTGCAGTGCTCTCCGTGGACATGGGCGCCGGGGGCGATCACCGAGCCGTGCAGGTCGTGGCTGTGATCGTGATGGTGGTGGTAGATGGCCAGGCTCGGCGCGTTCTGGCCGAACAGTTCGACGAAGGCCGGGTCGTTGCTGACCTGCTCCGGGTGGCCCGAGCAGCACACATGGCGGTTGAGGCAGACCACCTGATCGGTGGCGCTCATCACCAGGTGCAGGTCGTGGGAGACCATCAGCACGCCGCAGCCATGGCGGTCGCGCAGGCGGGTGATCAGGTTGTACAGCTCGGTCTGGCCGACCACGTCGACGCCCTGCACCGGCTCATCCAGCACCAGCAGCTCGGGTTCGCGCAGCAGGGCACGGGCCAGCAGCACGCGCTGCATCTCGCCGCCGGAGATGGTCTGGATCGGGTTGTCGATCACCTGCTCGGCGCCGACTTCCTGCAGCGCCGCCAAGGCTGCCGCGCGGTCTACCCCGGGAACCAGGCGCAGGAAGCGCAGCACCGACAGCGGCAGCGTGGCGTCTACCTGGATCTTCTGGGGCATGTAGCCGATGCGCAGTTTCGGCTTGCGCCACACCGTGCCGCGGTGCGGCTTGAGCAGGCCGAGCACGGCGCGCACCAGGGTGGTCTTGCCGGCGCCGTTGGGGCCGATCAGAGTGACGATCTGCCCGGGCGCGACGGCCAGATCGATGCTGTCGAGCACCGCCTCGCCGCCGAAGCTGACGCCGACCTGCTCAAGGCGGATCAGGGCGTCGCTCATGCCTTGCCCCGGCAGTTGCCGCACAACCCGACCACTTCGACCGTCTGCGTCTCCACGGCGAAGCCCACGGCCTTGGCGCTGCTGACGATGGCGTCGCTGATGCTGTTCTGCTCCAGCTCGATGGCCACATGGCAGGCGCGGCAGATCAGGAACTGGCCCTGGTGCGCATGCTCGGGGTGGCTGCAGCCGATGAAGGCGTTGAGCGAGGCGATGCGGTGCACCAGGCCGTTCTCCAGCAGGAAGTCCAGCGCCCGGTAGACGGTGGGCGGCGCGGCGCGACGGCCGTCCTGCTCGCTGAGCACGGCGAGGATGTCGTAGGCGCCCAGCGGCTTGTGGCTCTGCCACACCAGCTCCAGCACGCGGCGGCGCAGGGCGGTCAGGCGCAGGCCCTGACGGTTGCACAGCGCGTCGGCCTCGGCCAGCGCACTGTGGACGCAGTGGGAATGATCGTGGGGACGGTGGGCCAGCGGCGTGATGGACATGGGCAGCGACGGTTCAGGATGGAGACGTTATTATGTTACCTGTTTCTGACGACCCGAGTATCCACCGTGTCCCGATTCCTTGCCCTCTTTGTCGCTTTCATCGCTTTTTCGGCCCACGCCGACGTGCGCGTGCTGACCAGCATCAAGCCCCTTCAGCAGATCGCCGCCGCCGTCCAGGACGGTGTCGGCAGCCCCGACGTGTTGCTGCCGCCGGGGGCGTCTCCGCACAACTACGCGCTACGCCCCTCCGATGTACGCAAGGTCGCCGATGCCGACCTGCTGTACTGGATCGGCCCGGACATGGAAGGCTTCCTGCCCCGTGTGCTGAAGAGCCGCGCCAAGCCGACCGTGGCCGTGCAGTCGCTGTCGGGTATGCAGTTGCGTCACTTCGGCGAGGATAGCCACTCCCACGACGAGGAGGACCACGACGATCACGATCACGACCACCGTCCGGGCAGCCTCGATGCGCACCTGTGGCTGTCGTCGGTGAATGCCCGGGTGATCGCGGCGAAGATGGCCGGCGACCTGGCGGCAGCGGATCCGGCTAATGCGGCGCGCTACCAGGCCAACCTCAAGCTGTTCGTCGAGCGCATGGATGCCCTGGATGGGCGGATCAAACAGCGGGTAGCGGGGATCGCCGGCAAGCCGTACTTCGTGTTCCACGAAGCCTTCGACTACTTCGAGGCCGCTTATGGCCTGAAGCACGCCGGTGTGTTCAGCGTCGCCTCGGAAGTGCAGCCGGGCGCGCAGCACGTCGCCGCCATGCGCAAGCGCCTGCAGGCAGTGGGCAAGACTTGTGTGTTCAGCGAGCCGCCGCTGCGCCCGCGCCTGGCCGAGACGCTGACGGCCGGGTTGCCGGTGCGCCTGGCGGAGCTGGATGCGTTGGGGGGCAGCGATACAGTGGATGCCAGGGGCTATGAGCGCTTGCTGGAGAAGCTGGGCAGCGACCTGACCGGCTGTCTGGAACAGCTGTAGGAGCAGCCGCGAAGCAGGCGCCACGTTGTGTGGCACCCGCTTCGTGGCCAATCATCGATAACTTGAACGAGCTGCCCTTTAGAGCGCGAACGGCAGCTTCAGCGCCACCTGCTGACGCTGCGCCAGGCGCACTTCGAATTCGCTCGGATCATGGATCATCACGTCCATCCCGGCGAAGGCCTGCGCCGCGATCAGGCGCGACAGCCAGAAGCGCACGCAGGCCACCCGCAGCATCACCGGCCACAGCTCGGCCTCGGCGGCGGTGAACGGCCGCAGCGCCGCATAGGCGCCCAGCAGGGCCTGGGCGCGCGGCAGGTCGATACCGCCCTGCTCGTCCAGGCACCAGTCGTTCACGGTGATGGCAATGTCATACAGCATCGGCCCGGAGCAGGCGTTGTAGAAGTCGATCAGCCCGGTCAGGTGGGTGCCTTCGAACATCACGTTGTCGCGGAACAGGTCGGCGTGCAGGTTGGCCTTGGGCAGGGCGAGGATCTGCACCTTGTGCGCGGTGATTTCCGCCAGTGCCGGCTGCAGCAGCCCGGCCTGTTCCCGGTTCAGGCCCGGCAGCAATTCGGCGCCCGATTCCAGCATCCAGTCCAGGCCACGGTCGGTGCGGCGCTCGATGATGCGCTCGCGGGTGGCCAGGTGGATATGCGCCAACAGCTCGCCGACCTGGGCGCAGTGCTGGTTGTTCGGGGCCTTGATGTGCTTGCCCGACAGCCGTGGCTGCAGCAGCGCCGGCTTGCCGCACAGCTCGCGCAGGCCGTTGCCGTCGTGGTCGCGCAGGGCATAGGGCACCGGCATGTCGGCAGCGTGCAGCACGTCGAGCAGCTCGATGAAGAACGGCATGTCCTCAGCCGGCCCGCGCTCGATCAGTGTGAGGACGAACTCCCCTTTTTCCAGGCTGACGAAGAAGTTGCTGTTCTCGGTACCGGCGGCGATACCCTGGAAGTCGAGCAGGCGACCCAGCTCGTACGGCGCCAGAAAGGTTTCCAGCTCAGGCCGGGACACAGGGGTGAAGACTGACATGTTGAAGAATTGCCCATGCGGGCACTTCCGCCGGAAGTGCCTGGTTGATAAGAACGATACGCGTTACTAGCTTACCACTCGAAGATCTTCCAGGACGGAATCAGCATGTCCGGCTGGTCGGAACGAATGAAATTGCCTTCGGAGCCATCGGCGCGTACCAGGAAATAAGGCTTGCCGTTCTTCGGCGTGACCTTGATCGCATACAGGAAGCCGTTTTGACGGTACTCCTGGATGGTCTTGTCGCCTTCCGTGCGAATGGTTACATCGGGATCGGCCGATGGGGCTTCGTCCGCCGCCTGGGTGACGACTGGCATGGTGACCAGCAGACCGAGCAGTAACAGGCGAATGGGTGTGCGCATGATAACCTAGTCCTTTTGTCGTCATTGATCTGGCTATTCTAGCGCCGGACCCGTCGAAAAGGTTGATTCTCCTCATGAGCCAAGCGCCCCTCGTCCTGGTGGACGGTTCGTCCTACCTCTACCGCGCCTTTCACGCGCTGCCGCCGCTGACCACCTCCAAGGGCATGCCCACCGGCGCGGTCAAGGGCGTGCTGAACATGCTCAAGAGCCTGCGCAAGCAGTACCCGGACAGCCTGTTCGCGGTGGTTTTCGACGCCAAGGGCGGGACCTTCCGCGACGCCATGTTCGCCGAGTACAAGGCCAACCGCCCAAGCATGCCCGACGACCTGCGGGTGCAGGTCGAGCCGCTGCACGCCAGCGTCCGCGCCCTCGGCTACCCGCTGTTGTGCGTCGAAGGCGTGGAGGCCGACGACGTCATCGGCACCCTGGCGCGCAGCAGCGCCGCCGCCGGCCGTCCGGTGATCATCTCGACCGGCGACAAGGACATGGCCCAGCTGGTGGACGGCCACGTCACCCTGGTCAACACCATGACCGGCAGCGTGCTGGACATCGCCGGCGTGCACGAGAAGTTCGGCGTAGGTCCCGAGCACATCATCGATTTTCTCGCCCTGATGGGCGACAAGGTCGACAACATCCCCGGCGTGCCGGGCGTTGGCGAGAAGACCGCGGTCGGCCTGCTGACCGGTATCGGCGGCGGCCTGCGCGACCTGTACGACAACCTCGACAAGGTGCCGGCCCTGGCCATCCGTGGCGCCAAGACCCTGCCGGCCAAGCTGGAGGAGCACCGCGACGCGGCCTTCCTGTCCTACGAGCTGGCGACCATCAAGTGCGATGTCGAGCTGGATGTCGAAGTGGACGCCCTGGTCTGCGGCGAGCCGGACCGTGAGGCGCTGCTGGCGCTGTATACCGAGATGGAGTTCAAGAGCTGGGTGGCCGAGGTTCAGCGTAGCGCGCCCCAGGCCGGTGGCAGCGTTGCTGCCGACGTTGAGCCAGTGGCCGAGAAGGTCGAGCCGAAGTACGAGACCATCCTCGACCAGGCGCGTTTCGACGCCTGGCTGGAGAAACTGCGCCAGGCGCCGCTGTTCGCCTTCGACACCGAGACCACCGGCCTCGACGCGCAGCAGGCGCAACTGGTCGGCCTGTCATTCGCCGTCGAACCCCACGAGGCCGCCTACGTACCGTTGGCACACGATTACGAAGGCGCCCCCGCCCAGCTCGACCGTGACGCCGTTCTGCTGGCCCTGAAGCCCCTGCTGGAAGACCCGGCCAAGGGCAAGATCGGCCAGAACGCCAAGTACGACATCAACATCCTGGCCAACGGCAGCCCGGCCATCCTGATGCGCGGCGTGGCCTACGACACCATGCTCGAGTCCTATGTGCTCGACTCCACCGCCACCCGTCACGACATGGACAGCCTGGCGCAGAAGTACCTGGACCACACCACCATCGGTTTCGAGGACATCGCCGGCAAGGGCGCCAAGCAACTGACCTTCAACCAGATCCCCCTGGAAAAGGCCGGCCCCTACGCGGCCGAGGACGCCGACATCACCCTGCGTCTGCATCACGCGTTGCAGGCGCGCCTGGCCACGACGCCGAGCGTGCTGCCGGTGCTGATGGACATCGAGATGCCGCTGGTGCCGGTGCTGGCGAAGATCGAGCGCCAGGGCGCGCTGGTCGACGCCGCGCTGCTTGGCGTGCAGAGCGGCGAGCTGGGGGCGAAGCTGGTGGAGCTTGAGCGTGAGGCGTACGCCCTGGCCGGCGAGGCGTTCAACCTGGGCTCGCCCAAGCAACTGGGCGCGATTCTCTACGACAAGCTGGGCATGCCCGTGCTGAGCAAGACCGCCAAGGGCCAGCCGTCCACCGCCGAGGCGGTCCTGGATGACCTGGCCGAGCAGGGCTACCCGCTGCCCAAGGTACTGATGCAGTACCGCAGCCTGAGCAAGCTCAAGAGCACCTACACCGACAAGCTGCCGGGGCAGATCAACCCGCGCACCGGGCGGATCCACACCTCCTATCAGCAGGCCGTGGCCGCCACCGGCCGGCTGTCGTCCAGCGACCCGAACCTGCAGAACATCCCGGTACGCACCGCCGAAGGCCGGCGCATTCGCCAGGCCTTCGTCGCCAGCCCCGGCTACAAACTGCTGGCGGCGGACTATTCGCAGATCGAGCTGCGCATCATGGCTCATCTGGCCAAGGACGAAGGCCTGCTGCATGCCTTCCGCAACGACCTGGACGTGCACCGCGCCACCGCCGCCGAGGTGTTCGGCGTGGCCCTGGCGGACGTCACCAGCGACCAGCGCCGTAGCGCCAAGGCGATCAACTTCGGCCTGATCTATGGCATGAGCGCGTTCGGCCTGGCCAAGCAGATCGGGGTCGATCGCAAGCAGTCCCAGGACTACATCGACCGCTACTTCACCCGTTACCCCGGCGTGCTCGCCTATATGGAGCGCACCCGCACCCAGGCCGCCGAGCAAGGCTTCGTCGAGACCCTGTTCGGCCGCCGCCTGTACCTGCCGGACATCAACGCCAAGAACCCGGCCCTGCGTAAAGGCGCCGAGCGCACCGCGATCAACGCCCCGATGCAGGGCACCGCGGCGGACATCATCAAGCGCGCGATGGTAGCGGTGGACAACTGGCTGACCGACAGCAAGCTGGATGCGCGAGTGATCCTGCAGGTGCACGACGAACTGGTGCTTGAGGTGCGCGAGGACCTGGTCGAGCAGGTGAAAGATGAAATTCGTGGCTATATGAGTGGTGCTGCGGATCTCGACGTGCCGCTGCTGGTGGAAGTGGGTGTCGGCTCGAATTGGGACGAAGCTCACTAAACCCCGCGTGAAAGCTGTGTAGGATCTGCGGCGTGGTGTCGCGGATCCGGTGCTGGCCTTGGGCCTTAGATCAGGAGTTTCATGAAACTATCGCAAATAGTTTCGAGGGGCTCGGAACTAAACCGGTGAACCGCCACTCAGAGGTACTGAATGGCTGGTGAAGCCTTTCGATGCTCCTATGTTGTGTTAAGTGTTGGCAGATATCTGGACCCCGCCCTAGCGGTCCGGACTTGGACCCCGAACTTCCCCCTCCCCATACGAAGTCCGGGGTTTTTTTTGCCCGGAATTCGGCCTGAAGCCTGGGAAATCCGTGGGAGCGGGCGTGCCCCGCGATCGACTGATCGCGGGGCACGCCCGCTCCCACGTAAGTATCCCTTGGCCTTCAGACAGCTGGCTTGTCTTCCAGCTCCATCCAGTCCGCCAGCACCCGGTAGGCCTCTTCCAGCCCCTGGCGCTTGGGCGCCGAGAACAGCTGGATGGTCGCCGCATCGCCCCAGCCCTTGCGGATTTCCGCCTGCACCTTGAGCAAGGTGTTCTTGCCGGCGCCGTGAGTCAGCTTGTCGGCCTTGGTCAGCAGGATGTGCATGGGCATGCCGCTGGCCTTGGCCCAATCGAGCATCATCTTGTCGAAGTCGGTCATCGGGTGGCGGGTGTCCATCATCAGGATCACTCCGCGCAGGCACTCGCGGCTGCCCAGGTAGGCTTCCAGGTGTTTCTGCCAGTGCTGCTTGAGCGGAATCGGCACTTTTGCATAACCGTAGCCCGGCAGGTCGACCAAACGCCGTTCATCGTCCAGACTGAAGAAATTCAGCAGCTGGGTGCGCCCGGGGGTCTTCGAGGTGCGCGCCAGGCTGGCGTGGGTCAGGGTGTTGAGGGCGCTGGATTTACCGGCGTTGGAACGGCCGGCGAAAGCCACCTCGTAACCCTGGTCTTCGGGGCATTGTTCGACCTTGGCGGCGCTGAGGGCGAATTTGGCTTTCTGGCAGAGGCCGAGGATGGGGTTCTTGACTTGCATGGGATTTCCGATGTGGGTGTTGCCCAGCGCTGGAGGCGTAGGACCAGGCCTGGCAAGCGGTGTCGTTTCCGTTTGGCTGGCGGAAGTATATAATGCCCCAGTTTTTGTGTGCTCATTCGCCCAGCGAAGGCAATTGAGCATGGGGTGTCGAACAATAGCTCGCGCAACAGAACGCAGCGCGGCCCCCAACCCTGTCAGGTCGTTTCGCATGGCGAAATGGCTGCTTGCTGTCGGTATGTTCCTGCCGTTTTTCAGCGCACAGGCTACACAGGATCCCGAGGCGTTGTACAACCGCACGTGCGCGGCCTGTCACGCCGGACAACTGCCCCAGGCACCCCAAAGCGGTGACCGGGCGGCCTGGGAGCCAAGGCTGGCGCGAGGCATGGAGCAACTGGTGGCACATGTTACACAGGGTTTCAAGGCTATGCCGCCGCGTGGATTGTGCATGGACTGCAGTGCCGAGGACTACCGTTTGGTCATCCTTTGGATGAGCGGCAGTCCCGATACATAACATTTCACCCTTAGCCGTGTTGGATTAGCTGATGAACAAACTATTCGTGAGTCTGCTGTTGACCATGGGGGTCGCAGGTGCGGCAACTGCTGCGGGCCCCATCAAAGGCGATGCTGCTGCCGGTCAGGCCAAAACAGCTGTCTGTGGGGCCTGCCACAACCCTGACGGCAACAGCCTGGCACCGAACTTCCCGAAACTCGCCGGCCAAGGTGAGCCCTACCTGAACAAGCAGTTGCATGACATCAAGGACGGCAAGCGTACCGTGCTGGAGATGACCGGCATGCTGGCCAACTTCAACGACCAGGACCTGGCCGATATCGCCGCCTACTTCGCCAGCCAGAAAGGCAGTGTTGGTGCCGCCGATCCGAAACTGGTCGAGCGTGGCCGTGCCCTGTTCAATGGCGGCAACCTCGAGAAAGGCATGCCCGCCTGCACCGGCTGTCACTCCCCCAACGGCGCGGGCATCGCCCTGGCGAAATTCCCGCACTTGAGCGGCCAGCACGCGCAGTACGTCAGCAAGCAGCTGACCGACTTCCGCGAAGGCAACCGCACCAACGACGGCGACGCCATGACCATGCGCACCATCGCCGGCAAGCTGAGCAACAAGGACATCGAAGCGCTGTCCAGCTACATTCAAGGCCTGCACTGACATACGCGTTAACACTCGGTTAATGCACCAGCGCTAAAGATGAAAAGGGCAGCCCAGGCTGCCCTTTTTTCTGTCCATAGCCGTTACACTACAGAACTCGAGCCCTATCCGGCCTGTCCTACACGGGTCGCGTCGAGGCGACCAAAGACTGCTCAGGAGTAAAGCATGCGTAAACTGATTCTCAGCGCCGCGCTGGTCGCCGCCAGCGTATTCGGTATGGCCGCCGTGCAGGCCGCGGAGCCTGCAACCGCCGGCAAGGAATATATCGAGCTGAGCAACCCGGTGCCTGTTTCGGTACCCGGCAAGATCGAAGTCGTCGAGCTGTTCTGGTACGGCTGCCCGCACTGCTACCACTTCGAACCGGTCATCAATCCCTGGATCGACAAGCTGCCCAAGGATGTCAATTTCAAGCGCGTACCGGCCATGTTCGGTGGCCCATGGGATGCCCACGGCCAGATGTTCCTGACCCTGGAAGCCATGGGTGTGGAGCACAACGTCCACAACGCGGTATTCGATGCCATCCAGAACAAGCGCATGCGTCTGACCAAGCCTGAAGAAATGGCTGACTTCCTGGCCACCCAGGGCGTGGACAAGGACAAGTTCCTCGCCACCTTCAATTCCTTCGCCATCAAGGGCCAGGTCAACCAGGCCAAGGAGCTGGCCAAGAAGTACGAGATCACTGGCGTACCGAGCATGGTCGTCAACGGTAAATACCGCTTCGACCTGGGCACCGCCCAAGGTCCGGAAGGCGTGCTGAACGTCGCCGACCAACTGATCGCCAAGGAGCGCGCCGCTAAGTAAGCGGCGATTGCCATGCGCTTGCGTGCCACGCGAGGCATCGGCCTGCCCCAGCCGCAGGTCAACGAGCATCACCTGCGGGCCACCGGCTTGCCGGAAGATGGTCGCCTGCGGCTGCTCAGCTTCAACATCCAGGTCGGCATCAGCACCGAGCGTTATCGGCACTATGTCACCCGCAGCTGGCAGCACCTGCTGCCGCACAACGGGCGCGCCGGCAACCTGCAGAAGATCGGCGACCTGCTCGGCGACTTCGACCTGGTGGCCCTGCAGGAGGCCGACGGCGGCAGCCTGCGCTCCGGCTTCGTCAACCAGGTCGAGCACTTGGCACAGCTGGGCGCCTTTCCCTACTGGTACCAGCAGCTCAACCGCAACCTCGGGCGTTTCGCCCAGCACAGCAACGGCGTACTCAGCCGTCTCAAGCCCCAGCACCTGGAAGACCATCCCCTGCCCGGCCCGTCCGGCCGTGGGGCGATCCTGGTGCGCTTCGGCGAGGGCGAGGATGCGCTGATCGTGGTGATGATGCACCTGGCCCTTGGCGCCAAGACCCGCGCCCGTCAGCTGGCCTACATCCGCGAGCTGATCGGCGGCTATCGCCATCAGATCCTCATGGGTGACATGAACACCCACGCCAACGACCTGATCGACCACTCGCCACTGCGTGATCTGGGCCTGATCGCGCCCCAGGTCGAGGCCACCTTCCCCAGTTGGCGCCCCCAGCGCTGCCTTGACCATATCCTGCTCAGCCCAAGCCTGACGCTCGAACGTGTCGAGGTGCTGGCGCAGCCTATTTCCGACCACCTTCCGGTTGCCGTCGAGATACGATTGCCTGATGCCCTGACTGTGGATACGCTGCCGGTCCTGAGTTAGTCCTGCCTGGGCGAATCCGGCGCTCAAGTGTTGGGCTTTTCCGCCGAAATCCAGTGATTGCAGGACTAGATGCCACTACCCGTTGCGGATCCAGGCATGACCGAAGAAGCCGAGCGCTGGAAAGAAAAATACCTCAAGAGCATCGAGCAGCAGGAAAAGCTCGAGCGGCGCTGGGAAGCCCGTCTCGACCTGCTGCGCCGTGGCCTGGTGCGCAGCACCCTGGCGGCTGAAGGTAGCGACAAGACCGTTGACCAGTGCATGAAGGAAATGCGCGAGGTCATCCGCAGCGACAACATGGACGCCGGCCTCGCCGGGCTGATTCCGCGCCTGGAAAAAGCCGTACTCGACTCCGAGCAGCGCCGCGAAACCCGCATGAACCAGGTCAGCGACGCGCTGACTGCGCTGGTTACCCAGTTGCAGACCCTGCCGCTGCCAGGCGAGGTGTCGCGACCGCTGAAAAAACTGGCGAAGAAGCTTGATGGCGGGGTCAGCCAGTCCCGTGAGCTGCCGCCCTTGCTGGGTGAACTCAGTGGCTTGCAGGGACGCGCCCTGAGTGCGATGCAAAAGCCCGAGGACGGGACTCGCCCGGGCTTCCTGCAGCGTCTGTTCGGTGGTCGTGACGAGCCCCAGGCTGAGCTGGCGCCTGCGGCGGTCGACGCCCCTGTGCCTGCGTCGCTGGAGGCGCCCGTCATTGCGCCTGAGGTGCAGCCAAGGGACGCTGATGAGCTGCATGCCGTGGCACCCGCGCCGGATGTCACGCCTGAGCCTGCCGAATTGTCCGGGCCCGAGGTCGAGTTACCTGGTCCCGCACTGGTTGAAGCCACGCCGGTGCCCGTTGCCGAGCCGCAACCTGAACCGCAAGCACTGGTGCAGCCGGTCGAACACATCGATCCGCAAGCCGAGGCCTCTGTCGAGGACGAAGGCGCCGCTGCGCGCGAACCTGAGGCCACGGTCGAGGAGGTCGTCGGCGAGGACGGTCCCTACGCCCTCCCTGACGCGGTCGAGCCGCCGTACAGTCAGGTCGCCGCTCATATCGAGCAGACCCTGATCGGTCTGCTCGACGACCTCAGCCTGCCGGAGCGTCACAAGGCCCAGGCCCTGGAGATGCGCGAGCGGGTTTCACGGGGGCTGAACTGGTACGAACTGATCCCGGTCCTGGATGACCTGGCTGTGCTCATGCTGGCGATCACCGACAGTGGCCAGCATGAATTCGAAGCCTACCTGCAACAGCTCAACGAGCGCCTGGAGTCCTTCCAGAGCCACCTGCACGAAGCCAGCGCCGGCCATGCCGACAACAGCTCCGCCGCCCGCGCGCTGGACAGCCAGCTACGCGAGCAGGTCGATGGTCTGCAAAGCAGCGTGCAGGGCGCCGTCGATGTCGACAGCCTCAAGCACATCCTGGAGAACCGCCTCGAAGGCCTGCTGGTGACCATGGACGATCACCAGCACGAGCGTGATCGCCGTGAGCACGAGCTGGCCAGCCGCCTGCAAGGCCTGGCCGAGCGTGTGGCAAGCATGGAGCAGGAGGCCCTCGGTTACCGCGAGCATCTCGAGGAGCAGCGCCAGAAAGCCATGATCGATCCGCTGACCGGTCTGCCCAACCGTGCAGCCTGGAGTGAGCAGGTCGAGCGCGAGGTACTCGACTGGCAGGAAAATGGTGGCCACCTGGCCATGGCGATCCTCGACCTTGATCATTTCAAGCGCATTAACGACGGCTATGGCCATCTGGCGGGCGACAAAGTGCTGAAGATCGTTGCTGATCAGTTGCGCAAGCGCTTGCGCGGCCGCGACTTCATCGCCCGTTTCGGCGGCGAGGAATTTGTCCTGCTGATGCCGCAGACTTCGCCGCCGGCAGCGGTGCAGGTGGCCGAGGCAATGCGTGCGGCCATCGAGGCCTGCCCGTTCCACTTCAAGGGCGAGCGGGTGGTCATCACCACTTCCATCGGCATCAGCGCCTTTCGCTCCGGCGAGCGCGGCGACCAGGTGCTCAAGCGCGCCGACGAGGCGTTGTACCGGGCCAAGGAGCTGGGGCGCAATCGGGTGGAGCAGGGTTAGTCGGGTTCAGGGTGAGCAATCGTGACCGGCACGTTATACTGTAGCATTGTTGCCGCTGACTCCATGACGTGCCCCTGCTATGAAAAGACTCTTCACCGCCCTGCTCCTGCTGGCCCTGGCAGGTTGTTCCAGTGGCCTGCGCATCGACCGCAGCCATCCTTCGGCCAACCAGGACAGCCGTATCCAGTTTGTCGTGCTGCATTACACCAATGCCTCGCTGGAGCGCTCCCTTGCCCTGCTGACCCATGGCGAAGTCAGCAGCCACTACCTGATCGGTGACGGCCCGGCCACGGTCTATCAACTGGTGGACGAGAATCGTCGTGCCTGGCACGCCGGGGACAGTCAGTGGCAGGGGCGTACCTGGCTCAATTCAAGCTCCATTGGCATCGAGATCGTCAACGAGGGGTATACCGACACCCCGACCGGGCGGGTCTGGCACCCGTACAGTGAAGCACAGGTGCAGGCGCTGATCGCGTTGCTCAAGGATATCGTCAAGCGCAACAACATCGACCCGCGCCATATCATTGGCCACAGTGATATCGCGCCGTTGCGCAAGCTCGACCCGGGCCCGCTGTTCCCTTGGAAGCGCCTGGCCGACGCCGGTCTGGGCATCTGGCCGGACGCCGCGTCGGTGGCACGCCAGCAGGCCTATTTCGAGGTCAACCCGCCGAGCGTCACCTGGTACCAGCAGCAGCTGGCGCGCTTTGGCTACGCCATCGACCAGACCGGCGAATGGGATGTGGCCACTCGTCATGTGATCGCCGCCTTCCAGATGCGCTTCCGTGCGCAGCGCTTCGATGGTGTGCCGGATGCGCAGACCGCCGCGATGTTGCAGGTGCTCAACCGCAAGCGGTGAGGCAGCTTTCATAGCATAGAAACTGGTCTTGCCCTGTGGGAGCGGCCTTGTGTCGCGAAAGGGCCGCAGCGCGGCCCCAGGATCTCGAGTCTGACTAAAGATTGCCGGGGCTGCTGCGCAGCCCTTTCGCGACACAAGGCCGCTCCTACACGGGAGCGAGCAAATCCTGGCAATCACACGCCCAGCGGCCACGCCAATCATCGATTCAGTTGCTATACCTTTGGTATTCAACTGGATGCCACGCATGTTTGACCTCCTCGCTTCGGTGCGTCAATTTTTCCACCGACCCTGGCTGTTGGCCGCGCTCGCGGCGTTGGCCAGTGCCGCACTGTTGCTGGCGATCAGCGTCAATGTGGCCTTGCAGCAGATGAAGCAGAGCGAAAGCGCACAGATGAACGCGCAGGGCGAGCGTTTTCTGGAGCGCCTTGAGCAGGTCTTCGGCCAGTTGCGCGAGGGTGTGGACCAGCTCCAGGCGCAACCCCTGCGCGGCTGCGATCCGCAGATGCTGGCGCAGTTGCAGCAGGTGGCGTTGGAGTCGCGGTTCATCTACGAGGCGTCCTATGTGGAAGGTACGCTTGCCTGTTCGAACCGCGGCGGCGAGCGGATCATCGAACCCTTGCGCAGCCCGGACATCCAGGGGCCGACCTACAGCTACTGGCTGAACACCACCACCGAGCCCAACGAAAACCTCGCGGCGCTGATGCTGGGTCGGGGCCGCTTCGTGGTGTCCACCTCCCGTGGCCACCTCACGGACGTGGTCGATTTGCCCCCAGGCGGCAGCTTGCTGGTGGTGCTCGATCGGGGCACGCGGGCCATTCCGGTACTGGGGCCGGCGCAACCCTGGCCACCCATCGCCGATTGGCCGCCGCCCCAGGGCAAGTCGCTGATCGAGCTGCCCGATCGCCTGGTCTATCGCATGTCCACCAAATCGCCGGACTACCAACTGGTGCTGATCGCCCCGCGCGCCAGCCTGCCCCTGAAGCTTAATGGCCTGCTCTGGTTGCTTTTTCCCGGCAGCCTGGTGCTGGCGGCGTGCATCGGCTGGCTGGTGCTGCAACTGATCCTGCAACGCCGCTCGATGAGTTCTGAGCTGCAGCAGGCCTTGCGCCGGGGCGAGCTGCAGGTGCTGTACCAGCCGATCTTCGAGCTGGACAGCCGGCGCTGTGTCGGGGCCGAGGCTCTGGTGCGCTGGCGCCGTCCGGATGGCAGCCTGACCAGCCCGGACTTGTTCATTCCCCTGGCAGAGAACACCGGGCAGATTCGCCAGATCACCGACTTCGTCTTACAGCGGGTGCTCGAGCAGCTTGGGCAGTTGCTGCGGGCCAACCGCCAGTTGTATATCTCGGTGAACCTGGCGGCCTGCGACGTCATGGCGCCGCGTATCGGTCGAGTGGCGGCGCGACTGCTGGCCCATCATCGGGTGGCGCCCCGGCAGATCGCCTTCGAGGTGACCGAGCGCGGGTTGATCGATGTGGTGGTGGCGCGGGACAACCTGCAGGCCCTGCGCGCCGTGGGACACCAAGTGTTGATCGATGACTTCGGCACCGGCTATTGCAGCCTGGCCTACCTGCAGACGTTGCCGGTGGATTGCCTGAAGATCGACAAGTCATTTATCGACGCCCTTGGCCATGACGCCGCCAGCAGCGGTGTGGCGCCGCACATCATCCGCATGGCCCATGACTTGCACCTGCGGGTCATCGCCGAGGGTATCGAGTCAGAGGACCAGGCGGTGCTACTTAACAGCGAGGGTGTCAACTATGGACAGGGCTGGTTGTTCGCCCATCCGTTGAACGCGCGTCAGTTTGCCGAGCTGATTACCCGGGGGCGGCGGGTGGCAGGGCGGCGGATCGATGATGAGCCTTGAGGCTGATTGCCTGAAAAAAAGCCGTGTCAGACCGGTAAGGCCATGTAGAACTGCGTACCCTGCCCAGGCCGCGAGAATACGCCCATCCGCCCGCCATGCAGCTGGACGATCTCCTTGCACAGCGCCAGGCCCAGGCCGGCCCCGCCCTTCTTGCGCCCGACCTGGACGAACGGCTCGAAGATCCGCCCTTGCTGGCCGTAGGCGATGCCTTCGCCGTTGTCTTCGACACTGATGATCACCCGTTCGGCATGGCGCCGTGCGTGCAGGCGGATACGCCCTCCACTGCCGGTGTGGCGGATGGCGTTGTGCAGCAGGTTGTCGAGCACCCGGTCGAGCTGCGTGACGTCGGCCTGGATGCGCGGCAGTGGTGACTCCAGCTCGAGTATCAGCTCGATCTGCTTGCTCGAAGCCTGCTCGGCAGAACGTGCCCGGGCGCGCTCGAACAGTTCGTCGAGGGCGCAGGGAGCCAGCTCCAGCTTCTGCAGGCCGCTTTGATAGCGGGAGAAATTGAGCAGGTCGTTGATCAGCTGGGTAAGGCGCTGCATTTCTTCGGCGATGGTTTCGAGCAGATCGTTCTCCCGCGCCTCAGGCGGGAAACTGACCCGCTCGCGCAGCAGGCCGAAGGCCATGTGCATGCCAGTGACCGGCGTGCGCAATTCGTGGGAGGCGCGCAGTACGAATTCGCTGCGTACCCGCTCGAAAGCGCGCTGCTCGGTAACATCGTGCAGCACCATCACCGCGCCAAGGATCGGCCCCTCGGGGTGGCTGACCGGGGTCAGGCTGTAGGTCAGCAGGCGGGTTTCCTCATCCACCTCCAGACTCAGGTCGTCCGGTGGACGATCCAGGCTGCCGCCGCGCAGTACCTGGCGCAGTTGCAGGTCCAGCTCCGGGCGTTGCAAGGCCTCGGCCAGGCCTGTGCCCCGGCGGCTCGGATCCCAGCCGAGTTGACGCTGGGCTACCGGATTGAGGTGTTCCAGGCGGCCCTGGCGATCGATGATCAGCAGACCGTCATCGATGCTGTCGAGTACCGCCTGCAGGCGTTGCTGGCCGGCCTGCAGTTCATCGATGTTGGTGGCCTGGTGTTTGCGCAGGGCATCGGCCATCAGGCCGAAGCGGCGGGTCAGCTGATTGAGCTCGGTGGCCTGGGTCACCGGCAGGGTGACGTCGAAATTGCCCTGGCCGATCTGGTCGGCGGCCTTGGCCAGTGCCTCGATCGGCTGGCCGAAGCGCCTGGCTATGTTGTGGGCAGTGATGAAACCTAGTACCAGCACAGTGAGGCCAACCATGCCGAGCATGCCACTGATGAGCAGGGCTTGATTGCGCGACTGCTCCTCGCTGCGGGTGATTTTTTCCAAGGCGTGGCGGTGGGACTCCAGCAGGTCCATGCGTACCTGGTTGAAGGCCGCTCCGAGGGGCTGCTCGACACCCATGCTGCGTGCAGGCGAGGGGCTCTGTCGATAGGCCTGGACAAATGCCTGGTAGTTGCTGGCGGCCTTGCTCAAGCCGGTGCGTTCTCCGCCTTGTTCCAGTCCCTGATCGAGGAGTGTCTGGAATTGGTCCTGCAGGGTGACGAGGGTATTCGGGGTGGTGTCCTCGTCGAGAATCAGATTCAGCTGTTCGCCCAGGTTCTGCCGCAACTTGAGGGCCAGCTCGAGCGTGTAGGTGGTGTCCTTGACGACGTGCTGCTGCAGGGCTGCCATCTGCAGCACGCTGAAAAGGCCCAGCAACAGGCCAAGCAAAGCCACGGTAACCAGTGCCGAGATGCTCAGGAACAGCCGTGTGCGTAGCTTCATCGGCCATTTCATAAGTTGTATTGCTTGCGCTTGCGATAAAGGGTGGAGGCATCAATGCCCAGGGTCTTGGCTGCCTGGTCGAGGGTGTCGCTGGCAGCGAGCACCGCCCCGATATGGGCACGCTCAAGCTCATCCAGGCTCAGCGCCGCACCGACCCTGGGCGCGTTGCTGGCGGGTTGTTCGGCCATGCCCAGGTGGATGATCTCCACCCGCTCCTGGGGACAGATGATGCTGGCGCGCTCGATCACGTTGCGCAGTTCGCGAATGTTGCCCGGCCAGCGGTAGTTGAGCAGCGCCGTGCGTGCTTCATCGCTGAAGCCGCGGGCCGGGCGCGAGTACTCCTTGACGAAGCGGGCAAGGAAGCGGTCGGCCAGGGTCAGTATGTCCTCGCAGCGCTCGCGCAGCGGCGGCAGGTGCAGGGTGATGACGTTCAGTCGGTACAGCAAGTCTTCACGGAAGCGGTTCTCGCGGACCATCTCGTCGAGGTTGAGATTGGTGGCCGCGAGAATCCGCACATCCGCCCGGCGGGTGACCGGGTCGCCGACCCGCTCGTATTCCTTGTCCTGGATGAAACGCAGCAGTTTTGGTTGTAGCGTGAGGGGAAAATCGCCGATTTCGTCAAGAAACAGCGTGCCGCCATCGGCCTGGCTGACTCGGCCCAGTGTGCTTTCACTGGCGCCGGTGAAGGCGCCGCGCGTGTGGCCGAACAGCTCGCTCTCCATCAGCTCGGCATTCAGCGAGGGGCAGTTGATGGTCACGCAGGCCTTGCGTGCCCGCTTGCTCCAGCCGTGGATGGCACGGGCCAGCTCGCCCTTGCCGGTGCCCGACTCGCCCAGGATGAGAATGTTGGCGTCGGTGGTCGCCACCTGGCGCGCGGTTTCCAGCACCGCCATCATCGCCGGGCTGTGGGAGTCCAGGCCGTCCTTGGGTTTGCGCACCTCGCCTTCGAGGGCCTCCAGGCGCGCCGACAGTTGCCGGACCTCCAGCTGCTTGGCGGTAGCCAGGCGCAGCTGGTCGGGGCTGCAGGGTTTGACCAGGTAGTCTGCGGCGCCGGCCTGGATGGCATCCACCGCAGTGTCGATGGCCGAGTGGGCGGTGACGATCACCACCCGCATCCACGGTGCCTGGATACGCATCTGTGCCAGTACGTCCAGGCCATTGTCCTCGCCCAGGCGCAGGTCGAGGAAACACAGATCGAACACCTGGCGCTGCAACAGTGCCTCGGCCTGGGCAGCGCTGTTAGCCGTGGCCACGTTGTAGCCCTCATCCTCGAGGCAATAACGGAATGTGCGCAGGATGGCGGACTCGTCATCCACCAGCAGAATGCGGCCTTGGTTGTCCTGGGCTGATTCCATTTCCTGCGCTCCTTTGGGATTGATCTCAATTAGTGTCGGAAAAATCGGGCAAGTTGCATGGTCGATTCTGATTGATTCTGCTCCATGCATGCTAGCTGCATGCCTTAATGATGGCTAAGTCTCTGATAAATATGAAGTTGATCGCTGGCAATTGGCTTCTATTCGGATTCCACGGGCTGAAATCGAGGCATCGGCAGGGATTGGCCGACGGCTGTGTCGTGCAAAACGCACGACCCGATTGTGGGTCATCGTGCAGGATACGTCCCTCGGTAAGGCGGGCGTGTTTCGTAACTTTATGATTTAAAAGGATTTTTATTGTTCGAGAAGGCTGGCATGCAGGCTGCAATAACCTTTGCAGAATGGATAACAAGCACAGCAGGAGGAGTCGGCATGAATCGCCCCCAAGACAATCGTACGCAGAGCGCTGTAGTCCCCCTGCACCAGCTGTTGTTCCTCGGCATGGCCTTGCTGCTCACCCTGGCGGCGGGCCTCTTCTACCACAGCTGGCAGACCGCCCGGCTGGCCGAGCAGGTGGCGGTGCAGACCGCGCTGTTGACGCAGTTACGGACAACCCATGCCTCTACCCTGGTCAAGGCCGCCGAGCCGCTGCCCAGTGCCGACAATGCGCCTGCCGTTCTCGAGCGTGTTCAGCCCGAGGAGCGTTGGGTGTTCTGACGCCATCGACCGATTTCGCACAAGAAAAGGAGAAACATCATGCTTAGTTGGGCAATCACCTTCCTGATCATCGCCATCATCGCCGCAGTCCTGGGTTTTGGTGGTATCGCTGGCGCCGCGACCGGTATCGCGAAGATCCTCTTCATCATCTTCCTGGTGCTGTTCGTAGCCTCCTTCTTCTTCGGCCGTGGCAGAGGTTGATGACCATGAGCAGGATGCTCCCCAAGGCCCTGCTTGTCGCGCTGCTGCTGGGCAGCGGCGCGACAGCGCTGGCGGCCAATGACGGCCAGGTCCGGGCCAACCAGTTGCTTGGCTCGGACCCCGAATACCAGAAAACCTGGCAGAAGACCCTCAAGAACGAGGAGCGCCTGCCCGAGTGGGTGATCAACCTCAGCGGGAGCTCGGCGCAGCAGATGTCTGCGGTAACCGAGGACGGCGACAAGTACTTGGTCGGCCCGCTGTGCGAGTCCGAAGGCAACTGTACCTACAAGCGCCTGATCGTGGCCTTCAGCTGGGACAAGGACGAAGCCTACGGCATGCTTGTGGAGGTGCCCGAAGGGCTGCCTGCCGACAAGTCCCCTACCCGTCATGCCGACTACCGCTGGCTGGGCAAGCCGGATGACGGGATGAAGGCTCTGCTGCGGGAGCAGCTCAAGCGCGATCCGAACTGGTACTGACCAGCGATCGCGGACTGTAATGCTATAGAAGCTGAACCTTTTTACCTTTCAGGCTTCTATGGTGCGCCGCCCCGAGGAGGGGCGGCGCATGACCAGGGGGCCGGGCCGCTCTGACTGTTGCAGGGTCGCAGTGGCCTAGGGGTACAGGGAGTGCCTCCGTCATGGGCCGGGTCAGGAGAGGGTGGCATCGGAAGTTGCAGGTCGGTTGGCTCCGAACAGGACGATGTAACCGATCTGGCTTCCGAAGCGCCTGTGGGAGTTCTTCCTTTAATACGAGCGACTTTTTACTTCAGACACATTTTGTCGCTACCGTATATCGATTTTTTTTTACTTGTCCGACAGGTCAGCTCATGTGGCATTTCAGCCATTCGGATTGTCGAACACGCCACTTCACACCTTTCTGTGCTCCCGTCAAATCGGCCTAAAAATGGCGCTTTGGCCTTGTTCGGAAATCCGAACGTTGAAAATCAAGGACTTGGCGATGCCCGATTTCGCCTTCCGGTCTCATGCCGATTCGGCATAGGGTAGTCGTTTCCGGCATTAGACTGCCCCTCCCCACGTCGCAATAGTTGCCGCCTTTTTCCTCGGCCCGAGCGCCAGCAATGTTCGCTCGCGGTGTCCTTACAGTGGGACGCCGGATCGACCAGGCGCAACCGGAATGGCTTCAAGCCGCTCTGGCATGCACCTTTTCGGCCGGTGCCCGTGACCACTACAACAAAGGGTAATGACATGAAGAAGGCAAAACTGAGCCTCGCCTGGCAGATCGTCATCGGTCTGTTGCTGGGCGTTGCAGTCGGCGCGCTACTGAATCATTTCAGTGCAGAAAAGGCATGGTGGATCAGCAACGTCCTCCAGCCAGCCGGCGACATCTTCATTCGCCTGATCAAGATGATCGTCGTCCCGATCGTGATTTCGTCGCTGATCGTGGGCATCGCTGGGGTTGGCGACGCGAAGAAACTGGGCAGCATCGGCCTGAAGACCATCATCTACTTCGAGGTGGTGACCACCATCGCCATCGTCGTCGGCCTGGTCCTGGCCAACGTGTTCCACCCGGGCGCCGGCATCGACATGAGCACCCTGGGCACCGTCGACATCTCCAAGTACCAGGCCACCGCGGCCGAGGTGCAGCATGAGCACGCGTTCATCGAGACCCTGCTCAACCTGATCCCGTCGAATATCTTCGCGGCGCTGATGCGTGGCGAGATGCTGCCGATCATCTTCTTCTCGGTGATGTTCGGCATGGGCCTGTCGAGCCTCAACGCCGACCTGCGCGAGCCGCTGGTGCGCACCTTCCAGGGCGTGTCGGAGACCATGTTCAAGGTCACCCACATGATCATGAACTACGCCCCGATCGGCGTGTTCGCCCTGATCGCCGCCACCGTCGCCAACTTTGGCTTCGCCTCCCTGCTGCCGCTGGCCAAGCTGGTGCTGCTGGTGTACTTCGCCATCGCCTTCTTCGCCTTCATGGTGCTGGGCCTGGTGGCGCGCGTGTTCGGCTTCTCGATCATCAAGATCATGCGCATCATGAAGGACGAGCTGATCCTCGCCTACTCCACCTCCAGCTCCGAGACCGTGCTGCCGCGCGTGATCGAGAAGATGGAGAAGTACGGCGCGCCGAAGTCGATCTGCTCGTTCGTGGTACCGACCGGCTACTCGTTCAACCTCGACGGTTCGACCCTGTACCAGAGCATCGCGGCGATCTTCATCGCCCAGCTGTACGGCATCGACCTGTCCTGGAGCCAGCAGCTGCTGCTGGTGCTGACTCTCATGGTCACCTCCAAGGGTATCGCCGGCGTGCCGGGCGTGTCCTTCGTGGTACTGCTGGCCACCCTGGGCAGCGTGGGCATTCCGCTGGAAGGCCTGGCCTTCATCGCCGGTGTCGACCGCATCATGGACATGGCCCGTACCGCGCTGAACGTGGTGGGCAACGCCCTGGCCGCAGTGGTCATCGCCAAGTGGCAGGGCATGTACGACGCCGAGAAAGGCGCGGCGTACTACCAGTCGCTGGTGCTGGAAAAAGGCAAGAAAGAGGCTGTGATGGCGGGCAAGACCGTCAACCAGTAAGCCACTGAGCTGAACGAAGAGCCCCGACTTGTCGGGGCTTTTTGTTGTCTGCGCAATAGTCGAGGGCGCAGCCCTCGCCCGCAATCTTCGCTATCATTCGGGCACTTTTCACGGGGGAACACACGGATGCTCAACGGCCTCTGGCTCGGCTTTTTCCTGGTGGCGGCCATCTCCGCCCTGGCCCAGTGGCTGGTGGGCGGCAACGCCGGCATCTTCGCCGCGATGGTCGAGAGCATCTTCGCCATGGCCAAGCTGTCGGTGGAGGTCATGGTCTTGCTGTTCGGCACCCTGACCCTGTGGCTGGGTTTCCTGAAAATCGCCGAGAAGGCCGGCATCGTCGAATGGTTGGCCAAGGTCCTTGGCCCGCTGTTCGCCCGGCTGATGCCGGAAGTGCCGCCCGGCCACCCGGCCCTGGGCCTGATCACCATGAACTTCGCCGCCAATGGCTTGGGCCTGGACAACGCCGCCACGCCCATCGGCCTGAAGGCCATGCGCGCGCTGCAGGAGCTCAACCCCAGCAGTACCACGGCGAGCAACGCGCAGATCCTGTTCCTGGTGCTCAACGCTTCGTCGCTGACCCTGCTGCCGGTGACCGTCTTCATGTACCGCGCCCAGCAAGGCGCGCCCGATCCGACCATGGTGTTCCTGCCGATCCTGCTGGCCACCAGCTGCTCGACCCTGGTCGGCCTGCTGTCGGTGGCGGTGATGCAGCGCCTGCGCCTGTGGGACCCGGTGGTGCTTGCCTACCTGGTTCCCGGTGCCCTGCTGCTGGGCGGTTTCATGGCCTTCCTCGGCACCCTGTCGGCGGCCGCGCTGGCCAGCCTGTCGTCGATCCTCGGCAACCTGACGCTGTTCGGGGTGATCATCCTGTTCCTGGTGATCGGCGCGTTGAGGCGGGTGCAGGTGTACGAGGCCTTCGTCGAAGGCGCCAAGGAAGGCTTCGACGTGGCCAAGAGCCTGCTGCCTTACCTGGTGGCGATGCTGGTGGCAGTCGGTGTATTGCGCGCCTCAGGGGCGCTGGAGCTGGCTCTGGACGGCATTCGCCATGCGGTGAACTGGATGGGCCTGGACACCCGCTTCGTCGAAGGGTTGCCCACCGCGCTGGTCAAGCCGTTCTCCGGCAGCGCGGCGCGGGCCATGCTGATCGAGACTATGCAGACCCAAGGCGTGGACAGCTTCCCGGCCTTGGTGGCGGCGACCATCCAGGGCAGCACCGAGACCACCTTCTACGTGTTGGCGGTGTACTTCGGCGCGGTGGGCATCCAGCGGGTGCGCCACGCCGTCGGCTGTGCGTTGCTGGCCGAGCTGTCGGGGGTGATCGCGGCGATCTTCGTCTGCTATTGGTTCTTCGCCTGAGCCTGGCTGACGGTCCAGTCGATCACCTGGCGCGCCAGCTGGTCGCTGGCCGCGCCGAAGCCGGCGACCACCGCCGGGACCTGCTGTTCGCCCAGCACCTGGCGCACCTCGAAGCGTTTACTCGCGAGGATGCGCTGGCTGCGGCCCTGCACCAGCCGCGCGTCGTAGCGGATCACCACCTCCACCGCCCCGCCTGGGTGGTATTCGCTCTGGAAGGCCTGTAGCTCGCCGCCCAGCTCGTAGTCAGCCTGCAGGTTGCTGTCATCGGCGCTCAGGCGCTGCACCCGGCCATCGCGCTGGAAACCGTCGAGCAGGCGGTTGCGCACCAGCATCGGCGTCGGGTCGCTCCAGCGTGCGCCCTTGTAACTGCTGATCACATCGCCCTGGGGGATCACCGCGATACGCGGTCCGGCCAGGGCTTCGCTGGTCAGCGGCTTGTTCAGGCGCAGCGACCAGTCCAGCGGTGCGGCGGCGCGGGCCGACTGGTTCACCGGCAGGCGGTAGATATCCACAGGCTCGCTCTGCGGCAGGATCGAACAGGCCGAAACCAGGCTCAGCGTGGCGGCGGCGAAGGCCAGGCGCAACGATGGGATCATGGCTGGAACTCCTTGTTGTTGTCGCGGCCCAGCAGGTAGCCGCTGGGGTCGGCTTCCAGGCGCCGGGAGATGCCCTTGAGCGAGTTGAGGGTCTCACGCAGTTCGCGGATCGCCGGGGCGATCTGGTTCAGGCCCTGGGCACCGTCGTCCAGAGACTGGCGGTTGTCCTGCAACAGGCTGTTGATGGTGGCGGTGCTTTCGGCCAGCGACTGCATGGCCTGTTCGGCACTGCCGATGGCCTGCTTGCCCTGGGTGCCGAGCAGGCCGTTGGCGTTGCGCATCAGCGCCTGGGTCTCGGCCAGGGTGGCGTTGGCCTGCTTGCCGACCTGGGCCAGTTGCTCGATGGCATCGGCGATGCCGCCCTTCTGGCTGGCGAAGGCGCCAGTGGTCTGCTCCAGGTTGGCCAGGGTGTTGCTCAGGCGCTCGATATTGCTTTCGGAGAACATCAGGTTGGCGTTGTGTAGCAGCAGGTTGATGTTGGTCACCAGGTCGCTGCTGTCGTTGAGCAGGCGTGAGATCGGCGACGGCGAGGCGACGATCACCGGCAGTTTGCCGCCCTTGCCCTTGAGTTCTGGGCTCTGCGGGGTACCGCCGCTGAGCTGGATGAAGGAGTTGCCAGTCACCCCGGCCAGGGTCAGCTTGGCCTGGGTGTCTTCCTTGACCGGCGTGTCGCCGCTCAGGCGCACGCGGGCCAGCACCCGGCGCGGATCGTTCGGGTCCAGGCGCAGGCTGCTGACGTCACCGACCTTGATGCCGTTGTACTGCACCGGGCTGCCGCGGGACAGGCCTGAGACCGCCTCGTTGAATACCACTTCGTAGTCCTTGAAGGCGTCGTCGACGCTGGACTTGGTCAGCCACAGGCCGAACAGCATGGCGCCGGCCACCACCAGCACGGTGACCAGGCCGATCAGGACATGATGAGCTCGGGTTTCCATCGTTCAGCGCTCCTGGCGGGCGCGCAGGGCGGCGTCTTCGGCCGCCCGACCACGCGGGCCGTGAAAGTATTCATGAATCCAGGGGTCTTCAGTCTGCTCGACCTCGGCCAGGGGCCCTGCCACGAGCACCTTCTTCTGCGACAGCACCGCCACCCGGTCGGTGATGGTGTAGAGGGTGTCCAGGTCGTGGGTGATGAGGAACACCGACAGCCCCAGGGCGTCGCGCAGGGTCAGGATCAACTGGTCGAAGGCGGCGGCGCCGATCGGATCGAGGCCGGCGGTGGGCTCGTCGAGGAACAGGATGTCCGGGTCCAGGGCCAGGGCGCGGGCCAGGGCGGCGCGCTTGATCATGCCGCCGGACAGCGACGCGGGGTACTTGTCGGCGGCGCTGATCGGCAGCCCGGCCAGGGCCAGCTTGACTCCTGCCAGGTGCTCGGCGTCGGCCCGCGACAGCCCGGCATGCTCGATCAGCGGCAGGGCGACGTTCTCGGTCACGGTCAGCGACGAGAACAGCGCGCCCTTCTGGAACAGCACGCCGAAGCGGCGTTCGACCAGCGAGCGCTGGGTTTCGTCGAGGCTGGCCAGATCCTGGCCGAACACCTTGACCGTGCCTTCGTTGGGCCGGCGCAGGCCGACGATGCTGCGCAACAGCACCGACTTGCCGCTGCCCGAGCCGCCGACCACGGCGAGGATCTCGCCGCGGTACAGGTCCAGGTCGAGGTTCTCGTGCACGCTCTGGCTGCCAAAGCGGTTGCACAGGCCCCGGGCTTCGATCACGGCTTCAGTCACCAGCCCATCTCCATGAAGAACAGCGCGGCCACCGCGTCCAGCACGATCACCACGAAGATCGATTGCACCACGGCAGAGGTGGTGTGGGCGCCCACTGATTCGGCGCTGCCGCTGACCTTGAAGCCTTCCAGGCAACCGATGGCGGCGATCAGGAAGGCGAAGAACGGTGCCTTGGCCAAGCCCACCAGGAAATGCTGCACGCCGATGTCGCTCTGCAGCAGCGAGAGGAACATGGCCGGCGAGATATCCAGGGTCAGTGCGCAGACCACCGCGCCGCCGATCATGCCGCAGAGCATCGCGACAAAGGTCAACAGCGGCAGCGCGATCAGCAGCGCCAGCACCCGGGGCACCACCAGCAGTTCGATGGGGTTCAGGCCCAGGGTACGGATGGCGTCGATCTCTTCGTTGGCCTTCATCGAGCCGATCTGCGCGGTGAACGCGCTGGCGGTGCGACCGGCCATGAGGATGGCGGTCAGCAGCACGGCGAATTCACGCAGGAAGGAGAAGGCCACCAGATCGACGGTGAAGATGGTCGCGCCGAAGTCGGCCAGCACCGTGGCGCCGAGGAAGGCCACCACCGCGCCCACCAGGAAGGTCAGCAAGGCGACGATGGGCGCGGCGTCCAGGCCGGTTTGCTCGAGGTGCGCGACCACCGGCGTGACGCGCCAGCGGTGCGGCTGGAACAGGCGCAGGAACAGGGTCTGCAGGATCAGGCCGACGAAGCCCAGCACCTGGTTGGTGTCCTGCCACAGCTGGTCGACGGCGCGGCCGATGCGCGCCAGCAGCAGGAGCAGCACCGGTTGCTCCGGCTCCTTGACCGGGATGCAGTAGTCCTGCACCGAGCAGTAGACGTTCTTCAGCAGCGCGCGGCTGGCATCGGGGAGTTCGTCAGTGCAGCGCGACAGGCGTTCGGAACCCAGCAGCTCGGCCAGCAGCGAGGCGCCGGCGGTGTCCAGGCGGCCCAGCTGGCTGAGGTCGACCTGGGTGTCATCGCCGTACTGGCTGCCCAGGCGCTCGCATTCGCGCTTGAGGCTGGCGTAGTGGGCCAGGGTCCAGTCGCCGACGATGCGCAGGCGCGAGGGCTGCTCGGTGGTGTCCAGGGTGGCGCTGGGGACGGTCATAGGCTCCATGCGTCTGACTGAGGGCATAGAGGCTGATCATAGCGCATGTTGAATGTGTGCTGACTGGAGGGCTGCACAGCAGCCCCAGCCCTTCACTGCGCAGGCGCGCCGTCGACCACCTTGAAGCGCAACACCCCGATCACCTGCCCGTCCTCGGTCAGCACCCTCACCTGCCACTTGCCCACCGGATTGGGCGGGAAGTTCTGCTTGTGGGTCCAGGCCCGGTAGCCTTCCTTGCGCCCGCCGTGGATATCCAGGGCGATACGGTCCACTTCCTTACCGTCCAGCTGCCACACATGGTAGATGCGCTCGTTCAGGCCACGGGGCGCGTTGATGGCGGTATAGGCGTAAAGTCCGCCGCTGCGGATGCGGCTGGCGGCCACTTCGTCCAGCGAGGCGCCCGGCTGGCGGTTGAGCACTTCGGTGCTGATCGCCACGTCGGTCATCCACAGCGTGGCCGGCGGTACCCAGGAGCGCAGCAGCCAGCCGCCGCCACCGACCGCCAGGGTCACCAGCACCAGAGCCACGCCGCGGCGCCAGTTGTTGATCGGGAAGCTGCTGGCCAGGCTCGGGAACGACAGCACCATGGCGGCGATCAGCGCCAGCTTGAAGCTCTGCGCGGTGGTCAGGTGGAGGATGATCGGCAGCGCCGTGAGCATCGCGGCGAACAGCGTCAGGGTGTGCAGTGCGAGGAACAGCCAGCGGCGTGGCGCCAGCCACTTGTGGTACAGCGGGTCGACGATCGAGATCAGCCCGGCGGCGCCGAGCAGGCCGGTGAAGATCAGCTGGCCGCTGTTCCAGGTGGTGGTGATGAAGAAGAACGGCAGGACGAAGAACAGGCTTTCCTGGTGGATCATCTGCGTCGCGAAGCGCAGCAGGGGCTGCGGGATTTCGCGCTTGAAGGTGCGGGCGAACAGCTCGGTGAGGGTGTTCTCCAGCATCAGCCAGATCCAGCTGACCAGCATGACGATGGCGATCCAGCTGGCCAGGCCGGCCTGGCGGTCGACCAGGATAAAACTGCCGATCCCCGAGAGGAAACCGTAGAGCGCGATGATGCCGGGGTAGCGTTTGAGCAGTTCGATGATGCGCAGGATGAAGCCGGGGATCGGGGGCATGGGTTTACAACAGGAAGAGGCGTGTTCGAGGCGTCCGGGACGTGGACGCTGTTGGCTGACAGGATACCGCCGAATCACGGCTCCCGTGTAGCACCACTGGGGCGCTTGGCCAGCACGCGGCGCCGACGGATCAGCCCCGCAGCCAGGATCAGCCCCAGCAGCAGCGCCACCAGACCATACAGTTCGTCATACCCCAGCAACGGCTTCTCGATGCGCAGGTACCCCGGTTCCTTGAGCAGTTCGCGCAGCGCCGCGTCGGCTTGCTTGAGGCTGACCTGGCGCAGTTGCCGCACCGGATCGGTGAAACGCCCGTCCACGTAGGCGTTGAGCGCCCCCCAGTAGTAGTCGGCGAGCGCCGCGTTGCCCTGGGTGGTCCAGCTTTCCCGGGCAATCGCCGCCTCCTTGATCCGGGCGAAGGTGTCCGGGTCCAGACCGTGCTTGCGTAGGTGGTCGAACAGTTCCCCGAGCACCTTCAGCGCCGCGTCGAGGTCCTGGCGCTCAAGGTCGGCATTGAGGCTGAGCATCCCACTGTCGCCGAAGCTTTCGCGTTGCACCGACGGGCCATAGGACAGGCCGTGACGCAGGCGCAGCTGGTCGTACAGCGCCCAGTCCAGGTAACGCGAAAGCAGCTCGAGGGTCTGGTCATGGCCCTCTTCCAGCGTCGGCTCGATGAACAGCCAGTGCAGCTTGACGTTGTCGCCCAGCCAGCCGCGGGTCAGGTCGCGGCGCTGCTCGGCCTGCTGGCTGATGCTCTCCAGGTTGCGGCGTTCCCCGGGTTCGGTGGCCGGCAGCTCGCCGAAGGTGCGCTCCAGATAGGCCGGCAGCAGGCGGTCGAGGCCGCCGACGACGATCAGCGACATGTTGTTGGCCACGTACCAGTGCTCACGCAGTTGCCGCACCTGCTCCAGGGTCATATCGTCGAGGCTGGAGCGCTCGGGGCACTTCAGGCCCAGCTCGGTGGCCAGTTGGTCGCTGGCCGGGTGGCCGATGTCCTGGCGGTCGAGCCAGCGCTGCAGGCGGCCGTAGTGCCCGCCGTCCTCGCGTTCGATGATCTTCTTCGCCGTGGCCAGCGCTTTTTCGTCGATGCGGGTGTCACGAATGATCGCCAGCAGCAGGTCGAGCACCTTGCGCTGGTTGCGCGCCGGGGCCTCGATGACGAAGGTGGTGTCGGCGCTGCTGGTGAAGGCGTTCCATTCCCCGCCCAGGGCCTGCATGCGCTCTTCCAGGCCGCCCTCGCCCGTCTCGTCGATCCCGCTGAACAGCAGGTGCTCGAGCAGGTGCGGCAGTTCGCGCTGGTCGCAATCGAAGTCGTCCAGGCCCACGCCAACCACCAGGCGGATCGACACATGGTCGCGCTCGTAGCCAGACTTGAGGATCACTTGCAGGCCGTTGGGCAGCAGGTAGCCCTCGACCCGCGAGCGGTCGAGGGCGAGCGTGGGCAGGCTGAGGATCAGCAGGCAGGCGAACAACAGGCAACGCATAGGCGAGCTTCGGTCTCCGGGGTGTCTGGGCTCAGGGCTGGCGGGCTTCGTCCGGCACGCTGTCGAGCATCAGCCCGCCGGTATCGGTGCCGCCCAGTACCACATAGGCACTGCTGCAGAACAAAGAGTTCAAACGCTTCATGTCGGCAATGAGCTCCAAGTGTAGCGAACTGGTCTCGATACTCTGCACCACTTTACGTTGCAGGCGGCTGACATGGGCATGGGCCAGACGCCGTTCCTGGGCGCGGAAGCGGCGTTTCTCGCGCAGCAACTGGTGCGCGCTCTGCGGGTCGGCGCTGAGGAATACCGAGAGGCCCAGGCGCAGGTTTGCCAGCAGCTGCTCCTGCAGTCCGGTCAGTTCCTCGAGGCCGACCTGGGAGAACTCCCGACGCTGCGAAGTCTTCTGCTGCTGGACCTTGCGCAGCATGCGCTCGATCAGGTCGCTGGCCAGCTTGAGGTTGATCGCCAGCTCGATGATCTCCGCCCAGCGCCGGTTGTCCTGCTCGCCAAGATCCTCGCGGGGCATCTGTGCCAGGTACAGCTTGATGGCGTTGTACAGGGCCTCGGCGTCCTCGCCCAGGGCACGCACCTGTTGTGGCATGGCGGTCTGGGTGCCGCGTAGGGCGCCGAGCATGGCGTCAAGCAGGCTGTCGACGATATCGCCCAGGCGCAGGGTTTCGCGCACGGCGTTGGCCAGGGCCAGGCTGGGCGTGTTCAGTGCGGTCGGGTCGAGGTGGCGTGGCTGGTGGTGGCCGTTGCCGTTGTCGCGCTCGGGCAGCAGGTAGTTGCACACCCGGCCCATGGGGTTGACCGTCGGCAGCATCAGCAGGCAGCGCAGGGTGTTGTAGAGCAGGTGGAAGCCGATCACCAGCTCCTGCGGGCTGAAGCTCAGGCTGTCCATCCATTCCACCAGCGGGTGCAGTACCGGGATGATCAGCAGCAGGCCGATGATCTTGTACAGCAGGCTGCCCAGCGCCACCCGGCGCCCGGCGCTGTTCTGCAGGCTGGTGGTGAGGAAGGCGAGCAGGCCGCTGCCGATGTTGGCGCCGATCACCAGGCCGATGGCCACCGGCAGGCTGATTACCTCGGCGCCGGCCAGGGTGGCGGTGAGCAGCACGGCGGCCAGGCTGGAGTAGGAAATCATGGCGAACAACGCGCCAATCAGGGCGTCGAGCAGGATGTCTCCGGTCAGCGAGGCGAACAGTACCTTGACCCCCTGGGCATGGGTGATCGGCGCGGCGGCGTGGACGATCAGTTGCAGCGCCAGGATGATCAGGCCCAGGCCGATGCCCACCCGGCCCAGTTGGCCGGCGCGGGTCTGCTTGCGCGAGAGGAAGAAGATCACCCCGAGGAAGATCAGCAGTGGCGACAGCCAGGACAGGTCGAAGGTCAGCACCCGCGCCATCAGCGCGGTGCCCACGTCAGCGCCGAGCATGATCGCCAGGGCCGGGGTCATGGCCATCAGGCCCTGGCCGACGAACGAGGTGACCAGCATGGCGGTGGCGTTGCTGCTCTGCACCATGGCGGTTACCAGGATCCCGGCGATGAACGCCAGCGGACGTTTGTTCATGTTCTGGCCGAGCACCCGGCGCAGGTTCGAGCCATAGACCCGCAGGATACCGGTCCGCACGATATGGGTGCCCCACACCAGCAATGCCACGGCGGAGAGCAGGTTGAGCAGAGTCAGCATGGTCGGGCCCCCTTTTTTCTTCTATGCCCCTGTGCGGGGCCAATGGGTACAACGGTGAGCCTGGCCCGGGGGTGGGCTGGTTTTTTCAGTGCTCACTGAAGCTTTAGTTGTTTTGCGCGATGGGTGCCAGCTTGGCATGACTGAAATCTATTTGAAACACGGGTGCCTGTAGGAGCGGCCCTGTGTCGCGATAGGGGGCGCTCCTACAGGGACGTGGATGCGAAAAGGGCCCCGAAGGGCCCTTTTGTACTGCGCTCCTGATCTTACTGACCGGGAATGTCCTTGCGCAGTTTCACCGGATCGTGCTCCTTGCCCTTCTTGCGCGCCAGCGCCGTGCGCATGCGGATGTTGATCGCTTCAACCGCCAGCGAGAAGGCCATGGCGAAGTAGACATAGCCCTTCGGCACGTGAACATCGAAAGATTCGGCGATCAGCACGGTACCAACGACGATCAGGAACGAAAGCGCAAGCATCTTCAGCGACGGGTGCTTGTCGATGAAGTCGCTGATGGTGCCGGCGCAGAGCATCATCACCAGCACCGCGACGATGATCGCGGCGATCATCACCGGTACGTGGGAGACCATGCCCACCGCAGTGATCACCGAGTCCAGGGAGAACACGATGTCGATGATGGCGATCTGGATGATGGTGTAGAAGAACTTGCCGCCCGCCCCTTTCGGCGCATCCGCGCTCTCGTCCTCGCCTTCCAGGCCGTGGTAGATCTCCTGGGAGCTCTTCCACAGCAGGAACAGGCCGCCGAAGAACAGGATCAGGTCGCGCCCGGAGATGCCCTGGCCGAGCACATGGAACAGGTCGTCGGTCAGGCGCATGACCCAGGTGATCGACAGCAGCAGCATGATCCGCGTGACCATGGCCAGGGCCAGGCCGAAGATCCGCGTGCGCGGCTGCATGTGCTTGGGCATGCGGCTGACCAGGATCGAGATCATGATGATGTTGTCGATCCCGAGCACAATCTCAAGCGCGGTGAGGGTGAAAAAGGCAACCCAGATTTCCGGGCTGGTCAGCCATTCCATGTGTATTCCTTCGAGCGTTAAAGGCAAAGCGCCCAAGAGGCCGGGCGCTTTGCAGTTGGATGATGCGCTTGTATTACAGACTGCTGAACAGCGGGAAAGTCCCCAGTGCCAGCGCGCCGGCCATTATGCACAAGCACACCAGCACTGCCCACTTGAGGGTGAAGCGCTGGTGGTCGCCGAACTCGATGCCGGCCAGGGCCACCAGCAGGTAGGTGGAGGGTACCAGCGGGCTGAGCAGGTGCACCGGCTGTCCGACGATCGACGCGCGAGCCATTTCCACCGGGGTGACGCCGTAGTGGCTGGCGAACTCCGACAGCACCGGCAGCACGCCGTAGTAGAAGGCGTCGTTGGACATGAAGAAGGTGAACGGCATGCTGACGATCGCGGTGATCACCGCCATGTACGGGCCGAACGCTTCCGGGATCACCGCCAGCAGGCTCTTGGACATGGCGTCGACCATGCCGGTGCCCGACAGAATGCCGGTGAAGATGCCGGCGGCGAAGATCAGCCCGCTGACGGCCAGCACGCTGGAGGCGTGGGCGGCGATGCGGTCCTTCTGCTGCTGCAGGCACGGGTAGTTGACGATCATGGCGATGCTGAAGGCAATCATGAACAGCACCGGCAGCGGCAGCACGCCGGCGATCAGCGCGACCATCAGCGCTGCGGTCAGGGCACCGTTGAACCAGATCAGTTTCGGCCGGCGCGCTTCGGGGAACTGCGACACGCTGATCTCGCTGTGGTCGATGTCGTCGGTCGGCAGGTGCAGCTCGCCCAGGCGGGCACGCTCGCGCTTGCCGTACCAGTAGGCGATGGCCAGGATCGCCGCCACGCCGAAGGCCATGGCCGGGATCATCGGTACGAAGATGTCCGACGGGTCCACGTGCAGGGCGCTGGCGGCGCGGGCGGTGGGGCCGCCCCACGGAGTCATGTTCATCACTCCGCCGGCGAGGATGATCAGGCCGGCCATGATCCGCGGGCTCATGCCCAGGCGGCTGTACAGCGGCAGCATGGCGGCGCAACAGATCATGTAGGTGGTGGCGCCGTCACCGTCGAGGGACACCACCAGGGCCAGCACCGCGGTGCCGACCGAGACTTTCAGCGGGTCGCCCTTGACCAGCTTGAGGATCTTGCGCACGGCCGGGTCGAACAGGCCGGAGTCGATCATCAGGGCGAAGTAGAGAATGGCGAACATCAGCATCACGCCGGTGGGCGCGAGCTTGCTGATGCCTTCGAGCATCATTGGGCCGATCTTGGCGGAAAAGCCACCGAACAGGGCGAACAGGATCGGTACCAGGATCAGCGCGATCAAGGCCGACAGGCGCTTGGTCATGATCAGGTACATGAAGGTGATGACCATGGCGAAGCCGAGGAAGGTCAGCATGGCGGTACTCCAGGCGTGGCGCGGCGAAAGGAAGGACGATTCGGGCGGATCAGCGCGTCAGGCGCTGCGCGAGGAGCAGGCGGAGGGATACTGCGAGAAGGCGGGCACAGGAAAACATCAGAATCACCATTGTTGTTGTTGATTGGGCCGGGGCGCGGAGGTTTCCGGGTGCCCTGGCTGGCCGGTCTGCTGCCGGTGGTGGCGCTATCCTATGTGGGCAAGCTTTCAGCCAGCTTTCGCCTGCGCTCAGGCGACGGGAGGTCATTTCGATGGTGGATGTCGTGGAAGGCGGGTGTCATTGCGGGGCGTTGCGCTACCGGCTGCAGGCCGATCTGGGCGATGTCGCCCATTGCCATTGCTCGATCTGCCGGCGGGTCAGCGGCGGTACGCTGCTGACCTGGGTCACCCTGCCCCTCGCGGGTTTCCAGTGGCTGGCGGGCTCGCCCCAGCGCTACATGGCGCCGCAGAGCTGCAGCCGGTATTTCTGTGGCAACTGCGGGGCGCACGTGGCGCTGGTGACCGCGCATAGCCCTGAAACGATCGATGTGACGGTGGCGACGCTGGATCACCCGGAGCGGGTGCCGGCCAATCGGCATATCTGGGTGGGGAGCCGGTTGCCATGGTTGCAGGTGGATCAAGGGTTGCCGGAGGAGGACGAGGAAAGCCTGTAGGGCATTGTGCTACCTCTGTTCGGCCTTATCGCCATGCGCTAGGGCAGCTGCAACCCCCCGGCCGCCTTGTGCAACGCCCGCAGATGCTCGCCCACCTGCTTGATATTGGCCTCCACGGCCTTGATCTCCCTGCCCCGTTCCGGCCTCAGCAGCGCCCTCACCTGCTGGTCCAGGTCGGTGCTCAGCCGTAGCAGCTGCGCCTGGCGCTCGCTGCTCACCTGCTCCAGCTGCTTGCGCTCGGCAGGCTGCGGCAGGCCATAGCCCCCTGCCCCCAGCAATTCCGCCGGGCGGCTGAGGAAGCCGCTGTTGGCCAGCATCGCCTGCAAGGTTTCGTTGGCCTTGTCGAAGCTGCCGTCCTTGAGCGCCCGGCCATTCAGGTAGCGTTGCTTGACCTCGTCCTGGGCCAGCAGCAGCTGGCGGCGCAGGCCGGCCTGCTCGAGCAGCAGCAAGGCCGCGCTGGTACGCAGGTCGGCGCGGTCGAACCATTGGCGGCGCTGCTCGGCGTCCAGCGCCAGCCAGTCTTCCACGCTCGTCTGCTTGATCGGCAACTGCTTGCGCAGCACCTCGAACATTGCCTGGTAGCGGTCGCGATAAGAGTCGAAGCGATAACCCAGGCGCAGTGCCTCGCGCGGGTCGTCGAGCACGTGGGTATCGGCCAGTCCCCTGCCCTTGAGTACCTCCAGCAAGCCGTTGGGCATGATGCTGTCAAGGTCGTTCAGGCGCGGGTTGCCGGTGCCGCTGCGCAGTAGCTTGAGCGATTCCACGGCGCAGTTGTTGGACAGGAAGTAGTAGTTACCGTCGTAGCTCCAGTGCATCTCGGCGGCCTGGCGCACCAGGTTCTCGATCTCGCCGCGGCTGAGCTTGAGCGGCACCGAGGCCAGGCTGCGCAGCTCGGTCTTGGTGTATTCGTCGATCACCTGCCCCAGCGGCAGCACGAACAGCCGCGAGGGATAGGCGCCGGTCAGGCCGTCCCAGCTGGACAGCTGCACGTCGTTGACGAAGGCGCGGTACGACAGCACCAGGCTCTGGTCCAGGTCCAGGCGGCAGGCTGGACCGCGCGGGCGGCCCGGGGCGCAGATCACCAGGCGCAGCATGCTGTGGCCCCAACGGCTGACCCAGTTCTGGTTGGCTTCGGCCAGCAGGTAGTCCACCTCGTAGACCCGCTCCGGGTCGATCTCACCCAATGGCTGGCGGGCGAAATCGTTGCCGGCATTGAGGAACGGCAGGCCCCTGGCGCAGGTGTCCTGTTGCGGCGCCCAGCCGAAATGGTCGCGCAGGTACTGGTTTAGCGCAGGGCGACGGCAGCCGTAGCTCGGGTCGAGGAGGAAGTATTCCATGTTGACCGCGATGAACTCTTTCGGGCTGCTCAGCTCGTAGGGATCCGGGCTGCGCACCAGCTGGCCGTTGTGCTGCTCGCGCTCGCCGCGCCGGCCGACGTACTGTGGCCAGCCGGCCAAATCCAGCAGGCGCGGGTCGTCGCTCAGGGTAAAGCGGCGTTCGGCCTGACCACGGCAGTCCTGCGGCAGCCCGACCTTGCCCAGAGCGCCTTGCTGGCGCTTGCAGCGGCTGATCAGCTGGCGCTCGGCGTCCGGCCACAGGCGCGCGCGGTCATAGATATGGGTGAGTTCGTGGAGCACGGTGGCCAGCAATTCCTCGCGGACCGTGCCGTGGGGACGGTTGGTCTTCTCGCGGGCGGCGCTGCCGTCGACCAGGCCCGGCAGCAGGCGCCGGTTGAGTTCCAGGCTGGCCACCGGAGAAGCCTGGCCGTAGGCGTCCTCGGGCATGCGCTCGGTCCAGCCGACCAGGATTTGCCGGTCCAATTGCTGTTTGAAGCGCGGTGGCAGCTTGGCCATGGCTTCGTCGAGCAACGTCTGGGTCGCCTGCTGTTGTGCAGGGTCGAGGCCGTCGCGCTGCAGCACCAGCTGCAGGTCGGCCAGGGCGGGCGTGCCGAGCAGCGTCAGGGCGCAGCCCAGCAGCCAGGCACGCACGCGCTTCACAGGGCGAGGATGGCTTCGGCCAGCACCTGGTCGCTGGCGTCACGGGCCTCGGGGACGCGGGCGCGCAGGGTGTCGAAGGCGGCCTCGAGCTGGGCGCCGCGGATATCACCGTTGCTGGCGACGAAGCTGGCGGCGTCGTCGTGGGCTTCACGCACCACTTTCGAGTCGCGGATCGAGGTGGTGGTGTCGGAGGTGAAATCGATCGAACGGCCAAAGGCGCGGACGATGATGTTGCTGGTGGCCACCAGGGTGTGGGCCTGGGCCAGGTCGGCGAGCAGCAGCATGCCGAGGGTGGCGGCGATCAGCGGTTTACGCATGGAGCATCTCCGGAAGTACAGGGGAGTCGAATGTAGTTATTGGACGAGAATCGCTTCGGCCAGTTCACGGTCGCCGACGCAAGGCCGGGCCAGGTCCTGGTGCAGCATGTCCAGCGCCGCCTGCAGGCGCGCGCCGCGGATCCGGCCGTCGCTGGCGACGAATGCGGCAGCGTCGTCACGGGCGGCGGCGACCAGCTTGCGGTCGAACGGCGCGGCGGTAACCTGGCTGGTGACGTAGCCGCTGATGACCAGGCTCTGGGTGGTGGTATCCATGGCCTGGGCGCTGCTCATGCAGGCCAGGGCGAACAGTGAAGGCAACAGGTAACGCATGGGCGGTCTGGCGATGATCTCGGGCTGCGAAGGCTACCCCGGATCCACGGGCGGGGCCAGTGAATCCGGGCGGTGCGGGGCTCAGATGGCGAGGATGGCGCGGGCCAGTTGCGCGTCGCTGGCCTGCAGCTCCGGCAGTTGCTGGCGAATATGCGCGAACGCGCTCTCCAGCTTGGCGCCGCGAATGGCGCCGTCGCTGCCAACGAAGCTGGCGGCATCGTCACGGGCGGCCTTGACGATCTTGTCGTCGCGGAACGAGGAGGAGATGTCGGAGGTGGCGTCGGTGGAGGCGGCTACTGCGCCTACCACAGCGTCGGTGGTGACGACGAAGCTGGTGGCATTGGCCGCGCCGGCGAGCGACAGCAGCAAGGCGGCGCCAAACAGGTGATAACGGGACATGGTCGGGGACTCCTGCACAGGGTCTGGATGGTTCTGCTTATCGGACGCTCGCTTGGCTCGTCACGGTACTTTTCTCTGCCAGGCGCGTAAGACAAGCGTAACACGCGCTGGTTCGGCCATTTGGCTCGAGAAAAGATCACAAATAGTAACTGTGCCTGTCGATTTGTAAGTTATAAAAACTGTTATGTTTGGTCGTGCGAATGCTCTAGTCCGGGCCTTGAAACAAAAAACCCGCCGCAGTTTCCTGCAACGGGTTCTTGTGAGTTTGCGGTGCCGGCCTGGGCCGGCGTCCGGCGCTTAGCGCCAGAACGGCTTGCTCAGCTCTTCGTAGCGCTGCGACTCGCTGATGCCGGCGTCAGCCAGCAGGCGGGAGTCCAGGCGCGCCAGCTGGCGGCGGCTGGCCATGCGGCGCTGCCACAGTACCAGGGTGGACAGGACGCGCAGCGGCAGGGCGGCGTTGGAAGCTTGGGCTTTTTCGAAAACCAGGTCGGAACTGAGGGTACGTTCCATGATGTGTCATCCTTCCGCTTGTGGCGGCATTAGGGAGTGATTTAACTGGTGCCCATCTTCCTCTTCTCTCGTCCAGAACAGTAGGTACAGTTCAGGTGTATTGTGAGGGGGCAGTTAACTGTTTGAAGGGACTGTTGCACTTGTTATTGGCAAAACTGTACTGGTGTGCGCTTTTTTGGTGCGGTTTTGTGGAGGTAGTAGGGAAGTGGTGAACAGAAAGTGATGTTTATGGCGGTACAGTAGTACAGTTTTAGACGGTTTTTACTTCAAGGTGTTCGACGGTACAGTTGCAGCGCCAGGTACTTGTCCGCCATCACGTGATCCCCAGCGCCCCCAAACCCCTCAAACCGACACCGCCGCCCCCCGCGCCCGCTCTGCCTTGCCCAGCAACCGCTTCATCCGCCACTCAAAGCCGAACGTCAACGCCACCGCCGCGCAGGCCAGGCCCAGCGCCAGCCCCCACCAGATCCCCTGCGCGCCGCCGCCGAGGTTGAAGGCGAACAGCCACGCGCTCGGCGCACCCACCAGCCAGTAGCACACCAGGCCGATCAGGAAAGTGGTCTTGGCGTCCTTCAGGCCACGGATCGAGCCCATGGCGATGGTCTGCACGCCATCGAATAGCTCGAACCATGCCGCCACCATCACCAACTGTACCGCCAGCATGAAGATCGCCGCGAAGGCCGGGTCGTTACGGTCGATGAACAAACCAACCAGGGCGTCCGGCAACAACCAGAACAGTGCGGCGAAGGCGAACATCAGCGAGGCACCGAAGCCGATACCCACGCGCCCGGCGCTGCGAGCCGCCAACAGGTTGCCGGCACCATAGTAGAGGCCGACGCGCATGGTCACCGCATACGAAAGACCGGTCGGGACCATGAATGCGGTCGAGACGATCTGCAGTGCGATCTGGTGCGCCGCCAGTTCCGTGCTGCCCAGCACGCCCATGCACAGGGCGGCGAAGGCAAACAGGCCCACTTCGACCATATAGGTACCGCCAATCGGCAGGCCCAGCCGCCACAGCTCGCGCAGTGCCGGCAGGGAAGGGCGCGACAGCCCCTTGCGCAGCGGGTAGGCGGCATAGGCCTTGTGCCAGCGAATATAAAGCGCGAGGGCGATGGCCATGCCCAGGGTCACCACGGCGGTGACCAGGCCGATGCCCATCAGCCCGAGCTTGGGCAGGCCGAACATGCCCTCGATCAGCGCATGGTTGAACAGGTAGTTGAACACTGTGCCCACCAGGCTGATGACCATCACCGGGGTCGAGTGACCCAGGGCGCTGGTGAAGCCGCGCAGGGCCATGAAGGTCATGTAGCCGGGGAGGGCGAGCGGCAGCAGGGTGAGCAGCTGCATCGCCGAGTCGACGTTCTCCGGCTTCTGGCCGAACAGCAGCAGCACTGGCTTGAGGTTCCACATCACCAGCGCCGAGACCAACGCCAAGCCCCAGGCCAGCCACAGGCCGCTCTGGGCCAGGCGGGTGACGCCCTCGGTGTCGTTGGCGCCCTTGCGGATCGCCACCAGCGTGCCGACCGCGGCGATCACACCCAGGCAGAAGATCGACACGAACGAATAGCTCGCCGCGCCCAGGCCGCCACCGGCCAAGGCCTGCGGGCTGATGCGGGCCATCATCAGGGTATCGGTGAGTACCATCAGCATGTGCGCCAACTGCGAGGCGATCAGTGGCCCGGCCAGGCGCAGCAAAGCCTTGAGTTCAGTGGTGGGCGCGACATGCATGGGGGCGGTCCTTCTGGATGAGTCGGGGAAGCGAGCCGTCGATTCTGAGGCCTCGGTCAGCTTTGCACAAAAGGATAAATGCGATCACAGGCATGAGCCTGACTCATGGATGTATGATCCTGTGCATCCGACCTACGCCCCGCCTAACAGGTGCGCCATGACCCGCCAACTGCCTCCGCTCTATGCGCTGCGCGCATTCGAAGCTGCCGCCCGGCTCAGTTCGTTCACCCGTGCCGGTGAAGAACTGTCGATCACCCAGAGCGCGGTCAGCCGGCATATCCGCACCCTTGAGGAGCATTTCGCCTGCCGCCTGTTCATACGCAGCGGGCGAAGCCTGCAACTGACCGAAGCCGCGCGCATGCTGCTGCCCGGTGTGCGCGACGGCTTCGCGTCGCTGGAGCGGGCCTGCGATACCTTGCGCGGCGAGGACGACATCCTGCGCATGAAGGCGCCCTCGACCCTGACCATGCGCTGGCTGCTGGCGCGCCTGAGCCGTTTTCGCCACCTGCAGCCGGGCAACGAGGTGCAGCTGACCAGCGCCTGGATGGATGTCGATCATGTCGACTTCAACCAGGAGCCGTTCGACTGCGCGGTGCTGCTCAGCGATGGCAGCTTTCCGGCAGACTGGGAGGTGCGCCGGCTGTTCTCCGAGTTGCTGATCCCGGTGGGCGCGCCGGAACTGCTCGATGACGCGCCCTGGGACGAACGGCGCCTGGCGGGCATCGAACTGCTGCACCCCACGCCGGACAAGCGTGACTGGCGTGCCTGGCTGGCGCGCATGGGGCTGACCGACAAGGTCTCGCTCAAGGGCGGGCAGGTGTTCGATACCTTGGAACTGGGCATGATCGCCGCGGCACGGGGCTATGGGATCTCCATGGGCGACCTGCTGATGGTGGCCGAGGACGTGGCCCAGCGCCGGCTGAGCCTGCCCTGGCCGACTGCGGTGGCCAGTGGCATGGACTACTACCTGGTGTGGCCGCGGACCCGGCCGGGCGGGGAGCGGCTGCGCAGGTTGAGTGTGTTCCTGCAGGAGGAGGCGGCGGCAATGGACCTGCCGGTTGTGCAGGTACTGTCGGCGCAAGGTTGATAACCATCGCGGGCCACAGCAAGAAAACGTTTGCGAATATCCCGGTCCAGCACTCAAGTATTTCCTACAGACGCCGATCAACTTGCACCAGCGTCCCGGAAGAGGACGCGATTCCCCGTCGATATGCAGCGGGCGGTCAGCGTGATCAGGACGATCCCGGCCTCTTGCCAGGAGCCTTGCCATGTCTCAACCGCGTGCCCGAATCGCCTCGCAGCTCGGGATCGCCCTCGCCATCGTGCTGGCGCTGGTGATCACCGGTAGCACCCTGTTCGCCCTGCGTTCGCTGGACGACGCCAACCTCACCACCCGCCAGGCGCATCTGGCCAGCGAGGCGCGGCTGCTGGCCGACCAGCTCGACACCTTCCACGGCTCGCTCAAGGACAACACCCAGCGCCTGAGCGGCCTGTTCGAGCGCCGATTCGCCTCGGGGCTGGCGCTGCACGCCGGTGAGACGGTCAACGTCGCCGGTGCCGCGACACCGGCGCTGTACCTGGGCGACCACCTGCTGAACAACGATTTCCGCCAGGTCGACGAGTTCCAGCAGATGACCGCCGGGGTCGCGACCCTGTTCGTGCGCAGCGGCGACGACTTCGTGCGTATCAGCACCAGCCTGACCAAGCAGGACGGCAGCCGCGCCATCGGCACCCAGCTCGATCGCCAGCATCCGGCCTACGCCAAGCTGATGGCCGGGCAGACCTACGTCGGCCGCGCCGTGCTGTTCGAGCGCAACTACATGACCCGTTACGTGCCGGTGCGTGACGGCGGTGGCCGGGTGATCGCGGTGCTGTTCGTCGGCTTCGACTACACCGATGCGCAGAACGCCCAGTTCGCCAACCTCAAGCGCTTCCGCATCGGCCAGACCGGCTCGCTGGCGTTGCTGGACGAGCAGGGCAAGTGGCTGGTGCCGCCGGCCGAGGTACGTGACGGCGAGGCGGCTGCCCAGGCGGTCAAGGCGCTGAAACCGGGGGCAGGGCAGTTCTGGGCCGGTGCCGGCGAGCTGGTGTTCAGCGTCACCGAGCCGTTCGCCGAGGGCCCGTGGACCGTGGTGGCAAGCATGCCCGAGGGCGAGATCCGCGACGTGACCTGGAGCGTTGGCCTGCGCCTGGCCATCGGCAGCGTGCTGGCGATGCTGCTGGCCGTGGCCGCCACCCTTTGGTTGCTGCGCCGTAAACTGCGCCCGCTGGGCGACCTGGTGCGCCAGGCCGAAGCCCTCGGCGCCGGCGACCTGAATGCTCGCCTGAGCGTCACCAGCCATGACGAGATCGGCCAGCTGGCCCGCAGCTTCAACCAGATGGGTGAGGCCCTGGCGACCATGGTCGAGCATATCCGTGCTGCCTCCGACCAGGTCAGTGGCCGTGCCCGCTCGTTGTCGGGCCTGTCGTCCGGTGCCTGCGAGGGCATGGACCAGCAGTCCGGCGAGATCACCAGCATGGCCGGCGCGGTGGAGGAGTTCAGCGCCACGTCGATGAACATCGCCGACAACATGGCCGGCACCGAGCGCATGGCCCGCGACAATGCCCAGCAGACCCGCTTCGGACGCAGCGCCATGGACGAAGCCTCGGTTTCCCTGCGGCAGATCGCCGAGGCCTTGGGTGGCACCGCCAGAGTGATGGACACCCTGGGAGCCCGTTCGCAGGAGATCGGTGGGATTGTCGGCGTGATCACCTCGATCGCCGAGCAGACCAACCTGCTAGCGCTGAACGCCGCCATTGAGGCGGCGCGGGCCGGCGAGCAGGGCCGTGGATTTGCCGTGGTCGCCGACGAAGTTCGTGGCTTGGCCGCGCGCACCCGCCAGGCCACCGACGAGATCTCGGGCATGATCGCCAGCATCCAGCAGCAGACCGGCCATGCCATCAGCACGTTGGAGCAGGGCAATCAGCTGATGCAGGAAGGCCTGGCACGCAACGACAAGGTGGCCGAAGCCCTGGCGCGCATCGACGAGCAGAGCCGGGTGGCGGGCGAGCAATTCGCCGTGATCAGCACCGCGACCCAGGAGCAGAGCAGCACCGCGACGGTGCTCAGCCGCAACCTGCAGAGCATCGCCCAGGCCAACAGCGAGCAGCGTGATGTGGCCAATGAACTGGCCATGACGGCCCGCGAGCTGGAGGGGCTGGCGGGGCAGTTGCGCCAGGAAGTGGATCGGTTCCGCACTCACCGCTAGTGCACTGGGGCTGCCTTGCAGCCCTTGCGCGACACAAGGCCGCTCCAGGCGAGCGCGTTCCCATGTAGGAGCGGGCTTGTGTCGCGAACGGGCCGCAACGCGGCCCCAGCGGTTTCAAATACTACAGCGTCCCCAGCCCCAACGCCTGCGCACACGCCTGCAACGACCGGCGCTCGCTCTGCGCATACAGCGCCAGCTCATCCTGCACCTGCAACCCCAGCGCCTGCTCGAAGGCCTCACGGTTGGCGTTGCTGCCATAGTCGGCCTGGCCATCGTCCCCCAGGTTGGACTGGAAGATCCCTGCCGCGCTCACCGGCAGGAAATCCTCGTACACCAGCGCCTCGAAATGCACGTGCCCGGCGTCGATCAGCCCCTGCAGGGTGGTCGGGCGATCCTGTTGCCCGCGCTCGGCCAGGCCTTTCTCGGTGGCGAAGAAGCGAAAGTACGCCAGCCCCTGCTCGCGCATCTGCCCCAGGTCATCCGGAAACTCGGCGAAGTGCTCCGCGAGCAGCGCCCTGTATCGCTCGGCATTGGCCTCAGCCGGCGCGCCGCCCAAAGCTTCACGGGTCGCATCCAGCAGCCGGTCGTACAGCTGGCGCCCCTTGGGCGTCAGCGCCGCGCCGCGCTGTTCAATCTCGCCGAAACGCGCCGTGTGGCTGCCCTGGGCATCACTGAAGGCGACCTTCTCCTGCAGGGCCTTGAAGCTGGTCTGGCGTAGCAGTATCGGCTGGCGCCGGGTGGGCGGTCCCTCGACCACGGCCTTGGGCGGAATACCCTTGGCCGGCATGCCGAGCTGGATCGCGTCGATGTCCAGGGTGCGCGGGGTCAGGTGGTTGATATGCGGGCCTTTGAACGCCACCACGTCGGCGATCAGCCGGTGCTGGTCGTGCAACTGCTGGTACTGCTCGGCGCTGACCGTGGCGTCCTGGTGCCAGCGGAAGGTGTGCAATGCCTCCTGGACGAAGGCCTCGGCATCGCTTGCGTCCAGGCCGCCGTCGCGTTCGCATTGGGCGATCAGCTCGAGCACGCGGGGGGTGAAGATCTGCCGTTTCTCCAGGATGCCCCGGGCCAGTGCGCGCAGTTGCGGGTTGTCGATCAGCTCCAGGCGCAGCAGCGAGGTGAACACGCGGAACGGGCTGATGTGCAGCGACTGTTCATGCACGGCGCGAAACGCGGTGGAGTGCACCGGCACGCCAGCCGAGCTCAGGTCGTAGTAGCCGACCGGCTGCATGCCCATCACCGCGAACAGGCGGGCGATGGTGGCCAGTTCCTCGGCGGTGCCCACGCGGATGGCGCCGTGGCGTTCCTGGTCGAGGCGTTCGATCTCGCCGGTCCAGCGCAGGGCCTCGGCCACCTTGGGCTGTGCGGCCATGACCTGTTGGTTGGTCTCGCTCACCAGCTCAAGCAGCGTGCCGTACAGGGGGACTTCCTGCTTGTACATGAGCGACATGGCGGCAGAGAACTGCGCGCGGATGCTGTCGGGGCTGACGAAATCATGGGCGGGCATCGCAAGCTTCCTGGGTGAGTGGAGGACACTTACATGAAAACTGGGAATGGAGCTGGCGTACAAGCGAAAAAAAGTGCGGGTTTCATTCCATAATTGATCGACCTTGAGGACCATGGGGCCGCAAAGCGGCCCCGGCAATCTCAAGCCTGCAACTGTTCGCGAACCCACTCCACCAACGCCCGCACCTTCGGCACTTCCGCCGCATGCTCGGCATACGCCAGATAATGCGCGCCACTGCTCTTCATCGCATGGTCCCAGGCCAGCACCAGGCTGCCCTCGGCCAGCTCCCGGGCCACCAGGTACCGCGGCACCAGCGCCACCCCGCAACCCGCCTGCGCCGCGCTCAAGGCCATGTAGAAGGTGTCGAAGCGCGGCCCGTGGTAGCTGTTGTCGGTGTGCAGCCCTTGCTCCAGGAACCACGCGTGCCAGGCCTCCGGGCGCGAGGTGCTCTGCAGCAATACCAGCTCCGCCACCGCGCCCGCGTCAGGCAGCGTGCGGCCTTGCAACAGCTCCGGCGCGCACACCGGCACCACCTCTTCGCCGAACAGCTCGACGCAGGTCGCCCCCGGCCAGGTGCCCTGGCCATAGAAGAACACCACGTCGGCCGACCCCTGCAGCAGGGAGAACGGCTCCATCTCGTTGCGGATATCCAGGTGGATGTTCGGGTGGCGCTTGCCGAAGCCTTTTAGGTGCGGAATCAACCAGCGCACGCCGAAACTCGGTTGAGTGGCTACCTTCAATACTTCGGTCTGCGAGCCATAGCTCAGGACATAGCGGCTGGACATGTCCACCTGGGTAAGGATCTTGTTCACCTCGGCCAGGTACAGGCTGCCGGCGGGGGTTAGCTGCAAGCGTCGACGGATGCGCAGGAACAGGTGGTGACGCAGCATCTCCTCGAGCTGCGCCACCTGCTTGCTCACCGCGCTCTGGGTCAGGTGCAGCTCCTCGGCGGCGCGGGTGAAGCTCAGGTGGCGGGCTGCGGCCTCGAAGCACTGCAGGGCGGTCATGGACGGAACCAGGCGTTTGGACATAAGCGGTCTCGGCGGCTGAAATCATTACCTGGCGGAATGATATGCGGAATAAAGGTCGTTTGTTGCACCTGTGTAATCGGATTAATACTGACCCACATCCTTTTCCACCCCTTCACCCGATGAAAGGAGAAGCACAATGGTTGCTGCACTGCTCGAGCGTCTTGGCGTTGCCGCCGCGGCTCACACCCAGGGCGACTACCCTGTTCACACCCCGATTGACGGCAGCCGCATCGCCTCGGTGAAACTGCTCGGCAAGGCCGACACCATTGCCCGCATCGACCAGGCGCAACAGGCCTTCGAAACCTGGCGCAGCGTGCCGGCCCCACGTCGCGGCGAGCTGGTGCGCCTGTTCGGCGAGGTGCTGCGCGAACACAAGGCCGACCTCGGCGAACTGGTCTCCATCGAAGCCGGCAAGATCACCCAGGAAGGCCTGGGCGAAGTGCAGGAAATGATCGACATCTGCGACTTCGCCGTCGGCCTGTCGCGCCAGCTGTACGGCCTGACCATCGCCTCCGAGCGTCCGGGCCACCACATGCGTGAAACCTGGCACCCGCTGGGCGTGGTCGGGGTGATCAGCGCCTTCAATTTCCCGGTGGCGGTATGGGCGTGGAACACCGCGCTGGCGCTGGTGGCCGGCAACGCCGTGGTGTGGAAGCCATCCGAGAAGACCCCGCTGACCGCCCTGGCCTGCCAGGCACTGTTCGACAAGGCCGTGAAGGCCTTCGGTGATGCGCCGGCTGGCCTGGCGCAACTGGTGATCGGTGGTCGCGAAGCCGGCGAAGCCCTGGTCGACGACCCACGCGTGCCGCTGGTCAGCGCCACCGGCAGTACGCGCATGGGTCGTGAAGTCGGCCCGCGTGTCGCGGCGCGATTCGGCCGCAGCATTCTCGAGCTGGGCGGCAACAACGCCATGATCCTGGCCCCGAGCGCCGACCTCGACCTGGCCGTGCGCGGCATCCTGTTCTCCGCCGTCGGCACCGCCGGCCAGCGCTGCACCACCCTGCGCCGTCTTATCGTTCACCGTTCGATCAAGGACGAAGTGGTCGCCCGCGTCAAAGCCGCCTACGGCAAGGTGCGCATCGGTGACCCGCGCAAGGACAACCTGGTCGGCCCGCTGATCGACAAGCAGTCGTTCGATGCCATGCAGGGCGCGCTGGCCAAGGCCCGCGACGAGGGTGGCCAGGTGTTCGGTGGCGAGCGTCAGCTGGCCGAGCAGTACCCGAACGCCTACTACGTGTCGCCGGCCATTGCCGAGATGCCGGCCCAGAGCGACGTGGTCCGCCACGAGACCTTCGCGCCGATCCTCTACGTGTTGGCCTACGACGACTTCGAAGAGGCCCTGCGCCTGAACAACGAGGTGCCGCAAGGCCTGTCGTCGTGCATCTTTACCACCGACATTCGCGAGGCCGAGCGTTTCCAGAGCGCCTCGGGCAGCGATTGCGGCATCGCCAACGTCAACATCGGCACCAGCGGTGCTGAGATCGGCGGGGCGTTCGGGGGTGAGAAGGAGACCGGTGGCGGGCGTGAGTCCGGGTCGGACGCCTGGAAGGGCTACATGCGCCGGCAGACCAATACCGTGAACTATTCGCGTGAGTTGCCGCTGGCGCAGGGCATCGTGTTCGATTGATGATCGTGGGCGGGGGCTGACGCCCCCGAATCGCGACACAAGGCCGCTCCCACAGGGTTCGGCGCAATTCCTGTGGGAGCGGCCTTGTGTCGCGAAAGGGCTGCGAAGCGGCCCCAGAGGCAATAAGAACAATTGCTGGAGCCGGCCATGTCCGAACTGCGTCAAGAATGTCTGTGGGAACACGTCACCCAGCCGACCGTCGCCGCCCAGGCCCTGGCCGGCGAGCACAAGGCCGATGTCTGCGTGATCGGCGGCGGCATCACCGGCTTGTCGGCGGCGATCCACCTGCTGGAGCAGGGCAAGTCGGTGATCCTGCTGGAAGCCTGGAAGATCGGCCACGGCGGCTCCGGGCGCAACGTCGGCCTGGTTAACGCCGGCACCTGGATCCGCCCCGACGACGTCGAGGCCACTCTCGGCCACAAGCAGGGCGCCCGCCTGAACAAGGTGCTCGGCGAGGCCCCGGGTGAAGTATTCGCCATGATCGAGCGCCTGGGTATCGACTGTCAGGCCCGGCATCAGGGCACCTTGCACATGGCGCACAACGCCACCGGCATCGCAGACCTCGAGGCCCGCCACCAGCAGTGGACCCGGCGCGGCGCCGACGTCGAGCTGCTGACCGGCGCGCACTGCCAGGAATACTGCGGTACCGACAAGATTTCCGCCGCGCTGCTCGACCGCCGCGCCGGCACTATCAACCCCATGGGCTATACACAAGGCCTGGCCGCCGCCGTGAACCGGCTGGGCGGCAAGCTGTTCCAGCAGTCCTCGGTAGAGGGCCTGGAGCGTGATGGCGACGCCTGGCGAGTGAAGACCGCACGCGGCGCGGTGCGTGCCGACAAGGTGGTGATCTCCACCGGCGCCTACACCGAAGGCGACTGGAGCAACCTGCAGAAGCACTTCTTCCGCGGCTATTACTACCAGGTCGCCTCCAAGCCTCTGCATGGCGCCGCCGCCGACAAGGTCCTGCCCCATGGCCAGGGCTCGTGGGACACCCGCACCGTGCTCAGCAGCATCCGCCGTGACGACCAGGGCCGCCTGCTGCTCGGCAGCCTCGGCCGGGTCGACAACAAGCCGGCGTGGTTCGTGCGCAGCTGGGCCGACCGTATCCAGAGCCACTACTACCCGGCGCTGGGCAAGGTCGAGTGGGAGATGCACTGGACAGGCTGCATCGACTTCACCCCGGATCACCTGATGCGCCTGTTCGAACCGGCGCCGGGGCTGGTGGCGGTGACCGGCTACAACGGGCGCGGCAACACCACCGGCACGGTGATCGGCCGGGCGTTTGCCGAGTTCCTGCTCAAGGATGATCCGGACAGCCTGCCGATTCCATTCTCGCCGATGAGGCCGGTGAGCGCGCCGTCGCTGCGCACGGCGTTCTACGAGTCGGGGTTCTCGCTGTATCACGCGGGGCAGTGTCTGCGGGTGGTGTTGTAATCGCTATCGCGGGGCAAGCCCGCTCCCACGCTGTGCAGGCTGGATAATCCTTGGGGCAGCCAGGAACGTGGGAGCGGGCTGGCCCCGCGATTGGCTCACTTATGCAACCAGCTCAGGAACCCACCTTTCTTCACCACCGCCGGTTTCTGCAGCAGCAGTGACTCGCGCTTCTGCCGGCGGAACCGCTGCAGCTTGGTCAGCGCCGACTTCACATCACCACTCTCGGCCAGGCAACCGCGCACCTGTTCCTTGTCGATGCGATAGAGCATGCAGCCGCTCAGGGCGCGGAACTCGACCGGCGAGGCCTCGTCGTCCACCAGCCCCTCCAGCCCCAGCACCTCCCCAGGCCCCATGCGCCCGCCTTCGATCAACCGCTCGCCATCGCGTACCGAGGCCAGCACCACGCCACGGCTGATCAGCAGCACATGCTCCGAGCGCTCGCCGATGCCCAGGATGACCTGGTCGGCCAGGTACTCCACCGTGGTCATGCGCTGGCTCAGGGCATCGCGCTCTTCGTTGCTCAGTGAGCGGAACACCCGCACTTCGTCCAGCAGTTCGCGCTGGCGACTGCGCACGGGGGCGCCAAGCTCGGTGTTCCAGGTCACGCCGCTGGCCTCCAGGTGGCGGTGGGCCAGGTCGAACAGCTGGTTGCGCACCTCGGTCTTGCGCGACATCTCGGCGATAAAGCCGCTGGCTTCGTACTCCACCGACTCCAGACTCGAAGCTTTCACCGTGACCTTGGGCGCCGGCTTGTCGAGCAGGATGCTGGTGCCCTGCAGGGTCTTTTCCAGCGCATCGAACACCCGCTGCGGACGCACCTTGGCCGGCACCACCACGCTGATCGACACCCCATGCACCTCGGCCGGGCGGCTGAAGTTGAGGATCTTGGCCTTGGCCGCCACTGAATTGGGGATGACCGCCAGGCTGCTGTTGCCGGTGATCAGGCGGGTGGCGCGCCAGTCGATGTCGACCACCTTGCCCTCGGTGCCGTCGATCGAGATCGAGTCACCGATCTGGTAGGGCCGCGTGGTGTTCAGCACGATGCCGGAGAACACGTCGGCCAGGGTGCTCTGCAACGCCAGGCCGATGACGATGGCCATCACCCCGGAGGTCGCCAGCAGGCCCTTGACTGGGAGTTGCATCACATAGGCCGCCGCCGCCACCGCCGCGACCAGGAAGATCAGCGCCCCGACCACATCCTGCAGCAGGCGCCCGCCGTGGCTGCCGCGTGCCACCAGCAGCAGGCCGAACACCACCGTCACCGTGCGCGCGGCGAACAGCCACCAGCCGATCGCCAGCACCGTGGCCATCAGGTTGCGCGGCACATCGTCGGCCCAGGGCGGCGGTTGCAGCGGGCTCATGCCCGCCGTCAGCAGCACCGAGCTAAACACGAGGAAGCACACCAGCCGCGTGGCGATGCGCCAAGCCCGGTGGTGCAGCGGAATCAGCTGCCAGAGCAGCAGGTCGAGCAGGATCAGCAAGGTGCCGAGCAACAGCGGGTATGACTGGATGAACGCCAGCATGGTGGTCTCGGTGCGGGGGAGGGCTGTGGGTAGTAATAGAGCAGGTTGGGGTAGCGGGCAATGGCTGTCTGCGGGTATCGCAATCGCGGGGCAAGCCCGCGATAAGGCCAGAAAACGTGGCGCCTATCCATCGTTCGTAGAATAGAACGCTACAGCCAAATTTCGCTATCTACCGCCACAAAGGTTCCGGTTTTAATCTTCTCCCATCAACGCGAAACACCCACCCCACTGAAGATCGAAACCCAAGGAGCACCGGCAATGAACAACTTCAAATACAACCGCCTGAACAAAGACGACGCCGCCGTACTGCTGGTCGACCACCAGGCCGGCTTGCTGTCCCTGGTCCGCGACATCGAGCCGGACCGCTTCAAGAACAACGTGCTGGCCCTGGCCGACCTTGCCAAGTACTTCAACCTGCCGACCATCCTCACCACCAGCTTCGAGCAAGGCCCCAACGGCCCGCTGGTGCCGGAGCTGAAAGAGCTGTTCCCGGATGCCCCGTACATCGCCCGCCCAGGCCAGATCAACGCCTGGGACAACGAAGACTTCGTCAAGGCAGTAAAGGCCACTGGCAAGAAACAGCTGATTATCGCCGGCGTGGTGACCGAAGTGTGCGTGGCCTTCCCGGCGCTGGCGGCTCTGGAAGAGGAGTTCGAGGTGTTCGTGGTCACCGATGCTTCCGGCACCTTCAACGAAATGACCCGCGACGCGGCCCACAACCGTATGAGCCAGGCCGGCGCGCAACTGATGACCTGGTTCGGCGTGGCCTGTGAGCTGCACCGCGACTGGCGCAACGATGTCGAAGGGCTGGCGGCGCTGTTCTCCAACCACATCCCGGACTACCGCAACCTGATCACCAGCTACAACGCCCTGACCGCCGGCAAGTAAGCCGCCGCCAGCCTGGCACCCGCGAGGGCGATGGTGCCAGGCAAGGCAGCACACCTATCCAATCCAGCGCTCGTCTGCTGTTGCACAGTGGATGCAGGCCAGCTCATCTCCAGGGAATGACAGCGATGAACACCGCAACCGAAGGCAACCGCAGCGTCGTCACGCTGGTGATCCAGCACAAGGTCCGTGCCCAGGCGCTGGCGCGCTACGAAACCTGGCTCAAGCGCGCCGTGACTACCGCTCGTCAACAGCCCGGTCATCTGGACGTCAATGTCATCCGCCCGGACGACGGCGGCCGCCACTTCACCACCGTGGTGCGCTTCGCCGACGCCGGCCTGCTGCAGGCCTGGGTCAACTCTGCCGAGCGCCAGGCGCTGATCAGTGAAGTGCTGCCACTGCTGGAAGACGGCGATCAGACCCAGGTGCACGATGACCCGGAGTTCTGGTTCACCCCGCCCAGCGTCGGCGCCGCGCAACCGCCGCGCTGGAAACAGGCCCTGCTGACCTACCTGGTGATCTGCCCGATGACCCTGGTCATTCCCCAGCTGCTGGCGCCGCTGTTTGCTCGCTATCCGCTGCTGGGTGGCCAGATCACCGGCAACTTGGTCACCAACCTGTTCGTCATCCTGCCTGTGGTGTTCTACATCATGCCCTGGGTGACGCGCCGCTGTGCCGGCTGGTTGCGCCGCTGAGCGCCCGCCGTGATCCATTGCTAGCCTTCAACCGCCTGCCGATCACCCACCCGGACGGAGAGCACCATGAGCCAGGACCCTACCGACCAGAGCCGCCGCAAGTTCCTCGCCACCAGCACCGTGCTCGGTGCCGCCGGCGCGCTGTGGAGCGCATTGCCGTTCACCGATTCCGCCCGTGCCGCCCTTTCAGGAGATCCCATGAACGCCGACCTCATCTTGTTCAATGGCAAGTTGCACACCGTTGACCGCGAGAAACCCACCGCCAGCGCCGTCGCCATCAAGGACGGCAAGTTCCTCGCCGTGGGCAGCGACGCCGAAGCCATGGCCCACAAGGGGACCGCCACGCAGATCATCGATCTCAAGCAGCGCACGGTGATCCCCGGCCTCAACGACTCGCACCTGCACCTGATTCGCGGTGGCCTGAACTACAACCTCGAACTGCGCTGGGAAGGCGTGCCGTCGCTGGCCGACGCCCTGCGCATGCTCAAGGACCAGGCCGAGCGCACGCCGACCCCGCAGTGGGTGCGCGTGGTCGGCGGCTGGAACGAGTTCCAGTTCGCCGAGAAACGCATGCCCACGCTGGAAGAGATCAACCAGGCCGCGCCGGACACCCCGGTGTTCCTGCTGCACCTCTACGACCGTGCGCTGCTCAACCGCGCCGCGCTCAGGGCGGTGGGCTACACCAAGGACACGCCCAATCCCCCAGGCGGCGAGATCCAGCGCGACAAGTTCGGCAATCCCACCGGCATGCTCATCGCCCGGCCCAACGCCACCATTCTCTATGCCACCCTGGCCAAGGGGCCGAAGCTGCCGCTGGAGTACCAGGTCAACTCCACCCGCCAGTTCATGCGCGAGCTCAACCGCCTCGGCCTGACCAGCGCGATCGATGCCGGTGGCGGCTACCAGAACTACCCGGACGACTACCAGGTGATCCAGGAACTGGCCAACAACAACCAGTTGACCGTGCGCATTGCCTACAACCTGTTCACCCAGAAGCCCAAGGAAGAACTGGCTGACTTCAAGAACTGGACGCAGAAGGTGAAGCCCGGCGACGGCAACGACTTCTTCCGCCACAACGGTGCCGGCGAAATGCTGGTGTTCTCCGCCGCCGACTTCGAGGACTTCCTCGAGCCGCGCCCGGACCTGCCGCAGACCATGGAGCAGGAGCTGGAGCCGGTGGTGCGTCACCTGGTCGAGCAGCGCTGGCCGTTCCGCCTGCACGCCACCTACGACGAGTCGATCTCGCGCATGCTCGATGTGTTCGAGAAGGTCAACCGCGACATCCCGTTCAATGGCCTGCCATGGTTCTTCGACCATGCCGAAACCATCACCCCGCAGAACATCGAGCGAGTCCGGGCACTGGGCGGTGGCATCGCCATCCAGGACCGCATGGCCTTCCAAGGTGAGTACTTCGTTGACCGTTATGGCGCCAAGGCCGCCGAGCACACCCCGCCGATCAAGCGCATGCTCGACATGGGCGTGCCGGTGGGGGCGGGGACAGATGCTACCCGGGTCTCCAGCTACAACCCGTGGACTTCGCTGTACTGGATGGTCAGCGGCAAGACCGTCGGTGGGCTGGAACTGTATCCGCAAGGCCTGAGCCGCGAGACCGCGCTGCAGCTGTTCACCCATGGCAGCGCCTGGTTCTCCAGCGAGCAGGGCAAGAAGGGGCAGATCAAGGTCGGCCAGCTGGCGGACCTGGCGGCGCTGTCGCTGGACTTCTTCAGCGTCGATGAAGAGGCGATCAAGGGCATCGAGTCGGTGCTGACCGTTGTCGACGGCAAGGTGGTGTACGGCGCCGCGGAGTTCGACAAGCTGGGCCCAGCGCAGGTACCGGTATTGCCGGAGTGGTCGCCGGTGGCCAAGGTGCCGGGGCACTGGCGCGCCGGTGCGCCGATGGCGGCGGCGCTGCACCAGTGCGTCGGGCCGTGCGGGGTGCATGCCCACAGCCATGAGAAGGCGCGGCATTCCAGTGTGCCGGTGAGCGATTACCAGGGGTTCTGGGGGGCGCTGGGTTGTTCCTGCTTTGCCTTCTGATGGCCTGATCGAGGGGCAAGCTCGCTCCCACCGAGACTACAGGGCTTTGTGGGAGCGGCGATGCGGCGGCCCGACTTGCCCCGCAATGGCGTACTACGCCATGTCGCTGATGGCGAACTCCTCCGCCAGATGATCGATCAACGACCGCACCGACGGCAGCAACCCCCGCCGTGACGGGAAGATCGCATGCACGATGCCGCAACGCGGATGCCAGCCTGGCAGCATCTCCACCAGCCGCCCCGCCGCCAGGTCCTCGCGCACCGCCACCCTGGGCAGGTGCGCGATCCCCACGCCCGCCACCACGAAATGCCGCAGCGCGAACAGGTCGTCGGTGACCATCCGTGGTTTGTGCGGGATCACCAGGCTGCGGCTCATGTCCTCACCCTGGAACAGCTCCCACTGGTAATCACGCTGGGCGCCGCCCCAGTGGACGCTGGGTAGCTCGCTGAGCTGCTGCGGATCAAAGCCTTGCGCAAGCTGTTCGAGAAACGACGGATGCCCGACCAGGCACTGGGTGCTGTTGCTCAGCACCTTCATCACCATGTCGGTGTTCTCCAGCGGCGGGAAACGCACCCGCAGCGCCACGTCGAAGCCCTCATGCAGCAGATCGACGCGGCGGTTGGTGCTTTCGATGAACAGCTCCACCTGCGGGTACTTGAGCATGTAGCGGGTCAGCATCGGCCCGACCCAGGAGTTGAGCAGGGTGGTCGGGCAGCTGATGCGCACCAGCCCGCGTGGCTCGCTACGGTTGCGCTCGATGATCTCGGCGGCGCCCTCGGCTTCCACGCGCATGGCCAGGCAGCGGTTGTAGTAGGCCTGGCCGATCTCGGTCAGCGAGCAGTGCCGGCTGGTGCGGTGCAGCAGGCGCACGCCGAGGCGCTCCTCCAGGTCGGCGATGCGCCGGCTGAGCTTGGACTTGGGCATGTCCAGCGCCCGTCCGGCCGGGGCGAAGCCACCGTGCTCGACCACCTGGGTGAAGTAGTAGAGGGAGTTGAGGTCTTCCAAGGGGCGATCTCCGCAGCGCGCCGGGGACAATGGCTCGCAGTCTACCGGGCGATGGTGGCCCTTATCCAACTCCCTTCAAGCCAATGTCGCTCAGGATGACTCGATTCCCTCCAGCATTGCCTCCGTCAGGCCTTCGGCCATCTCGATGCCATGCAGGCTGGCCCACAACAGGCTCCTGCCGGTTTCATCCATATGCTCCAGCGCCTTGTAGCCGACGTTGTAGGCACTGCGCAGGTACTCGGCGACATGCACCAGGGCGTCGTGGGCGTTGATATTGGGGTTGACCGCGAACAGCGGTGGGTGGCCGGCGTCGCATTTGCCGAAGGGGTGGTGGCGGGTGTCGGGGAGGGGTGGGTCGGGGACGATTTTTTTCATGGTCAAACTCCGATAGAAATTGACCGGCACCGTCCGTTTCCACGTGAAGGGTGGCGGCTGTACACGGGGTGGAAACCCAGGTTATCGGAGAACCCCGGCAGGCCTTGTGGCCTCCCGCGTACAGCTGCCGTTACGACAGATAATCCGATAACCAACCAGCCGGGTTTCCACGCCCGATCGCTGAACCGACAGCGACCCGGTCAGCCTAGAGGGCATGATTTCCCCGGACAATCAGAAGGGTATCGACAGACTTTGTAGGGTATTTCTTGGGCTGCCGGCTGCTCAGCAGGAAAGGTTTTCAGATCATGTAGGACATGGCTGAGCTCAGCAGATTCGAGCGTTTTTTGAAGACGTTCCTTCGAGCTTGTCGGAAGCTTCTCGGTTGATCTGCACTGCCGCTGTTGTATGGTTTCAGGCGAGCGCGAAACCAGTTGCTATCCAGTGGCGAGAACTGGCGTAGGAACCACCGTTGGTGGCTGGATCATCAGCGTAGGGTGAGACCTCGATCTGCTCTGTTTGAACTGGGGGCCGCTTTGCGGCCCTTTCGCGACACAAGGCCGCTCCCACAGAGATCGCGATCTCCTGTAGGAGCAACTGTCTGGCTCAGGTCCCTCAATCTGGCGCGATCGCTGTGGGAGCGGCCTTGTGTCGCGAAAGGGCTGCGTAGCAGCCCCAAGATTTCAAGACGAAGTGACAACTATGCACAACCCACCCCACCCCGGCGAAGCCCTGCGCGAAGACGTACTGCCCGCCATCGGCATGAACGTCTCTTCCCTGGCCCGCCACCTTGGCTATTCACGTGGTCAGTTATCCACAGTGCTCAACGGCCATACAGCCATTTCAGCCGACCTGGCCTATCGCCTCGAACTGGCCGGTCTTGGCAGTGCCCGGCAGTATCTGGCTGAGCAGGCGGCTTACGACCTGTGGCAGGCCGCGCACCGCGAGCATCCACCCATCGAGCGGCTGGCGTTCGCCTGAGCGTCAATCCTCATCCGACGCAAACAACCGCTCCAGCTCCACCCGCGCTTCCTTGGCCGTCTGCATCACCTTGGCCCGGTCGTCGCGCACATGCCCCTGGGCCTCCAGCACCTGCTCGTCATGCTCGGTGAAGCGGGCGATGCGATCCGCCGCCTGGGCCTCCGTCAGCCCCAGCCCGACCAGCGCCCGCCGGCTCATTTCCAGGCTGGAATGGTAGGTCTCGCGAATCGGCTCGGCGCCCACGTCCACCAGCTTGTGCACATGCTGGCGGTTGCGCGCCCGGGCGATGACCTTCAGGTGCGGGTACAGGCGCTTGACCCGCTCCGCGGTGCGGGTCGCGGCCTCGGGGTCGTCGATGGTGATGATCACGTACTCGGCTTCGTCGACCTTTGCCGCATGCAGCACCTCGGTACGCGACGGATCGCCGTAGAACACCGGCACCTGCTCGAACATGCGGGTCATCTCGATGGTGTCCACCGAGGTTTCCAGGGCGACGAAGGGGATCTTCTGCGCCCGCAGGATGCGCGCCACGATCTGGCCCATGCGGCCCATGCCGACGATCACCACCCGTGGCGTGCCGGCGTCGATCTGCTTGTATTGCTCAGGTACTTCCCGGGCGGGTTGCGGACGCTTGAGGGCGCGGGCGCAGCCGATCATCAGCAGCGGGGTGAGGGCCATCGACAGGGTGATGGTCATCAGCAGCAGGTCGTAGGTCAGGGTGTCGAACAGGCCCTGGTCCTTGCCCAGCTTGAACACCACGAAGGCAAATTCGCCACCGGCCGCCAGCACCATGCCCAGGCGCAGGGCGCTGGCGCTGTTGAGGCCCCCGGCGATGCGGCCGACGCCGATCAGCAGCAGCAGTTTCACCGCGATCAACAGCACGGTCATGCCCAGCAGCACCAGCGGCATTTCCAGCAGCAGGCGCAGGTTGGCGCCCATGCCGACGCTGATGAAGAACAGCCCCAGCAGCAGGCCCTTGAACGGCTCGATCTGCGATTCCAACTCGTGGCGGTACTCGGAGTCGGCCAGCAACAGACCGGCGAGGAAGGCGCCCAGGGCCATGGAAATACCGGCTTCCTCCATCAGCCAGGCAGTGCCGATCACCACCAGCAGTGCGGTGGCGGTGGACACCTCCGGCAAGCCGGTGCGGGCAACGGTGCGAAACAGCGGGCGCAAAAGGTAGCGGCCGCCGACGATAACGATGGCGATGCTGGCGAATACTTTCAGGCCATGTTCGAAGCTGTCGCCGTGGCTGGTGTCCGGGCCGCTGGCGGCCAGCAGCGGCACCAGGGCGATCAGCGGGATTGCGGCGATGTCCTGGAACAGCAGGATGGCGAAGGCCAGGCGGCCGTGGGGCGCGTTGAGCTGCTTGCTCTCGGCCAGGCTCTGCAGGCCCAGGGCGGTGGACGACAGCGCCAGGCCCAGGCCGAGCACGATGGCCGCCGGCAGGCTTTGGCTGAAGCCGAACAGGGCGATGGCGCCGAGTGCCGCGCCGGTCAGGACCACCTGCGCGGTGCCGACGCCGAACACCGACTTGCGCATCAGCCACAGGCGCCGGGGCGACAGCTCCAGGCCAATGATGAACAGCAGCAACACCACGCCCAGCTCGGAGATGTGCGCGACGCTCTCGGTGTCGCGGATCAGCCCCAGGGCCTGCGGGCCGATGGCCACGCCGGCCAGCAGGTAGCCGAGCACGGCGCCCAGTTGCAGGCGCTTGGCCAGGGGCACGGCGACCACGGCGGCGAGGAGGAAGATGACGGCGGTTTGTAGAAGGCTGCCTTCGTGTGGCATTGCTCGGACTCCTTGAACTGCGTGCGGCAGCGTTTGATGCAACAGCTTATGTCATCGATGAAAGAGGCGGGCATTTTCGGGTGGGGAGCGAAACAGGACAATCCTGGGGTTACAGGAAGCAGCGTTCTGAAAGTAGGACCTTTGCTGAATCAATCGCGGGGCAAGCCCGCTCGCACGCAAGGTAACTGACCTTCGTGGGAGCGGGCTTGCCCCGCGATCAACTGCTTACTGCAGATGGTCTTTCAGCGCCTGCGCCGCCTGGTCCATGGCACTGCGCACACTGGGCACGGTGCTCAGTACATTGAGCAGGCCGTAGTCATGGATCAGGCCGTTGTAGCGCACGGCGGTCACCGGTACCCCGGCGGCGTCCAGCTTGCGGGCATAGGCTTCGCCTTCGTCGCGCAGCACGTCCATCTCGGCGGTCTGCACCAGGGCCGGCGGCAGGCCTTTCAGCTGCTCGAGGCTGGCGCGCAGCGGCGAGGCGTGGATATCGTCGCGCTGGCGCGGGTCGGTGGTGTAGTTGTTCCAGAACCACTGCATCATGTTGCGGGTCAGGAAGTGGCCTTCGGCGAACTGGTTATACGACCCGTTGTTGAAGTTGGCGTCGGTCACCGGCCACAGCAGGGCCTGGAAGCGCAGCTTGGGCGTGCCGGCCTCCTTGGCCTTGATCGCCACCACTGCGGCCATGTTGCCGCCGACGCTGTTGCCGGCCACCGCCAGGCGGCTGCCGTCCACGCCGATCTCCTTGCCGTGCTGGGCGACCCAGCGGGTGGCGGCATAGGCCTGGTTGATCGCGGTGGGGAACTTCGCTTCCGGTGAGGGCGTGTAGTCGACGTAGACCGCCGCAGCACCGGAGCCCACCACCAGGTCACGGATCAGGCGTTCGTGGGTGGGGTAGTCGCCCAGCACCCAGCCGCCGCCGTGGAAGAACATGAACACTGGCAGTTCACCCTTGGCGCCTTCGGGCCGCACCACGCGGATCTCCAGCGGCTGGCCGTCGGCCTGGATGGTCCGGCGTTCGACGCGGATCCCCGACAGGTCGACCTTCACCCCGGCCTGGGCACCGCTCAACACCGCACGGGCATCCTTGGGCGTGAGGGTTTCAAGCGGCTTGCCGCCACCTGTGGCCAGGGCCTCGAGGAAGCCCTGGGTGGTGTGCTCGACGCCAGGGCTGCCGGCGGCGAAGGCGCTGTTCACGGCGAGGGCCAGCAGGCCGGCGGTCAGGGTGCGGGACAGTTTCATGTTCTAGCTCCTTTAGGGTTCGAGCCGTGGCTCAGTTCTGGTTGGCGAGGACGGTGGGTTGCACGTAGCTCACGGCGCGCAGCTGGCCGCTGCTGTCGCGGTAGGTCAGGGTGGCGGTGCTGGCCTGGCCCTGGGCGCTGGTGGGTGCATCGATGCTGATGACCTTGGCGATGTCCAGATCCATGCCGTAGTGGTACGGGGTGGCTTCGCTGGCGAAGCTGCCGGCGCTGGTGCCGAGGGCCAGGGTGGTAACGGTAAGGGCGAAGGCTTTGCGTAGGGTCATGATCGTTCTCCGGGTTCTGCTGAGTGGGGGTGGCGACTGCTTGCTGCTTGAAGTGAATATTGCGCGCTAATATTTAGCGTGCAAAATATATTTCCGCTATGACGCTGATTGAGTGCGTCTTGGCTAATTCCTGGAGGAGATCGCCCAGCCCTTCGGGCTGCGCTGTCGCGCAGGGAATTTGTCCCCCTGTGGGAGCGGCCTTGCGTCGCGAAAGGGCTGCGCAGCAGCCCCAGCAATTTCGATGGTGGCTCGGAATCTGAGGCCGCTGCGCGCCCTTTTCCGACCGGCCCTACGCCTCGGCAAGGCCGCTTTCTCAGGGGGCAACATCAAGTGCCGGGTCGGTACTGCAACGCTTCCGCCAGGTGTGCCCTGGCGATGGATTGCGCGCCCTCCAGGTCCGCCAGCGTGCGGGCGACCTTCAGCAGCCGGTGCGCCGCCCGCAACGACAGTGTCAGCCGTTCGCAGGCCTGCTCCAGCCAGGCCTGGTCAACCGGCTCCAGCGGGCAATGCCGACGCAGCCCCTTGAGGTCGAGGAAGGCGTTGGCGCAGCCCTGCCGGCGCTGCTGCAGCGCCCGTGCCTCGGCCACTCTCTGGCCAACGCTGGCGCTGGTCTCGCCACTGGGCTGGTGGGTCAGTACGGTACTTTCCCGGGCTACCGTCAGGTGCAGGTCGATACGGTCGAGCAGCGGGCCGGACAGCTTGTTGCGGTAGCGCTGGACCTGCTCGCTGCTGCACCGGCAGCGGCCGGTGGGGTCGCCCAGGTAGCCACAGGGGCAGGGGTTCATGGCCGCCACCAGCTGGAAGCGCGCCGGGAAGCGCACCCGGTCCTTGGCCCGGGCCACCACGATCTCGCCGGACTCCAGCGGTTCGCGCAGCACCTCCAGCACGCGCCGTTCGAACTCGGGCAGCTCGTCGAGAAACAGCACGCCATGGTGCGCCAGGGTGATCTCGCCGGGTTGCGGCCGGCTGCCGCCGCCGACCAGCGCCGGACCTGAGGCCGAATGGTGCGGATGGCGGAACGGCCGCTGTGGCCAGCTATCGAGCGGGGCGTGGCCGCTGACCGAGCGGATCGCCGCCACCTCCAGTGCCTCGCGCTCGTCCAGCGGCGGCAGCAGCCCGGGCAGACGACTGGCAAGCAAGGTCTTGCCAGTGCCCGGGGGACCTGTGAACAACAGGTTGTGCGCACCGGCCGCGGCTACCAGCAGGGCGCGCTTGGCCGCGATCTGGCCCTGGACTTCGCTGAGGTCCGGATAGGGGCGTTGCTCCAGCAGCAGGCCATTGGCCGCGTAGGGAGACAGCGCGGGCTGGCCGTTCAGGTGGGCCACCAGCTCGCGCAGGTGCCCCATCGCATACACCACCAGGCCGCTGGCCAGGCTGGCCTCCTCGGCATTCTCCCGTGGCACCACCAGTGCCCGACCCGCATCCCGGGCCGCCAATGCGGCGGGCAGCACGCCTTGCACCGGGCGCAAGGCGCCCGACAGGGCCAGCTCACCCAGGCATTCGATATCGTCGAGGGTGGCCACCGGCACCTGGCCATTGGCGGCGAGGATGCCCAGGGCGATGGCCAGGTCGTAGCGGCCTCCGTCCTTGGGCAGGTCGGCGGGGGCGAGGCTCTGGGTGATGCGCCGGGCCGGGTAGTCCAGGCCGGAGTTGACGATGGCGCTGCGTACCCGGTCCTTGCTCTCCTTGACCGTGGTTTCCGGCAGGCCGACCAGGGTAAGCGTGGGCAGGCCGTTGGCCAGGTGGGTTTCGACGCTGACGGCGGGGGCCTGCACGCCCACCTGGGCGCGGCTGTGGACGAGGGCGAGGGACATGGGCACTCCGTGTTTGCAGGTGATGGCCGCGTCCTGCGGCTTGGCAAAGCTTAGTGGTGCGCTTGGGCAGGTGGACGAGAAGAGTGCGTCGAGGTTTTTCCGGTCAGCCCGCCTTTCTGACTGTTGTATCTGGACAGGGCGAGGCTAAGGTCTAGAATGTGATCACAATGTAGCTACAAAGTGCTTTAAGGGGGATCTCATGGCCCATACCGAAGTCGTTCGCACGCGCATCGATAGCGAACTGAAGACCAATGCGACAAAAATCCTGGAGGAAATGGGCATCACCGTTTCCCAGGCCATCCGCATGATGCTGGTCCAGGTCGTACAGACCAAAACGCTGCCGTTCGAAGTGAAGGCTTTGTCGCTAAACGAGCGAGCCCGCCAGGTAATGGAAGCCCAAGACCGTGAGCGTACCGTGCAGACGCATGACAACGCCGAGGCGTTGTTCAAGGACCTGGGTATTTGAGCCAAGGGTCTATTCGAACAGGTAGCTGTGTGGGCCGGTCTGTTCCAAGGTGATGGCGCCGGCTCTGATGTCGCATTGGTAGATTAACCACCAGTCGTAACTGACGAGGCAGCACCAGCGACCGGGCGCCCCTACCAGCTGACCATCACAATGCCTGGGCGGCAGCGGGAGCTGCTTTTCCAGGTGGCGGACAACATCCTTGAAGGCGGCAAGGTCTGGGCCCCTGCTTAGTTGCAACCGAAAGTCGGCCCGGAATTGTTCGGTGGTCTGGATCTTGAACACTGGAGGCCTCCCGCCGGGTTGCGCGACGGGAGTTTCGGTTGGGGTTGGCACTCCAGGTTCGCGTGAAAGCCGCAGCCTGCGGCCTGGCAAAGCTTAGTGGTGCTCCTGGGCAGGTGGACGAGAAGAGTGCGTCGAGTTTTGTCCGGCCTGGCACTCAGTACTGTGGGCGCCTGCCGCCCGAGGCTGCCTGCCGCAGATCACTGGAATCCCCGAACCCCGCGCCCGTGCCAGCAGTTCCTCGGTGTCGTCCCCGCCCGGCAGCGCCAGCACCAGGTCGGGCCGGCTGTCGCGCAGCATGAAGACGTTGCGCAGACGCTCGGCCAGCTTGCCGTGCAGCTGCCAGTTGGGCGGATAGCGCACGATGTCGGCGCCCTGTTCCCGGGCCCAGCCTTCGATCTCGCCGCCCAGGTGCTGGCTACCGCCGTGGATCAGCACCCGGATCGGTTGCTGGCGCTGGAGGGCGTCCAGCGCCTGGCGGCAGCGTTGGCTGTCGGCGTAGTTGCGCCCCGCGCAGATCAGTACGCGCATGCTCACCCCCTCAGAACCACTGGCCGAAGCGGCGGATGTACAGGGTCTTCATGCCCTGGGCCACCAGGCAGTAGCCCAGCAGGGTGGCGGCCAGCCACGGGAAGTATTCCCACGGCAGTGGCACCAGCCCGACCATCGCCCCCAGCGGCGAGAACGGGATGTAGATGCCCAGGCACATGACCAGGCCGGTGGCCAGGATCACCGGCAGCGCCGCGGTGCTCTGGAAGAACGGCACCTTGCGGGTGCGCAGCATGTGCACAACCAGCGTTTGCGACAGCAACCCCTCGATGAACCAGCCGGACTGGAACAGCGCCTGCATCTCTAGGCTGTTGGCGGCGAACACGTACCACATCAGGGCAAAGGTGGTGATGTCGAAAATCGACGAAGTGGGGCCGATCCACAGCATGAAACGACCGATGTTGCGGGCATCCCACTTGCGTGGCTCACGCAGGAATTCCTTGTCCATGCGATCCCACGGTAGCGACAGCTGGGAGAAGTCGTACATCAGGTTCTGCAGCAGCAGGTGGATCGCCAGCATCGGCATGAACGGGATGAACGCGCTGGCCACCAGCACCGAGAACACGTTGCCGAAGTTGGAGCTGGCGGTCATGCACAGGTACTTCATGATGTTGCCGAAGGTTTCGCGGCCCTTGAGCACGCCTTCTTCCAGCACCATCAGGCTCTTTTCCAGAAGGATGATGTCGGCCGACTCCTTGGCAATGTCGGTGCCGCTGTCCACCGAGATGCCCACGTCGGCATCGCGCAGCGCCGGGGCGTCGTTGATGCCGTCGCCGAGGAAGCCCACGGTGTGGCCGTTGGCCTGCAGCGCCTTGAGCACCCGCGATTTCTGCAACGGAGTGAGCTTGGCGAACACCGTGCGCTCTTCGACCAGCGCCTTGAGCTGGGTGTCGTCCAGGCGCTCGATGTCCTGGCCGAGCAGCGGCTGGCCGGGTTCCAGGCCCACTTCGCGGCAGACCTTGCAGGTGACCACCGGGTTGTCGCCGGTCAGCACCTTGACCTTCACCCCCATCTCGCGCAGGGCGGCGATGGCCGGGCCGGCGGTTTCCTTGGGCGGATCGAGGAAGGTCAGGAAGCCGCGGATCACCAGCTCGCGCTCGTCATCGGTGTGGTACTGGGGCTTGCCGGCGGCGGCCGGAATGTCGCGGGTGCCGACCAGCAGCACGCGAAAACCGTCTTGGTAGTAGGCGCTGGCGGTGGCCAGCAACTGCTGGCGCCGCCCGGCATCCAGGGCGACCCGCTGGCCGCCTTCCTCGACATGGGTGGCGATGGCCAGCATTTCCTCGACGGCGCCCTTGCTCACCAGCAAATGATCGCCCAGGGCATCCTGGACGATAACCGACAGGCGCCGGCGGATGAAGTCGAAGGGTAGCTCGTCGACCTTGGCGTAGGCATAGGGTGGCTGGAAGCCTTGGTCTGCGCCGGCAAAACGCAGCACGGCCTGGTCCATCAGGTTCTTCACGCCGCTCTGGTGGTGGCTGTTGAGCCAGGCCAGTTCCAGCAGGCGCGGGTCCTTGTGGCCGCTGGGGTCGACGTGGTGCTCGAGGATGATGCGGTCCTGGGTCAGGGTGCCGGTCTTGTCGGTGCACAGCACGTCCATTGAACCGAAGTTCTGGATGGCGTTCAGGCGCTTGACCACCACCTTGCGCCGGGCCATGGCCACGGCGCCCTTGGCCAGGTTGGCGCTGACGATCATCGGCAGCATTTCCGGGGTCAGGCCCACGGCCACGGCCAGGGCGAACAGGAAGGCGTCGCTCCAGTCGCCCTTGACCACGCCGTTGAGCATGAACACCACTGGCACCATCACCAGCATGAAGCGGATCAACAGGCGGCTGACGCTGTTCACCCCGCGGTCGAAGGCGGTCTGGCTGCGCGAGCCGACGATGGCCTTGGCCAGCGAACCGAAGTAGGTGCGCGTGCCGGTGGCCACCACCACGGCGCGGGCGCGGCCGCTGACCACGTTGGTGCCCATGAAGCTGATGTTGGGCAGATCCAGCAGGCCGCTTTCATCGTTGGCGCTGTCGGCTGCGGACTTCTGCGCGACGTGACCGAGGGTGTCGTACTTCTCCACCGGCAGCGCTTCGCCAGTCAGCACGGCCTGGCTGATGAACAGGTCGCGGGACTCGATCAGGCGGATATCGGCGGGGATCATGTCGCCGGCGGCCAGTTGCACGATATCGCCGGCCACCAGTTCGTTCATCGGCACTTCGCGCAGGCGCGCCGGCTGGTCGTGGCGCTCGCGGCGCAGCACGGTGGCGGTGGTGCGGACCATGGCCTTGAGCGCATCGGCGGCCTTGCCCGAGCGGTACTCCTGCCAGAAGCGCAGCAGGCTGCTGAGGCTGACCATGGTCATGATGATGATGACCTTGGTCAGGTCCGCTTCTTCCAGGTCGCCTGCGCGTACCGGCAGCCAGTAGTCGGTGACGAAGCTGATGCCGGCGAGGGTGAGCAGCACGTAGATGAAGGGGTTGTGCAGGGCCTTGAGCAGTTGCACCAGGGCCGGTTGCGGCTTGTCATGGGCAACCTGGTTGGCGCCGTCGCGCTGCAGGCGCTTGGCGGCTTCGTGCTCGGTCAGGCCCAGCTCGCTGGCGTCGAGGTTGGCCAGGGTCACGGCCAGGCCGTTGCGTGCCTCGCGGGCGGCGCGCATCGACAGGCGGGCATCGTCGCCGGCTTTGCTGCGGGTGTTGCGGTCTTTTACGGTCATTTGGCTGTGCTCCTGCCGCAGGAGGCGGCACGACACACAGTCGACTCACGGTAGGGAAGGTGAGTGAACGTGTCCCGTGTCGCAATGATTCAAACAATGAAAAACGTGGTTTTTCCGACGTTTACCTGTTCGCTGGCGAATGCCGGAAATTAGATCGGCAGCGAACTTTCGACTGGCTGATTCCATGGTCGGTTAATTCCTTTGCTAAATGGCGGGCAATAGAACGCCAACAAACTTTAATTATTTAAAGTTCGGACGTTTCTGACGATTTATATGGCGTCAGTTCAGCTAACGGACAGCATCGCGCGCGTCACTGAAGGCAGTAACGGGCGCGCTATCGACTGGGCGGTTCCAGGGACGAGGACAGGCCCCAGCCGAGGACAGGACGGTGCGGGGCCTTGGGCACACAGGTGCGCAGGCGAGGGGTGGCGATATCGAGGTTCATGAGCTTGCCTCCGACCGGGCGGGCACCCGGGGCGGCAAGCTACGGCGGAGCAGCAGGCTCTGGCGCGGCTTGCCCGACCTAGGGGCGGGCCCGGAGTTCCGGTTCAAGTGCCTGGCGGCCAAAGGCTGCCAGACAGCGACTAGATACTGTGTCCATTGAATTCTTCGTGAGTTGAAATAAAGGCCCGCTTTTCGGGGCGGGTGAACTTTATGCAAAGCATAGCGGGGAAGTCAACCGGGAAGGCGTAACTTAAATATGTTTCATCTGCTGGGCGGGGAATTAATGCAATACCTCTGCGCAAGTGTTATCGCAGGGCAAGCCCGCTCCTGCCTGGTCAAGGCAGAAGCGGGCATTCGATCAAGGCTTGGCGCCCAGGATGATGTGCGAGGCCTTGACCAGCGCCACGGCCTGCTTGCCGACGTTGATGTTGAGGTTGTGCAGGCTGGCCATGGTGACCACCGCGACCAGCTTCTCGCCGCCGCCCAGGGTCAGTTCGACCTCGGCATTCACCGCGCCTGGCTTGATGTCGCTGACCGAACCTTCAAAGACATTCCGGGCACTGACTTTCATGGCTAACACTCCCTGTATCGATTGTTAGTCTGCGGCGGGCGGCGCCATCCGTGCTTCCAGCTCGGCAACCTGCTTTTCCAGGGCCTCCAGGCGGGCGCGGGTGCGGGCCAGCACCACCATCTGGCTGTCGAACTCCTCGCGGCTGACCAGGTCGAGCTTGCTGAAGGCACCCTGCATCAGCACCTTGAACTGGCTTTCCAGTTCGGCGCGGGGCGCGGCGGTGTCACCGCTGAACAGGCGCGAGGCCTGGTCGCTCAGGGCATCGAGGAAGGCTTTGGGCGCGAGCATGTCTGGTATCCGCTGATCACTGAAAGGGCAGCAGTGTAGCACGGGGCTCCGGGCCACTTGCGCTGCACGCTTTTCGCGCAGGGCGGCCAAAGGTCGCGCACCGATTTTGTGCGCTTTTTCCTTGCTGGCGATTGGCCAATCCCTGCCGGTTCACGCAACTACCTGTTTTCCCGTGACTTACGCTAACTGGCAAGGTTTCTGCAAAGACCTGAGCGAGCCATGCACTGATGCAGTCCCTTGTGACCAGGCAGTGCGCAGGCGGAGCCGGAAGGTTCTTCGTCACAGCCGGATCGTGCGTCGGCGGGGAGGATGGAGCCGACGACGCGTTACAAAGCCAGGCGCTGCGCTTAGACTTGAGACGGGTTTGTTTTCCTGGGGCAAGTCCACCAAATCGGGAGAGAGTTTCATGAAGCTAGTCACTGCCATCATCAAGCCGTTCAAGCTGGACGACGTGCGCGAGTCGCTGTCGGAAATCGGCGTGCAGGGCATCACCGTGACCGAAGTCAAAGGCTTCGGCCGGCAGAAGGGTCACACCGAGCTGTATCGCGGCGCTGAATATGTGGTCGATTTCCTGCCCAAGGTGAAGATCGATGTCGCCATCGACGACAAGGACCTCGATCGGGTGATCGAAGCCATCACCAAGGCGGCCAACACCGGCAAGATCGGCGACGGCAAGATCTTCGTGGTCAATCTGGAGCAGGCGATCCGCATCCGTACCGGCGAGACCGATACCGACGCGATCTAAGCGCCAAACCAAGCCTCACCAAACCCAACGCCCCAGGAGAAAACAACATGACTCTGCGCAAGATCGCAGGGCTAGGAGCCCTATTGTCCCTCGTAATGCCAGGGCTGGCCCTGGCCGAGGAAACTGCCGCCCCCGTGCTGAACTCCGGCGACACCGCCTGGATGCTCACCTCGACGGCACTGGTCCTGTTCATGACCATCCCGGGCCTGGCCCTGTTCTACGGCGGCATGGTGCGCTCGAAGAACGTGCTGTCGGTGATGATGCAGTGTTTCGCCATCACTGGGTTGATCAGCATCCTGTGGGTCATCTACGGCTACAGCCTGGCTTTCGATACCGCTGGTATGGAAAAGGGCGTGCTCAACTTCAATTCCTTCATCGGTGGCTTCTCCAAGGCCTTCCTCAACGGCGTCACGCCGTCGGGCCTGACCTCGGCCACCGCGCTGTTCCCCGAGGCGGTGTTCATCACCTTCCAGATGACCTTCGCCATCATCACCCCGGCGCTGATCGTCGGTGCCTTCGCCGAGCGCATGAAGTTCTCGGCAATGCTGATCTTCATGGGCGTGTGGTTCACCCTGGTCTATGCGCCGATCGCGCACATGGTCTGGAGCGGTGACGGCGCGCTGATGTGGGACTGGGGCGTGCTGGACTTCGCCGGCGGCACCGTGGTGCACATCAACGCCGGTATCGCCGGCCTGGTCTGCTGCCTGGTGCTGGGCAAGCGCAAGGGCTACCCGACCACGCCGATGGCCCCCCACAACCTGGGCTACACCCTGATGGGCGCGGCCATGCTGTGGATCGGCTGGTTCGGCTTCAACGCAGGTTCCGCCGCCGCGGCCAACGGTACCGCCGGCATGGCCATGCTGGTGACCCAGATCGCCACCGCCGCCGCCGCCCTGGGCTGGATGTTCGCCGAGTGGATCTTCCACGGCAAGCCAAGCGCACTGGGCATTGCCTCGGGCGTGGTCGCCGGCCTGGTCGCCATCACCCCGGCCGCCGGCACTGTCGGGCCGATGGGCGCCCTTGTGATCGGCCTGGTGTCCGGCGTGGTCTGCTACTTCTGCGCCACCAGCCTCAAGCGCAAGCTGGGCTATGACGACTCCCTGGACGCCTTCGGCGTGCACGGCATCGGCGGCATCATCGGTGCACTGCTCACCGGCGTGTTCGCGGCACCTGCCCTGGGCGGCTTCGGCGCGGTCACCGACATCGCCGCGCAGTTCTGGATCCAGGCCAAGGGCGTGATCTTCACCGTGGTCTACACCGCCATCGTCACCTACGTGATCCTCAAGGTCCTCGACCTGGTGATGGGCCTGCGGGTTAGCGAAGAAGAAGAGTCGGTCGGTCTCGACCTGGCTCAACACAACGAGCGCGGCTACAACCTGTAACCGCGATGCTGGAAAACTTGCCCGGTTCGCCGGGCATTTTTTTGCCTGTAATTTACCGTTTGGCCTGGGGCAAACGGTTTCCCTGCGCTGATCGCGACCCGGGGTTAAAACTTACAAGCCATCGGGTGTTTCTGGTGCTTTGCTTTTTCTGCGAGCGCGCTAGAATGCGCGCCGAAGGAAGCTGGACGAGTAGTCCACACACTTCGCTACCCTTTGCTAGGCTTGCCAATAGCCTGTGGCCAGCAAGGGCTCAAACAATTTTGTCAGGCCTTGCCAGGAGCAGGGCCTGCAGGGTGCCGGGCCCCCCATGAGGGGGTGGACACCCAGGGCAGTGGCCAATCCACGGCCAGTTGAATTTTCACTGGTGGCTGCCGGTCTACGGCTGCACCGGTCTATAACTAACCTGCTTTTCGCAAGTCATGAGGTAGAACATGAGCGACGACGATCTGGAAAATGATGACCTCGAAGTAGGCGACGAAGACGAGGCTGATGACGGCCTTGAAGCGGCCGCTGACGACGGCGCGGAAGACGCCGGCGACGATGACAGCAGCCCGGCTCCTGCGGCCAAGGGCAAGTCCAAGGCGGCGGTCTCGGTAGACGAGATGCCGAGCATGGAAGCCAAGCAGAAAGAGCGCGATGCGCTGGCCAAGGCGATGGAAGAGTTCCTGTCGCGCGGTGGCAAGGTGCAGGAAGTGGAGGCCAACGTGGTCGCCGATCCGCCCAAGAAGCCGGACAACAAGTACGGCAGCCGCCCTATCTGAGTGGCTGAACGCAAAAAAGCCCGCCGTCGCTGCGGGCTTTTTTGTGCCTGTCAGGTTGGCACGGTCTCTGTAGGAGCATTGCCTGAAGATGTGGGATGGGGAATGTGAAGCCAGTCAGCGCCAGCGCGACAGCACGTCGGGCAACTGCGACAGCCGCTGAATCTCCGCATCCGGCGCCTGTTCGCCGCTCCAGGGCTTGTGCTGCGGGTTGAACCATACCGCCCGCAGCCCGGCGCGCTGGGCGCCGGCGATGTCGTCACCCGGATGGTCGCCGACGTGCACCGCCGCCCCTGCGTCCACCTCACCGCGCTTCAGCGCTTCGAGGAACGGTGCCGGGTCCGGCTTGCCTATCCCTAGGTCCTCCGCGCACAGCGCGAAGCGGAAGTAGTCCGCCAGGCCGAGCCTGCGCACGTCGGCATTGCCGTTGGTGACCACGCCGAGGGTGTAGTGATGGCGCAGGATCTCCAGCACCGGCTGCACCTCGGGGAACACCTCGACCTGGTGCCGGGCATGCAGGAACACCTCGAAGCCCTCGTTGGCCAGCTCCTGGGCGTGCTGCTCGCTGTAGCCGACCTCTTCCAGGGCGTGGAACAGCACCCGTCGGCGCAGGGCGCTGATGCGGTGTTTGAGGCCCGGTTCGGCCTGCACCAGGCGCTCGCGGATGGCGAACAGGTGCTCGACCGGCACGCCGCCGAGGATCGGCGCGTTGGCTTCGAGCCAGTCGCGCAGGACGACTTCGGCGCTGGCGATGACCGGCGCGGTGTCCCAGAGGGTGTCGTCCAGGTCGAAGGTGATCAGCTTGATGCTCATGAGTCCGTGTCCTTGCTGCGTTTGGCCCGAGGGTGGGCGCTGTCGTACACCGCAGCCAGGTGCTGGAAGTCCAGGTGGGTGTAGATCTGCGTGGTGCTGATGTCGGCGTGGCCGAGCATCTCCTGCACCGCGCGCAGGTCCTGGGACGATTCCAGCAGGTGGCTGGCGAAGGAATGGCGAAGCATGTGCGGGTGCAGGTGCTGGCCGAGCTCGCGCTCGCCGGCGGCCTTGACCCGCAGCTGGATGGCGCGGGGGCCGAGGCGCTTGCCCTGGCGACTGAGGAACACCGCGCCGTCCCGCGGGCCGGCGATGCCGCGCAGCTTGAGCCACGCCTGCATCGCCTCGCGGGCCTTGCGGCCGACCGGCAGCACGCGGCTCTTGCCGCCCTTGCCGTGCACCTGTACCAGCCCGGCGGCCAGGTCCAGGTGTTCGAGGTCGAGCCCGGTCAGCTCCGACAGGCGCAGGCCGGACGAGTAGAACAGTTCGAGGATCGCCTGGTCGCGACGGGCAATGAACTCGTCGTCGACGCCGCCATCGAGCAGTTGCAGGGCACGGTCGGTGTCCAGCACCTTGGGCAGGCGCCGTTCACCCTTGGGCGGCGCCAGGCCGTTGGCCGGATCGTGCTGGCAATGGCCTTCGCGGTTGAGGTAGCGGTACAGGCCGCGCACCGCCGAGAGCAAGCGCGCCAGGCTGCGCGAGGACTGGCCGTGATGGTGCTGACGGGCGACCAGCTGGCGCAACTGCTGGACCTGCAGGGCGCTCCAGCCGGCGATGCCCTGGGTGTTGCAGAATTCGATGACTTTCTCGAGGTCGCGGCGGTAGGCCAGCAGGGTGTGCTCGGACACCTGGCGCTCGTTGCGCAGGTGAGCGCAATAAGCCTCCAGCTGGCGTTCCATCAGCGTACCGAGCGCAGCGTCTGGGTGAAGCGCGGCACCACGCGGCCAAGCACTTCGGCGATGTAGCTGAGGAACAGGGTGCCGACGCTGCTCTTGTAGTGCTGCGGGTCGCGGCTGCCGATCGCCAGCACGCCGTGCAGGCCCTGGTACTCAAGGGTGGCCACGGCGCTGGAACCGACTTCCTTGTGCTGGGCATCGCCGAACAGGAAGGCCAGTTCATGCTCGCGCAGGCTGCCGCTGATGGTCTTGCCGCCGCCGATCAGCCCGCCGATGGCCTGCTGTGCCTCGGCCCCGGAGACCCAGCGGCCCACGGGCGCGGCGTTCTCGCCGAACAGGATCAGGCTGACGAAGGGCACCTGGAATTCCTGGCGCAGGCTGTCCTCGACCGCCATCACCACCTCTTCGAGGGTACCGGCGTCGAGCAGGTCGAGGATCAGCCGGCGGGTCTTGTCGAACAGCCGGTCGTTGTCACGGGCCACGTCCATCAACTGCGACAGGCGATGGCGCATCTCGATGTTGCGGTCGCGCAGCAGCTTGAGCTGGCGCTCCACCAGCGACACGCTGTCGCCGCGCTGATGGGGGATGCGCTGTTCGAGCAGCAGCTCGTCGTGCTCGGCGAAGAAGGTCGGGTGGGCGCGCAGGTAGGCGACCACCGCTTCGGCATCGAGCTCTCGGGCCTGCGGGGATGCAACGTTAGGCTGATCGGTCATGGCGGATACTCGCTTAGAGACGAACTTGTCCTTCGAACACGCGGACGGCGGGGCCGGTCATCAGCACCGGCTTGCCGGGGCCGGCCCACTCGATGCTCAGGCGGCCGCCCGGCAGGTCGATGGTCACCGGCGAGTCCATCCAGCCCTGGCTGATCGCCGCCACGGCCGCGGCGCAGGCGCCGGTACCGCAGGCCTGGGTCTCGCCGGCGCCACGCTCCCATACCCGCAGGTTGGCGCGGTGGCGGTCGACCACCTGGATGAAGCCGGCATTGACCCGCTGCGGGAAGCGCGGGTGATGCTCGATCTTCGGGCCCAGCTCATGGACCGGCGCACTGCGCACGTCGTCGACGCGCAGTACCGAATGCGGGTTGCCCATGGACACCGCGGCGATCTGGTGCACCTGGCCATCGACTTCCAGCGCATAGCTGATGGCCTGCTCGTCGGCGATGAACGGGATCTCGGCCGGGGCGAAGCGTGGCGGCCCCATGTCGACGCAGATCTGGCCGTCGTTGCGCACATCGAGCTCGATGATGCCGCCCTTGGTCTCGACGCGAATGCGCTTCTTGGCCGTCAGGCGCTTGTCCAATACGAAGCGAGCGAAGCAGCGCGCGCCGTTGCCGCACTGCTCGACTTCGGAGCCGTCGGCATTGAAGATCCGGTAGCGGAAATCCACATCCGGGTTATTCGGCGCCTCGACGATCAGCAGTTGGTCGAAGCCGATACCGGTGTTGCGGTCGCCCCATTGCTTGGCGTGCTTGGGTTGGATGTGCGCGTGCTGGCTGACCAGGTCGAGGACCATGAAGTCGTTGCCCAGCCCGTGCATCTTGGTGAAACGCAGCAGCATGGGCTCACTCCGGCAGCAGGCTTTCGCCGGCGAACAATTCGGCGACGGTCTCGCGGCGACGCACTTCGAAGGCCAGGTCGCCATCGACCAGCACTTCGGCGCAACGGCCACGGGTGTTGTAGTTGGAGCTCATGACGAAACCATAGGCGCCCGCCGAGCGGACGGCCAGCAGGTCGCCCTCGGCCAGGTCCAGCACGCGGTCCTTGCCCAGGAAGTCGCCGGTTTCGCAGATCGGGCCGACCAGGTCGTAGGCCCGGCCTTCACCTTCGCGGGGCTTGACCGCGCTGACGTCCATCCAGGCCTGGTACAAGGCGGGACGGATCAGGTCGTTCATGGCCGCATCGATGATGGCGAAATCCTTGTGCTCGGTGTGCTTGAGGTATTCCACGCGGGTCAGCAGCACGCCGCCGTTGGCGACGATGTAGCGGCCCGGCTCGAACACCAGGGCCAGGTCGCGCTCGCCGACGCGCTCGCGAATGGCGGCGATGTAGTCGGCCAGCAGCGGTGGTTGCTCGTCGCGGTAGCGCACGCCGACACCGCCGCCGAGGTCCAGGTGGCGCAGGTGGACGCCGCACTCGGCCAGGCGGTCGACCAGCACCAGCAGGCGGTCGAGGGCGTCGAGGAAGGGCTCGACGGTGGTCAGTTGCGAGCCGATGTGGCAGTCGACGCCGACCACATCCAGGTTCGGCAACTGCGCGGCACGCACGTAGATAGCCTCGGCGTCGGCGATGGCGATGCCGAACTTGTTCTCTTTGAGACCGGTGGAAATGTACGGATGGGTGCCGGCGTCGACGTCCGGGTTCACGCGTAGCGAAACCGGGGCCGTCTTGCCCATTTCGGCGGCAACGACCTGGAGGCGCTCGAGCTCGTCGGTGGACTCGACGTTGAAGCAGTGCACGCCCACTTCCAGAGCGCGGCGCATGTCGTCACGGGTCTTGCCGACCCCGGAGAACACCACGCGATCGGCGCGCCCGCCGGCGGCCAGGACGCGCTCCAGCTCACCGCCGGAGACGATGTCGAAGCCTGCGCCGAGGCGCGCCAGCAGGTTCAGCACGCCCAGGTTGGAGTTGGCCTTGACCGCGAAGCAGACCAAGTGCTCGACCCCTTGCAGGGCGTCGGTATAGCTGCGGTACTGGGCCTCGATATGGGCGCGCGAGTACACGTAGGTGGGCGTGCCGAAGCGTTCGGCGATCGCCGTCAGGGCCACCCCTTCCGCGAACAGCTCGCCGCCGCGGTAGTTGAATGCGTCCATGGGATTTCCTTACTGCGCGGGCGACTCTTCTGGCTGCTCTTGCGGCTGCACCAGCACCGGTTGCGGCTGGACAGGCTTGGCATGCTGGTGCGATTTGCGCGGGCCTTTGCCGTCCTTGCCGTCTTCAGGCAGGTACAGGGGGCCTTTCTGACCGCAGGCCGAAACGAGGCAGGCAACCGCGACCAGCGCCGCGAGGGAGGAAATCAGGCGTTTCATGGGTGAAATCCTTGGAAATATGCAGTATTGCGCCCGAGTATACCGAGCGCCCACCTGATTGCCTATGCAAGGGTCAGCCCCGCTCGGCGGGCATGGGCGACCGAAGGACATGCGGCTTTTTCTTACCGCGATTAGCTTGTAGCTTGAGGCGTTCGCCCTTATCGTGCCCGGCTTGCGTGTGTACAGCCATTTTTCGAGGTCCCTGCAATGAGTTTGAGCGAAGCGCGTTTCCACGACCTGGTCGATGCGACCCAACAGGCCCTGGAAGACCTGTTCGATGAAAGCGGCATGGACCTGGACATGGAGAACTCCGCCGGCGTTCTCACCGTCAAGTTCGACAACGGCAGCCAGCTGATCTTCAGCCGCCAGGAGCCGCTGCGCCAGCTGTGGCTGGCGGACAAGTCCGGCGGCTTCCACTTCGACTACGACGAAGAGAGCGGCAAATGGGTCTGTGAGAAGAGCGAAGAACTGCTGGGCGAGATGCTCGAGCGCATCGTCTGGGAACGCGCCGGCGAGAAGCTGGACTTTGACGAGATCTGAGATGAGCGACCTGCCCCGGCCACCCAAGCCGCTCTACAGCAACGTGAGCCCGGCGGTGCCATCACCTTGTATCAGCATATGTCGGCTGGATGAGCACAAGGTCTGCACCGGCTGTCACCGCCATGTCGAGCATATCCGCGAGTGGCGCTCGGCCGATGACGAGCGGCGCCGGCAGATCTGCCGCGAGGCGCTGGCCCTGAAATCGCGAGCACCGGCATAGGCACAACGAAGGTGTGGGCTTGAGTATTTGCCCCGCTGTGGTAGTGTCAGGGTCTGCGTCGATGACGCCACAGTATTTTGCAAACCCCGCCCTTGGGCGGGGTTTTGCTTTATCTGCCTGTTGAAAATTGCCTGTTCAAAGGAGTCTGACTGGATCATGAGCACCAAGCCTTCCCTCATCCTCACCCGCTTGGACGTGCAGCGTCTCGAGCGCCTGCTCGACGACCTCGATGAAAGCACCCCAGGTGTGCTCGCCCTGCAGGACGAGCTGGACCGTGCCGAGCAGGTGGTCGGGCATGAAGAGGTGCCGGCCGGCGTGGTGACCATGAATTCGCGGGTGCACTGCCGAGAGAGTGCCAGCGGCAAGGATTACCACCTGACCCTGGTGTACCCGAAGGATGCCGGCCCCGAGGGCAACGTATCGATTCTTGCGCCGATCGGCTGCGCCCTGCTCGGCCTGTCGGTGGGCGACCAGATCGACTGGCCGGCGCCGGGCGGCAAGACCCTCAAGCTGGAGCTGCTGGCGGTCGAGTACCAGCCGGAGGCGGCAGGGGATTTCGATCTCTGATACTGCGCATTCCCCTGTAGGAGCGGCCCGTCAACGCCGAGAGAGTCAGGGCTCCAGCCGCGCCTGCAACTGTTCCAGCCCATCGTTGAGCGCCTGCTCCAGCTCGCGCTTGTAGCGCAGGTACAGGCTGGTGGACCCCTGCTCGTCCTCCAGCAGCTCGGACAGGTCGAGGTCGGTGATGTAGCAGCGGTAACGGCCGCTGCTGCGCCGCTGGCCCAGGATCTGCCGGGCGACCACGGCATACAGCTGGTCGCCATGCTCCAGTTCGGAAAACTCCTGCTGGTCGCAGTAGAGCGTGACATGCACCCCGTCGCCGGTACCCGCCTGGAGGATCGCCTGGACCTCGTAGTAGGCCTGGTTCTGGCTGTCCATTGGCGTCTGTCGCGGCTCCAGGCTGCGTGCCTTGCCGAGGCCGGATGGCAGCAACTGGTAGTAGAGGATATCCAGCGACGCCAGCGGCAGGCTGTCCAGGGGCAGTTGGGCATCGCGGCGCATCAGCATCGATTGCAGGAAGCGTTGCAGCGGCAGCAGCAGGTGCTGCTCGTCCTGCAGCGGCAGCCGTTGCTGCCAGAGCGCGTTGTGCTCGTCGAGCACATACAGGTCGGCCCAGCCTTCGAACAGCCGGTAGAACACCTGGATACAGCCGGGGCGGCCCTGGGCCAGGACCAGCGGCAGGTCATGGTCCTGCAGGGCATGGGCGTCCAGGTGCAGCGGGCTGTAGCGGCTGCGCTCCTCGCCGAGGGCCGCCAGCACCGCGTCGTGGTCGGCGAGGCTGGCCAGGGTGATCTGCCCGGGCTGCAGGTCGAGGATGTGGGTGTGCTGGGCCACCTGCAGCAGGTAGCGGTGATTCAGGCCCTGGTCGAGCAGCAGCTGCACGGTGTCGAAGATGTCCTCGACCCGTTGGCTGATAGCCTGGGCGCGGTTGTGGCAGTAGCAGCGCACCCGCACCCGCGGGCGGTGGCTGCGCAGGCCCAGGCTGTTGAGGAAGTCGCGCAGGCAGCGCACCAGCGCATGCTCGCCATCGTAGCGCTGCACCAGGACCTCGTTCCAGCTGTTGAGGGTGATCTGGTCGAGGGTCAGCACCAGGTTCTCGCGCACCCCGGCGTAGCTCAGCGAGTCGGTGCGCTCGGTGGTCATCAGGATGTTCAGGTCGCGGTGATGGCGCAGCGGATCGACCCCGACATTCACCAGCAGCAGGATCTCGTCGGCCACGCTCGGTTGCAGCAGGCGCACCTCGCTGACCGTTTCCAGGGGCAGGGGGATGCTCTGTTGCAGGCTGCCGATCAGGTTGAACAGCTCGAACTCGCTCAGGTCGCTGGCGCCAGGGTGCAGGGCCAGGCGTGTGCCGCTGTCGATCACGCCGTTGCGATGGGCCCAGGTGAGCAGCTCGAGCAGTTCGCGGCAGCGCTTGATCGGGCTGAAGTGCTCCCACTCGTGCACGCCGAGGTTGCCGTTGTACAGGCCCCAGTGGTGGGTGCCCGGCTCCTTGCGGTTGGGCGAGTGCACCAGGGTCAGGGTGTCTTCGGCCAGGTCCGGGGCGATGCCCGGGTTGATCACCTCGATCTTGCCGGCCCGTCGCTCGAAGGCGGCGTACAGGCGCCGGCCGAGGACGTTGAGGTCGCGCTGGTCGGCGCGGCTGTTGGCGTTCTGCTGGCGGGCGAACTGGGTCAGGAAGCGGTAGCTGTGGTTCAGCTCGGCCACCAGCTCGCGGCGCTCGACCGCCACCTGGCGCACTTTCCACTGGCTGCGGCTGTCGAGCAACGCCAGCTGGCGCTCGTCCCAGCCCCATTCCTCGGTCAGGCGCCCGAGCAGCTGGCGCTGCCAGCCGCCGCTGCGGGTGCGGCCCAGGTCGCTTAGCTTCTTGTTCACTTTCAGGTACAGGCTGCGCCGCACCAGCTCCAGGCGCGCCGATTCGCCACGCTGAAGCAGGTAGCGTTCGATGCGCCGGTAGACCATGACGTAGGGGTCGAGCTCGTCCAGGTCCAGCTGGTTGGCGAACACGGCCTGCTTGTAGTCCAGGCTCAGGCAGCGCACCTGCGGGTGTTCGCTGGCGTAGGCCTCGGTGAGCAGCAGCTTGAGCAGCGATTTGTAGGGCGAGTCGATGCCCTTGAACAGCTGCCACAGCCCGGCACCGACATACTCGCCAGGCGGTATGTGCGCCAGGTTGCCGAGGTCCAGGGCGTCGGTGATGCGGATGAAGCGCTTGGCCAGCAGGGTCTGGGTAAAGTCGCGGTAGTTATGCTCCTGGTACACCGGCACCAGCCACCACAGCGGCGTACGCCCGGCCAGCCAGATGGCGGTGCGGTAGAACTCGTCGAGCAGCAGGTAGTGCTGGGTGGTGCCGCAGTCGTCGGAGCTGAGCTGGCTGTCGCGCTCGCCCCGGACGAAGCCGCGTGGCTCGATCAGGAACAGGTGCGCCTCGGCGCCCTGGCTGGCGGCCCAGGCTTCGAGCAGCTGGCATTTGCGGCGCAGGTCGGCCAGGGCCTGCTCGTCCAGGTCGGGGGCGTGGCAGACCCAAAGGTCCATGTCACTCTGCTCGGCCTGAGCCAGGGTGCCCAGGCTGCCCATCAGGAACAGGCCGTGGATTGGTTGCTGCGGCTTGCCGTGGCGCGGTTTGTAGGTGAACGAGCGGGTCAGGCGCTGGGCCTCGGCCAGCAGGTCGCTGTCGGGCTCGAAGCCGGATACGCCGGCGGGGGTGGTGCCCGACACATAGCCCGGCAACAGCGGGTGATTGACGTGGAAGAACAGCGGCAACAGGGTGAGGACCAGTTGCTGGCGCGTGGACAGCCCTTCCATGGCCCGTGCCAGGCGGCCCTGGTTGATCTTCAGGAAGCGCGCGCGCAGCTTGGACAGCTCCTTGCGGTCGATGCCTTGGTCGAGATCGGGGCGGATTTCATGGGGGTGGTACATTGCGCACTCAGGCAGGCCGGGGGAGCACTGGCGAGTTTAGCCTGAGTGGGGCGCTCGGATAAGGGGTTGCTGGGTTTTTGACGTCAGATTTGCAGCGCCCGTGCAAGCCATCGACGGTAAGCCCGCTCCTGCAGGTCTGCCGAGCTGCAGGAGCGGGAGCAGGGGTTCAGGCCGGCTGGGCGGATTTTGATTTGAGGATGGTCAGCAAAAGCCGGACGCTCTCAGCAGCATCGTTACCAAGGCTGGTGAGGTAACCGCCATCGGGTTGGTCGGTGAGCCCTTTGTCATGCAAGCGCTTGGCAGCGGCGACCAGGGCGGGGGAGGCGTCGCTGCTAACCTTGATGCCTTCCTGGTGGTTATCCAGGTTGAACTGAGAAAGGACTTCCAGTTCGGCGATCAGTTCGGGGGTAAAAGGCATGGGCAACTCCTGACTTCGAGACAAGGATGGAAGTCAGGAGTGTAGTCAGGCTTATTCGATGTCGCCTTGATCCGCCTCAGGTGGCAGCTCCGGCAGGGCCCGCAGGGCGGTTTCATACCATTCGGTGTTGAACGGACGGTCTTCGTCGAGCATGGCGTCGATTTCGATGGCCAGCACATGGGCCATGAGATTGAGGATGTCCTCGCGCTCGTAGCCGACCAGGGTCAGCTTGTTGAAGGTGGCCTTGGCCGCCGCGGGTTCGCCGCTTTCGATCTGGTTCTCGATGGCCTGGGTGAGGGTAGCCTCGGTGAAGGCTTCTTCGTCGTTGCCGTCGATCTCGTCGTGCTCGCTCATGGCGGTACTCCTGTGGTGAAGCGCATAGTGTGCCATGTCTGGGTTGGCAATGCCCGGCCATCAACGCCGAGCATGCCACTGGTCAAGGGCCGGGCAGGGGGCTATAACAGCCGGGCCAACCCCATACGGCCTTGGAGGCTGTCTCAATGCTCAAGCTTCATGGATTCGCAGTCAGCAACTACTACAACATGGTCAAGCTGGCCTTGCTGGAGAAGGGCGTGCCCTTCGAGGAGGTACCGTTCTTCGGTGGTCAGTTGCCTCAAGCCCTGGCCGTCAGCCCTCGCGGCAAGGTGCCGGTGCTGGAGACCGAGCACGGTTTCATCAGCGAAACCGGGGTCATCCTCGACTACATCGAACAGACCCAGCCGGGCAAGGCGCTGCTGCCGGCCGATGCCTTCGGGCAGGCCAAGGTGCGCGAGCTGCTGCGGGAAATCGAGCTGTATATCGAGCTGCCGGCGCGTACCTGCTACGCCGAGGCGTTCTTCGGCACGGCGGTGGAGCCGCTGATCAAGGAGCGGGCGCGGGCGGACCTGCTGGCGGGCTTCGCCACCCTCAAGCGCAACGGGCGGTTCCAGCCATACGTGGCCGGTGAGCAACTGACCATCGCCGACCTGATGTTCTGCTTCTCGGTAGACCTGGCCTGCGCGGTGGGCAAGAAGGTGCTCAGTATCGACTTCCTGGCGGATTTCCCGCAAGCGAAGGCGCTGTTGCAGTTGCTGGGCGAGCACCCACACATGGCGCGGATCGTGGCGGACAAGGACGCGGCGATGCCGGCGTTCCTGGAAATGATCAAGAGCAAGCGCTGACTGGCGTCGGGGCCTTTTGCTGGCAAGCCGGCTCCCACGGATACAGCGAAGCGCTGAGGGCTGTGTGATCGGAGTGGGAGCCGGCTTGCCGGCGAAAGGGCCGCAAAGCGGCCCCTGACTGCTTAGCGAGAAGCCAGCAAGGCCTTGCCGCGCGCGACGGCCGCGCGCACCTGGGCCGGCGCGGTGCCGCCGATGTGGTTGCGGGCGTTGACCGAACCTTCCAGGGTCAGCACTGCAAACACGTCCTGCTCGATCTGGTCGCTGAACTGGCGCAGTTCGTCCAGGCTCATCTCGGCCAGGTCCTTGCCGGTATCGACACCGTACTTCACCGCATGGCCGACGATCTCGTGGCAATCACGGAACGGCAGGCCGCGGCGCACCAGGTAGTCGGCCAGGTCCGTGGCGGTGGAGAAGCCGCGCAGGGCCGCTTCGCGCATGATCGCGTGCTTGGGCTTGATCGCCGGGATCATGTCGGCAAAGGCACGCAGTGAGTCGCGCAGGGTGTCGGCGGCGTCGAACAGCGGCTCTTTATCTTCCTGGTTGTCCTTGTTGTAGGCCAGCGGCTGGCCTTTCATCAGGGTCAGCAGGCCGGTCAGGGCGCCGAACACGCGGCCGCTCTTGCCGCGCACCAGCTCCGGCACGTCTGGGTTCTTCTTCTGCGGCATGATCGAGCTGCCGGTGCAGAAACGATCAGGCAGGTCGACGAACTGGAACTGGGCGCTAGTCCACAGCACCAGCTCTTCGGAGAAGCGCGACAGGTGCATCATCGCGATGCTCGCCGCCGAGCAGAATTCGATGGCGAAGTCGCGGTCCGAGACGCTGTCCAGCGAGTTGCCGCCCACGGCCTCGAAGCCCAGCAGCTTGCAGGTCAGTTCGCGGTCGATCGGGTAGGTGGTGCCGGCCAGGGCGGCGCTGCCCAGGGGCATGCGGTTGGCGCGCTTGCGGCAGTCCACCAGGCGCTCGTAGTCACGGCTGAGCATCTCGAACCAGGCCAGCAGGTGGTGGCCGAAGGTCACCGGCTGCGCGGTCTGCAGGTGGGTGAAGCCGGGCATGATGGTCTCGGCCTCGCGCTCGGCCTGCTCCAGCAAGCCCTGCTGCAGGCGGGTGATCTCGGCCAGGATCAGGTCGATCTCGTCGCGCAGCCACAGGCGGATGTCGGTGGCCACCTGGTCGTTGCGGCTGCGGCCGGTGTGCAGCTTCTTGCCGGTGATACCGATGCGGTCGGTCAGGCGCGCTTCGATGTTCATGTGCACGTCTTCGAGGTCGACGCGCCAGTCGAAGGAGCCGGCCTCGATTTCGCCCTGGATGGTCTTCAGGCCATCGATGATGGTGTCGCGCTCGGCATCGGTGAGGACGCCGACCTGCGCCAGCATGGTGGCGTGGGCGATCGAACCCATGATGTCGTGGCGGTACAGGCGCTTGTCGAAATCGACCGAGGCGGTGAAGCGGGCGACGAAGGCGTCGACGGGCTCACTGAAGCGGCCGCCCCAGGACTGATTGGTCTTGTCGGTGCTCATGGATTCACTCGTTGAAGGCGTGAACGGAAAAAGTGCGCCGATCATAGCAGGGTTGCGCCCGCCGCCGCAGGGCGCTGGTCGCGAGAATCGTCCCGTTACAAGGGGGTGCGGCATATTCAACGATTGAACGGCAGTGTTCCACGGAGCGTCTACAGTTGGACAAAGGACTGGCGGTGAATCTGCCAGACCAGTGAATCTTTGGCCTTCGCACCGGTCTGTAGCGTGACCGCGTTTCGGTCGCCCCACACTTGTCTACGCTATACCCGTGCGAGACTCACTCAGGAATCCAGCGCAATTATGAATGTCCTGATCGTTGATGATGAACCCCTGGCCCGCGAGCGCCTGAGCCGGCTGCTTGGCGAGCTGGAGGGGTACACCGTGATGGAGCCCAGCGCCACCAACGGCGAGGAGGCCCTGACCCTGATCGAAAGCCTCAAGCCCGATGTGGTGCTGCTGGATATCGGCATGCCGGGCCTCGATGGCCTGCAGGTCGCCGCCCGGCTGTGCGAACGCGAGTCGCCGCCGGCGGTGGTGTTCTGCACCGGCGACGATGAGTACGGCAGCGAAGCTTTCAGGGACAGCACCCTGAGCCATGTCGACAAGCCCATCCAGCCGCAGGCCCTGCGCGACGCCCTGCGCCGGGCAGAAAAACCCAACCGGGCCCAACTGGCCGCGCTGACCCGCCCCGCCAGCGATGCCGGTGGTGGCCCGCGCAGCCATATCAGTGCCCGTACCCGCAAAGGCATCGAGTTGATCCCCATTCCCCAGGTCATCTACTTCATCGCCGACCACAAGTACGTCACCCTGCGCCATGAGGCGGGCGAAGTGCTGCTTGACGAGCCGCTCAAGGCCCTGGAGGACGAGTTTGGCGAGCGTTTCGTGCGCATCCACCGCAACGCGCTGGTTGCCCGTGAGCGCATTGAGCGCCTGCAGCGCACGCCGTTGGGGCATTTTCAGCTCTATCTCAAGGGCCTGGACGGCGACGCCTTGACCGTCAGCCGCCGCCATGTGGCGGGGGTGCGCAAGATGATGCAGTCCTTGCACTGAGTACCTGTTCGTAGCGTGGGAGCGGGCTTGCCCCGCGATGAGGTGTTGCCCGCCATCGCAATCGCGGGTCATGCCCGCTCCCGCGTGGCGCTTTGCTGATCTGAATCTGCGGGCACACCCAGAGGAGCTGTTATCATCGACCGCATTTCTCTGGATCGGTGCGCTTCATGTCCACTCGCGAAATCCGCATTGCCACCCGTAAAAGTGCCTTGGCCCTGTGGCAGGCCGAATACGTCAAAGCCCGCCTGGAGCAGGCGCATCCTGGTCTTCTGGTGACCCTGGTGCCGATGGTCAGCCGCGGCGACAAGCTGCTCGACGCGCCGCTGGCGAAGATCGGCGGCAAGGGCCTGTTCGTCAAGGAGCTGGAAACCGCCCTGCTCGACAACGAGGCCGACATCGCCGTGCACTCGATGAAGGACGTCCCCATGGACTTCCCCGAGGGCCTGGGCCTGTACTGCATCTGCGAGCGTGAAGACCCGCGCGACGCCTTCGTTTCCAACACCTTCGCCAGCCTCGAGGCCTTGCCGGCCGGCAGCATCGTTGGCACTTCCAGCCTGCGCCGCCAGGCCCAGTTGCTGGCGCGCCGGCCCGACCTCGAGATCCGTTTCCTGCGCGGCAACGTCAACACCCGCCTGGCCAAGCTCGATGCCGGCGAGTACGACGCCATCATCCTCGCCGCCGCCGGCCTGATTCGCCTCGGCTTCGAGGACCGCATCACTGCCTCCATCAGCGTCGATGACAGCCTGCCGGCGGGCGGCCAGGGCGCGGTGGGCATCGAATGCCGCAGCGCCGACGCCCAGATCCATGCCTTGCTGGCGCCGTTGCACCATGCCGACACCGCCGATCGGGTGGTGGCCGAGCGCGCCCTGAACAAGCGCCTCAATGGCGGCTGCCAGGTGCCGATCGCCTGCTACGCGGTGCTCGAAGGCGAGCAGCTGTGGCTGCGCGGCCTGGTTGGCCAGCCCTCCGGCGGCACCTTGCTGGTGGCCGAGGCCCGGGCGCCGCGTGCCGATGCCGAGCGCCTGGGTGTGCAGGTCGCTGAAGACCTGCTCGGGCAGGGGGCCGAGGCGATCCTCAAGGAAGTCTACGGCGAGGCCGGCCACCCGTGAGCCCCTGGCGCCTGCTGCTGACCCGCCCTGAAGAGGACTGTGCGGCGCTGGCGCAGACCCTGGCCGACGCGGGCATCGCCAGCGCCAGCCTGCCGTTGCTGGTGATCGAGGCGATCGCGCCGGCCCCTGAGCAGTTGCAGCGCCTGCGGGCGATCGCCGAGGCCCACGCCATCATCGTGGTCAGCAAACCGGCGGCCCGCCTGCTGCTGGAGCAACTCGCCCAAGCGGGAGTGACGCCGCCGTTCGCCGGCTGGTTCACGGTGGGCGAGGCAACCGCGCGGATCCTTCAGGAGCGCCGGTTGCAGGTGGCCTTCCCGGCTGTCGGCGACAACAGCGAAGCCTTGCTCGCATTGCCCGCCCTGCGCGAGGCTATCGCCGTGTCGGCACCCCGCGTCCTTATCGTGCGCGGCGTCGGAGGTCGTGAACTGCTGGCCGAGCGTCTTGCCGAGCAAGGTGCTAGTGTCGATTATCTGGAATTGTATCGCCGCTGCCTGCCGCACTACCCTGCCACGACCCTCGCCCAGCGCATCGATGGGGAACGCCTCAATGGCTTGGTGGTCAGCAGTGGGCAGGGTCTGGAACACTTGCAGCGACTGGCGGGTGCGGATTGGCCGCGGTTTTCCCGCTTGCCGCTGTTCGTGCCCAGCCCCCGGGTGGCCGAGCAGGCCCGAGCGCTCGGGGCGAAAGACATTGTGGATTGCCGTGGCGCCAGCGCCGCGGCCTTGCTGGCAGCCGTGCAGCGAACCGCTGTGCCTGCCCCTTAAGGCGCTAAGCTAGAGAGCTATGCGCCACCATGCAAAGGATGGATACGTGAGCGAAACTGTCTTGTCCAACACTGAACAGCCCGCGGCGCCCGAGGCGCCGCAATCCGCCACCGCCAAGCCCGCCCGACGCTCCGGCAACGGCCTGGCGCTGCTGGCCCTGCTGCTGGGCGCCGCCGGCGTCGCGGTCGGCGGCTGGAGCGTCTGGCAGGTCCGTCAGCTGCAAGGCAGCGAGCAAGGCCAGGGCGAACACCTGCAAGCCCTCAATCAACGCGCCGACGCGCTGCAGCAGCGCGAGCAGCAGCTCAGCGCGCAGCTGGCCAGCTTGCCGGCAGCCAGTGAGCTGGAAGACCGCCGGCGCCTTGTGGCGCAATTGCAGGGCGACCAGCAGCGCCTGAGCCAGCGCCTGGAAACCGTGCTCGGCGAAAGCCGCAAGGAGTGGCGCCTGGCCGAGGCTGAGCACCTGTTGCGCCTCGCCACCCTGCGCCTGTCGGCGCTGCAGGACATCACCAGCGCCAAGGCGCTGGTCGAAGGTGCCGATGAGATCCTCCGCGAGCAGAGCGACCCGGGCGCCTTCGCCGCCCGCGAGCAACTGGCCCGCAGCCTGGCGACGCTGTCCAGCACCGAGCAGCCGGATCGCACTGGGCTGTTCCTCAAGCTCGCCGCGCAGCGTGAGCTGGTGCAGCAGCTCAGCGCCCAGTCGCCGGAGTTCGACAGCAAAGCCGACGCCATGGGCGCGCTGACCGCCGATGGCGACGGCGCCAGCCGCTGGTCGCAGTGGTGGGCGGAGATCTCCAAGTACTTCCAGATCGAGTTCAATGCCGACGACAACGTCCGCCCGCTGCTGTCCGGGCAGTCGCTCAACCAGCTGCGCCTGGCCCTGAGCCTGACCATCGATCAGGCGCAATGGGCGGCGCTCAACGGCGAGGCCAAGGTCTATGCCCAGGCCCTGGACGACGCGCGCAGCGTGTTGCTGGCCAACTTCAACCCGGACAACCCGCAAAGCAAGGCGATGCTCGACAGCTTCAACCAGCTGGCCGAACAGCCGGTGTCGGTGGTCACGCCTGACCTGAGCGAGAGCCTGGCCGCGGTGCAGGCCTACATCCAGCGTCGCCACCTACCGGCCGCCGCCGAGGGGGCCAAGCCATGAAGCGAGTGTACCTGCTGGCGGTGCTGGCGATCGTCGTTGCCGCGGCGCTGGGCATCGCGATTGCCAAGCATAGCGGCTACGTGCTGATCGCCTACGGCGGCTTCCGCTATCAGTCCGGGCTGTGGGCGGCGCTCGGCGCGCTGGTTGGCATCATCGTGCTGCTGTTGCTGCTGCGTTACCTGGTCGGCCTGGTGCTGACCTCGTCCGGGGTGGTCAACCCGTGGTCGCGGCGCAACCGCAGCCGCCGTACCCGCATCGCCGTCGAACAAGGCCAGCTGGACCTGGCCGAGGGGCGCTGGGCGAGTGCCCAGCGCCACTTGCAGCGTGCCGCCGAGTCCGACCGCCAGCCACTGCTCTACTACCTCGGTGCCGCTCGCGCCGCCAACGAACTGGGACGGGTGGAGGAGCGTGACAACCTGCTCGAACGTGCCCTGGAGCGCCAGCCCCAGGCGGAGCTCGCCGTTGCCCTGACCCATGCCCAGTTGCAGATGGACCGGGGCGAGAGCGAGGGTGCGCTGGAGGCCCTGCAGGCGATGCAGGAGCGTCACCCGCACAATGCCCAGGTGTTGCGCCTGCTGCAGCGCCTGCACTTGGAGCGCGGTGACTGGCCGGCGTTGATCCGCCTGCTGCCGGACTTGCGCAAGCACAAGGTGCTGCCCGCGGCGGAGCTTGCCGACCTGGAGCAGCGCGCCTGGGGCCAGAACCTGGGCCTGGCGGCGACCCGTGGCGAGGATCCGCAGACGGCGCGCCAGGCGCTCGAGCGCGCCTGGCAACAGCTGACCAATGCTCAGCGTCAAGAGCCGCAACTGGTGTCTGCCTATGCCGAACAGCTGCGTCAGGTCGGTGCCCAGGGCGAGGCCGAGCAGGTGCTTCGCGGCGCGCTCAAGCGCGGCTACGAAAGCCACCTGGCACGCCTGTACGGGCTGGTGCGCGGCGACGATCCGGCGCGCCAGTTGCAGACGGCCGAAGGCTGGCTGAAGGAGCATCCGCAGGACCCGAGCCTGCTGCTCACCCTCGGCCGGCTGAGCCTGCAGAACCGCTTGTGGGGCAAGGCGCGTGATTATCTGGAGAGCAGTCTGCGCATGGAGCGCAATCCGGAAACCTGCGCCGAGCTGGCACGCTTGCTGGCCGGGCTTGGTGAGACCGAGCGCAGCAATCAGCTGTTCCAGGAGGGCCTGGGGCTGCTGGATGAGCGCCTGCTGGCGTTGCCGCTGCCGGAGGGTGTTCGGGCCTGAGGGCTCAGTGGCCACGTGACGTACTGTTGCGCATCGCGGGCATGCCTGCCGGTGCAGGTGCGATGTTTTGCCAGCGGCGTGTTGCATTTTCTGATGAGCGATGACTCAAGACGCGCCCTCTGCGGGGAGGGCGTTGAATCTTCCTTCCTTCGCGTCGGAATATTCCCACGCTCCACAAAAATGATTCTCTAGCCATTCAGCGACTTGTCTGCACTGTAGCGCCTTGATACAAAGCGCTCCTTTCCTCTACCGTTTCAAACCACTTCCTTCATTTTCGGATCACATCTACCCATGTCGCTGGCCTGCTTGCGCAGCTCGTTCCTTCCCGCCTTCCTGGCCGCCGTAGTGGTGCTGGTTGCGTCGTTCCGTCTCGAGAACGTGGTTGGCCTGGATCCCTGCGCGTTGTGTTTCAGCCAGCGCCTGATGCTGGGCTGTTTTGCGCTGACCTGCCTGGTCGCCACGCTACACACCGGCGCCCGCCGCTGGCATGCCCGGCTGGCGCTGCTGTTCGCGTCGGCTGGCGCCTTGCTGGCGGGGCGGCATGTCTGGCTGCAGGCCGAGCCGCTGCCGGTCAGCGGTTGCCACCTGCCCCTGGCGCACCTGGTCGAACGCCCGTGGAGCGAGATTCTGCAGGCGTTCCTGCTGGGCAGCCCGGACTGCGTGTCGGTCAACTGGAGCTTCCTCGATCTGACCCTGCCGGAATGGAGCCTGCTGGCCTTCCTGTTGCTGGCGGCGGTGCCGTTGTCGTGGCTGGTGCTGTATCGATTGCGCCAGGACGCGGCGGGTTGATCCACGGCAATGCACCGGGCATTGCGCGACCAGCGGTGGCCGGCAACGGGATTAAACGCTTGTATGAACTTTGTCTGCTGCGTACCTTGAAGGGCAGGTCGCGCGGGAATAATCTCGCAGCACGCTTACCGAAAATACAACTGCTCGATGCCGTTTGCTGACGTCACCTTTGTGCCACGGTGTTGTGTCGCGAGGTGCAGCGGCATCTACCCAGAAGGGAAGAGATCGCCATGCTCGATAGTTGCCAGAACGCCCAGGAACGCTGGGGCGGTGTTCACAAGCTGATCGATCGTTGGCTGGAGGAGCGCCAGGAACTGGTGCAGGCCTTCCGCGCGTTGCGCGATGCCAAGCCGGCCTTTGCCGACAAGCACCACAACGGCGGATTCTGCGAGGTCCTCGTCGACTACGTCTCGGCGTGGCACTTCGAGGTGTGCGAACAGCTCATCAGCGAGGCCAAGGCTTTTGGCGACGAGCGTGCGCTGGAGCTGGCCGAGGAAATCAACCCGCGGATCAACGACATCACCCAGATCGCCCTGGCCTTCAACGACCACTGCGCCAAGGGCGAATGCACCGACACCGAACGCTTCGCGGAAAAGCTGGGCAAGCTCGGAAGCCTGTTGCACGAGCGTTTCGAGCTGGAAGACTGCCTGATCGAAGTGCTGCACAACGCCCACAAGCAAGAGGACGCGGTGCAGGCCTGATTCAGTCGGCCACGTCCAGCAGTTCGATCTCGAACACCAGTGGGGTATAGGGTGCGATCAGGTCACCCGCACCGTCGGCGCCGTAGGCTTGCGCCGACGGGATCACCAGGCGCCATTTCGCCCCCGCCTTCATGCGTGGCAGCGCCACCTGCCAGCCCTCGATCACCGAGTCCAGCTTGAACCATTGCGGTTGCAGGTTCTGGTCGAACACCGTGCCATCCGGCAATTTCCCTACATAGCGCACCTGCACGCGACCGCTGGCCTTGGGTTGTGCGCCGCTGCCGCTGGCCAGCTCGCTGTAGAGGATGCCCTCAGGCAGTTCGCGTACCCCGGCCTTGGCCCGTTCGCCGGCGATGAAGCGTTTTTCCGCTTCCACCAGCTTGTCCACCTGGGCCTGTTCGGCGGCGGCGTTGGCTTGCGTCTCGTGCTGTTCGAGGATGGCCTGCATGCGTGACTTGGCAATGCGGGGCGGCTGGCCCTGATAGGCCTGGCGCAGGCCTTCGACCAGGGCGTCGAGCTGCAGGCCGGGGACTTCCTGGCGCAGGCGCTCGCCCAGGCTGGCACCGAGGCTGTAGGCCAGGTCGCTGTCGTTGGCGGGGGCGGTTTCGGCGTTGGCCAGGGCGAGTGGCATCACCAGGCACAGGCCCAGAGTCAGATAACGAGGCATGAACGGTTCCTGCGGCAAAGAGCGCAAAGTATGCCAGCGTTATTGGGCGAAGATGTGTAAATATCGGCAGTGCACTAATGGGCAACTACACTTGTTTCCAGCTGCAAGACAACAACTTTGCCCAGGCATGCAACGCGGCGCTACTGAGACTGTCAACATGCCCTAGCGGCGGTAGCAGCAGAAGCATAGTATGAGCCGCACTCTCGTCAGCCAGGAGGTAAACCATGTCGGCCAAGAAGAAAGCAGTCAGTACGCCGTTGCACCTGCTCCAGCAACTTTCCGGTAGCTTGCTCGAACATTTGGAAGATGCCTGCTCCCAAGCGCTGGCGGATGCCGAGAAACTGTTGGCCAAGTTGGAAAAACAACGTGGCAAGGCCCAAGAGAAACTGCACAACGCTCGTTTGAAGTTGCAGGACGCCGCCAAGGCCGGTAAAGCCAAGGCTCAGGGCAAGGCGCAAAAAGTCGCCGGAGAACTTGAGGACTTGCTCGATTCGCTCAAGGATCGCCAAGCGCAAACCCGTACTTATATCCAGCAACTCAAGCGCGATGCCCAGGAAAGCCTGAAGCTGGCCCAGGGTGTCGGCAAGGTGCGTGAGGCCGCCGCCAAGGCCTTGGACTCGCGTACTGCGGCACCGAAAGCCGCCGCGAAAGCTGCAGCCAAACCAGCGGCCAAGCCTGCTGCCGCCAAGGCACCGGCGAGGACTGCTGCCGCTAAACCTGCCGCCAAGCCAGCGGCCAAACCGGCTGCCGCCAAGGCACCGGCGAGGACTGCAGCCGCAAAACCTGCCGCCAAGCCAGCGGCCAAACCGGCTGCTGCCAAGGCCCCGGCGAAGACTGCAGCCGCAAAACCTGCCGCCAAGCCAGCGGCCAAACCGGCTGCCGCCAAGGCCCCGGCGAAGACTGCAGCCGCGAAACCTGCCGCCAAGCCAGCGGCCAAGCCTGCTACCGCCAAGGCCCCGGCGAAGACCGCCGCCGCGAAACCTGCTGCCAAGCCAGCGGCTAAACCAGCTGCTGCCAAGGCACCGGCAAAGACCGCTGCAGCGAAACCAGCAGCCAAATCAGCGGCCAAGTCTGCTGCCGCCAAGGCCCCGGCCAAGCCAGCAGCGGCCAAGCCCGCCGCCAAACCTGCAGCCAAGACAGCAGCCAAACCGGCCGCTGCCAAGGCTCCGGCCAAGCCTGTAGCCAGCAAACCAGCCGAAAACCAGCCAGCCACGCCGACCGCCAGCACCACCCCGGCGCCTGCGAACAGCGCGGCCACGCCTGCGGCAACCGCCACACCGGCTCAGTCGTCGACTTCGGCGTCCTGAAGCTCACGGGCCGCGGCGCGCAGTTGATGCAGCGCGTCGTGGTCCCGGGCCTGGTCCGGCGCCAGCCGGGTCAGCCAGTCCTGCGCGGCGCCCGCTTGCGCAGGCCACTCGTGCGCCAACGCCTCCAGGCGCTCCAACAAGGTGCGTTCAGCCTGTAACTCCAGCGCCTTCACCTGCTCACGCATCACGCTCAGTCGCGGGTCGGCCAGCGCCTGCTCGCGCCATTGCCGGCGTAGCATGCGTAGCGGCGTCACCACGTCGCGTTGCCAGGGGCCGGCAAGGGCCTTCAAGGCGGTAATCCTTTGTTCATCGGCGGCCACGCCGCGGGTCTGCAGCCAGGTGCCGCAGAGCAGCAGGCAGACATCGCCGCCCAGTTCCTGGAGGGTCAGGCTGGCGGCTTCGACGCCTGGCCGGGCATACAAGGCCAGGGCGTGATTCCACAGGTCGGTGTGCATGGTTTCACTCGCGCCAGTGATCGACGAAGCTGGTAGACTCCGCGACCATCATGATCAGACTATCGAACCTCACTTTACAGCGTGGTCCCCAGCGCCTGCTAGAAGGCGCCGAGATGACCCTGCACACCGGTCACAAGGCCGGCCTGATCGGCGCCAACGGCGCCGGTAAATCCAGCCTGTTCGCCCTGCTGCGCGGTGAGCTTTCGCCCGATGCCGGCGATTGCCTGCTGCCCGGCGACTGGCGCATCGCCCACATGCGCCAGGAGGTCGACACCCTTGACCGCATCGCCGTGGACTATGTGCTCGACGGCGACGCCCGCCTGCGCAAGGTGCAGGCGGAGCTGGCCGCCGCCGAGCAGGCACACGACGGCACCGCCCTGGCGCGCCTGCACAGTGAGCTGGACAGCGCCGACGGCTACACCGCCGATGCCCGCGCGCGCAAGCTGCTGGCCGGCCTGGGCTTTACCAACGAGCAGATGGACCGCCGCGTCGGCGACTTCTCCGGTGGCTGGCGAATGCGCCTGAACCTGGCCCAGGCACTGATGTGCCCGTCCGACCTGCTGCTGCTCGACGAGCCCACCAACCACCTGGACCTCGATGCCATCCTCTGGCTGGAAGAGTGGCTCAAGGGCTACCCGGGCACGCTGCTGCTGATCTCCCACGACCGTGATTTCCTCGATGCAGTGGTCGACCATGTGCTGCATGTCGAGCAGCGCAAGCTCAATCTCTACAAGGGCGGCTACAGCGCCTTCGAGCGCACCCGCGCCGAACGCCTGGCGCAGCAGCAGCAGGCCTACGAGAAGCAGCAGGCGCAGCGCGCGCACATGGAAAAGTACATCGCCCGCTTCAAGGCCCAGGCCACCAAGGCCCGCCAGGCACAGAGCCGGATCAAGGCCCTGGAGCGCATGGAGGAGCTGTCGGCGGCCCATGTCGATTCGCCGTTCGACTTTGTCTTCCGCGAGTCGGAGAAGATTTCCAGCCCGTTGCTCGACCTGTCCGAAGGCCGCCTGGGCTATGGCGACAAGGCCATCCTCGAGAAGGTCAAGCTGCAACTGGCGCCGGGTGCGCGGATCGGCCTGCTCGGCCCCAACGGCGCGGGCAAGTCGACCCTGATCAAGAACCTCGCCGGCGAGCTTCAGCCGCTGTCCGGGCGCCTGGTGCGCGGCGAGAACCTCGCCGTCGGCTATTTCGCCCAGCACCAGCTCGACTCGCTGGACGACAAGGCCAGTCCGCTGCTGCACCTACAGCGCATCGCCCCGGGCGAGCGCGAGCAGACCCTGCGCGACTTTCTCGGCGGCTTCGATTTCCACGGCAACCGTGTCGACGAGCCGGTGGTGAATTTCTCCGGTGGCGAGAAGGCCCGCCTGGCCCTGGCGTTGATCGCCTGGGAGCGGCCGAACCTGCTGCTGCTCGACGAACCGACCAACCACCTCGACCTTGAGATGCGCCTGGCGTTGACCATGGCCCTGCAGGAGTTCGCCGGTGCCGTGGTGGTGGTGTCCCACGACCGTCACCTGCTCAAGAGCACCACCAACGACTTCCTGCTGGTGGCCGACGGCAAGGTCGACACCTTCGACGGCGACCTGGACGACTACAGCCGCTGGCTGGTCGAGTACCGCCAACGCAACGCGCCGGTGAGCAGCGCGCCCGCGAACCCGGACAAGACCGACAAGAAGGCCCAGCGCCAGGCCGCTGCGGCCCTGCGTCAGCAGTTGGCACCGCACAAGAAGGCGGCCGACAAGCTGGAGGCCGAACTCAACCAGGTGCACCAGCAACTGGCCGAGATCGAGACGACGTTGGGCGACAGCGGTCTGTACGAGGCCACGCGCAAGGATGAGCTGCGCGACTTGCTGGCCCGTCAGACCAAGCTCAAGCAACGCGAAGGCGAGCTTGAGGAAGCCTGGATGGAAGCCCTGGAAACGCTGGAAAGCATGCAGGCCGAGCTCGAGGCGCTGTCCTGATGGAGGCGCTGCGTTCGCTGCTGCCGGGGCAGTGGATGGACTCGTTCTGGCTGGGGCTGCAGATCCTGCTGATCCTGATCGCCGCCTTCGTCCTGCAGCGCATGGTCGCGCGCGGCCTGCGCAGCCTGGGCGAGCGCTACCCGTTGCCGCACGAGCTGATGGTGCCGGTGCGCGGCGCCCTGCGCTGGCTGATCATGGGCAGCGCGCTGCTGTTCGTGCTCGAGCGCATGGGGGTGTCCGCCACGGTGCTGTGGACGGCATTGTCGGGCTTCGTCGCGGTGGCGGCGGTGGCGTTCTTCGCCATCTGGAGCGTGCTGTCCAACCTGCTGTGCGCGGTGCTGATCTTCACCGTCGGACCGTTTCGCATTGGCGATGTGGTCGAGCTGGTCGATACCCTCGACAAGCCGGGGGTGAAAGGCCGGGTGATCGCCATCAACCTGCTGTACACCACGCTGATGGAAACGCCGGAAGCCGGTGGAGCGCTGGTGCAGGTGCCGAACAGCCAGTTCTTCCAGAAGGCCGTGCGGCGTTGGCGTGGCACTGAAGCCGCCGTGGCGGCCAAGCCTGAGGCGATGGAAACCGACTGAAGCCGCAGAATTGTCTGGTTATTTTTTCGCCAACACCTTAGCTTAGCGGTTTGCAAAAGCTGTTAGAGCGAGGTGTGCGATGTCGATGGAAACGTGGTTGGCCTTCTTTGCCGCGTGCTGGGTGATCAGCCTGTCGCCGGGCGCCGGGGCAATCGCCTCGATGTCCAGTGGGCTGCAGTACGGCTTCTGGCGTGGTTACTGGAACGCCCTGGGCCTGCAATTGGGCCTGATCGTGCAGATCGCCATCATCGCCGCCGGTGTTGGCGCCATCCTCGCCGCGTCGGCCACCGCCTTCCAGGTCATCAAGTGGTTCGGCGTCGCCTACCTCGTCTACCTCGCCTACAAGCAATGGCAAGCCCTGCCGATGGACATGAGCGACGAGTCCGGCGTACGACCGATCGGCAAGCCGCTGAGCCTGGTGTTCCGCGGCTTCCTGGTCAACGTCAGCAACCCCAAGGCGCTGGTGTTCATGCTGGCGGTGCTGCCGCAGTTCATCAACCCGCACGAGGCGCTGTTGCCGCAGTATGTGGCGATCACCGTGACCATGATCAGTGTCGACATGCTGGTGATGGCTGGATATACCGGGCTGGCTTCGCGGGTGCTGCGCCTGCTGCGCACGCCGAAGCAGCAGAAGCGCCTGAACCGTACCTTTGCCGGGCTGTTCATCGGTGCGGCGACGTTCCTCGCTACCTTGCGTCGCGCGCCGCTTTGACGCGTGATGGGGCCTCCCAGAGGCCCCATCAGCGCTGCTTGTCCACCAGCCCCTTGAGCAGATCCACCGGCAGCGGAAACACGATGGTCGAGCTCTTGTCCCCGGCGATCGACCCCAGCGTCTGCATGTAGCGCAGCTGCATCGCCCCCGGCTCCTTGCCCAGCATCTGCGCGGCCTGCATCAGCTTCTCCGAGGCCTGCAGCTCGCCTTCGGCATGGATCACCTTGGCCCGTCGTTCGCGCTCGGCCTCGGCCTGGCGGGCGATGGCGCGGACCATCGACTCGTTGAGGTCGACATGCTTGATCTCGACGTTGGCCACCTTGATGCCCCAGGCGTCGGTCTGCGCGTCCAGCACCTCGCGGATATCCGAATTCAACTGCTCGCGCTCGGCCAGCAGTTCGTCCAGCTCGTGCTTGCCGAGCACGGCGCGCAGGGTGGTCTGGGCCAGCTGGCTGGTGGCGGTGAGGAAGTTCTCGACCTGGATGATCGCCTTCTGCGGGTCGAGCACGCGAAAGTACAGCACGGCATTGACCTTGACCGAGACGTTGTCGCGGGTGATCACGTCCTGGGAGGGCACGTCGAGCACCACGGTGCGCAGGTCGACCCGGACCATCTGCTGGATGCCGGGAATCAGGATGATCAGCCCCGGGCCCTTGACCTGCCAGAAGCGCCCGAGCTGGAACACCACGCCGCGCTCGTACTCGCGCAGGATGCGCAGGGCCGAGAGCAGCAGTATGCCCAGCAGCACCAGCACGGCGCTGAATCCGAATTGCATGAACATCGTCTACTCTCCTTGCGCCGTGGGCGCAGTGGCGCTGACTTCCAGCGTCACGCCATGACGGGCGGTCACCCGCACGTGCTGGCCCGGCTGCAGCGGTGTCGCGCACTGCGCCTGCCACTGTTCGCCCTGGGCCTGTACCGAGCCGCAGAACGGGTTGTCCGCGCGTACCTGGGTCACCGTCACCAGGCTGCCCACCAGCCCGGCATCGCCGCTGACCAGGGCGCGTCGGCGCGCCTTCAGCGCCATGCCCAGCACGCCGCCGAGCAACAGCGCCGACAACACTGCCAGGCTGACGATCAGCGTCAGCGGAATGCCAAAGCCAGGGGCGTCGGTGTCCATCAGGATCACCGCGCCGACCACGAAGGCGACGATGCCGCCGAAGCCGATCACCCCGAAACTGGGCAGGAACGCCTCGGCGACCATGAACGCCACACCGAGCAGGATCAACGCCACCCCGGCGTGGCTCACCGGCAGCAGTTGCAGGGCGTACAGCGCCAGCAGCAGGCAGATGCCGCCGACCACGCCGCCGACTCCGGAGCCTGGGTTCATGAATTCGAACAGCAGGCCGTACACGCCGATCATGATCAGGATCAGCGCCACGCTGGGGTTGGTGATCACCGCCAGCAGGCGAGTGCGCCAGTCCGGCAGGTGCTCCACTACATTGGCGCCGGCGGTCTGCAGTGATGCTGGCTGGCCGGCGACGGTCAGCGTCCGGCCATCGAGCTGGCGCAGCAGGTCGGGCAGGTCAGCGGCGACCAGGTCGATCACCTTCAGCCGTTGGGCTTCGTTGGCCGACAGGCTGACCGCCTCGCGCACGGCCTTCTCCGCCCAGTCGGCGTTGCGCCCGCGCAGTTGCGCCAGGCCACGGATGTAGGCCGCGGCGTCGTTGACCTGTTTACGGGCGAGGGTGTCCTGCTCGCTGTTCGCGGCGGGCTTTTCGTCCTTGCCGGGTGCGCCGATCTGTACCGGCGTCGCCGCGCCCAGGTTGGTTCCCGGGGCCATGGCCGCCACGTGGCTGGCATAGAGGATGTACGTGCCGGCGCTGGCCGCCCTGGCGCCGCCCGGGGCGACGTAGGTGGCCACCGGCAGCGTGCTTGCGAGAATGGCCTTGATGATCTGGCGCATGGCGCTGTCGAGCCCGCCGGGAGTGTCGAGGCGGATGACCACCAGTTGCGCGCCCTGGGCCTGCGCCTGGTCCAGCCCGCGCAGGAGGTAGTCGGCGCTGGCCGGACCGATGGCGTCGTCGACGCTCAGCAGCCATACGTTGGCACCGGGCGCGGCCTGGCCGCCCGGGGCGAAGCCCAGGATCAGCAGCAACAGCAGCACGCGCCAGCGCCGGGCGATCACCTGTCGTCACCTCATGCGGACCTGTCCTTGAAGTTTAGTCGTGGCTGCCGGGCCACGGCCTAAACTTGAGGGTGGGGGCAAAACCGGAGGTGCATCATGCGTATGGCCAAGACCCTTCAGCAGCGCCTGGACCAGGCCAACTGCGACTACGACATCATTCCCCATCCCCATTCGGCCACCAGCCTGGAGTCGGCGCGCACGGCCGGCGTACCCGCCGAGCGGGTCGCCAAGTCGGTGATGCTCGATGACCGCCATGGCAACTACATCATGGCCGTACTGCCGGCCAACCGGCATCTGGACATGACCGAAGTGCGCATGACCGGCGCCTGGCAGCTGACCCGCGAAAGCAACCTGCCGAGCCTGTTCGGCGATTGCGAACGCGGCGCCATCCCGGCCCTGGGCGATGCCTACCACATTCCCATGCTGCTCGACCGGACCCTTACCCGCCAAGGTGATGTCTACCTCGAGGCAGGTGACCACGATCACCTTATCCACATGAGCATGGAGCAATACTTGAAACTGGTGCCGCACGCCGAAGTGCGCGAACTGAGCTGATGCTCGCAACCCACGCCGGGCTGGCGTCGTGGACGACCGGCCCGGCCATAGGAGTGAATTATGGAAGCGCCGATCCACAAGTTTTCCGAACTGTTCAAGCAACTGGGCCTGCCGGACGATGCGCTGGGCATCGACCAGTTCATCACCAGCCATTCGCCGCTCAAGGGGGATGTGAAGCTGGTGGATGCGCCGTTCTGGAACGAGTCCCAGCGCTCGTTCCTCAGGGACAGCATCCTTGAAGATGCCGATTGGGCGGAGCTGTTCGACCAACTCAACGAGGCGCTGCGCCGTCCCCGCCAATAAAGCGCCGAGCGGCACCTGATGGGTGATCGGGGCGTTGCTATGCTCAGGGAAAACAAGAGGGGATGGCGCAATGAAAGATCCCTACGCACCAGGTTTCTGGTGCACCGTGACGATCCTGGGCACCCTGACCGCCGGCTACTTCTACGGTATCCGGCACACCCACACGATGAACCAGGCCGTGCAGTTTCTCTATGCCGCCGCCGCCGTGACCGCGGCGGTGGCGTTGTGCGGGCTGGCGTGGATCGCCTGGCAGCAGCTGCACCTGAACAGACGCGAAGTCGCCCAGGGACGAACGTTGCTGACCATCTGGAACACCAAGGTCGCCCTGCGCCGGGTCGAGACGGTGTTCGACCGCTATTTCTGGGGCAGCTACTGGCACTCCGGACGCACCTTCGAGGAGGTGATGGGCGAGCTCAAGGGCACGCCGCTGGAGCAGAGCCTGGACGCCCTCAAGCGCCAGTGCCGGGAACTCGACCGGGAAGTGCACGACCACCACCATCACTGGCTGGCCAATGCCCGCGACCTGTCCAGCGTGGCCACGGCCATGGCCCGCGAGCGCTACCAGCTGGACCTGTGCGACGCGCCGGCCCGTGATGGCGGCAACACCGCCGTGCTCAACAGGGATCTGGAAGTGCTGGTGTACACCTGGTCGGCGCGCCTGCGCAGCTTCGACCATCAGCTGGACGAGCTGGAGCGCGCCTATCACTGAGCTGGGTCATTCACCGCGGATGTACTGCTCCAGTTGCAGGATCAGGTTGGCCTGTTCGGCGATGGTTTCCTTCACCAGGTCGCCGATAGACAGCAGCCCGAGCAGCTTGCCCTCATGCACCACCGGCAGGTGGCGCAGGTGGCGGTTGGTCATCAGGTTCATGCAGTACTCGAGATTCTGCTTGGGTTCAACCGTGACCACTGGAGAACTCATGATGTCGCGTACCGGCGTGGCCGCCGAGGAGCGACCCTTGAGCACCAGCTTGCGGGCGTAGTCGCGTTCGCTGACGATTCCCACTACCTGGCCATGCTCCATCACCGGCAGGGCGCCGACGTTCTTCTCCGCCAGCAACTTCAAGGCATCCAACACCGAGTCGTCAGGGTTGATGGTGTAGACGGTGTGGTGCTGGGACTTGGCTTTGAGGATTTGTTCGACGTTCTTCATACGGGCCTCTGTGGGTGCAAATGCGACGTGTCGGAGTAAATAAAGCATCCGGCACGGCGCTCTGCACGGCAATGCAGGAAACGGCATCGAGGTGATTGAAAAACGTCATCGCGGCAAGGGGCCGCAACGCGGCCCCGAGTGGGTCATCAGAGCTTCGGCATCTGCCCGATCCGCGCCACCATCTCGCTGACGACCTGCAGGTCGAGCATGAACTGCTCCACGGTCTTGAACTCGTTGTCGTTGTGCCCGGTGTACTTGACGTCCGGCATGGCCAGGCCGAACTGCACGCCGTTGGGCAGGTCGTGCACCGAGGTGGCGCCGGCGGAGGTGCCGTACTCGTGCTTCATGCCCAGGTTCTCGCTGGCCACGGCCAGCAGGGCCTTGACCCATTCGCCCTCGGGGTTGCGGTACATCGGCTCATCGAGGGTGTAGTCGAACGCCACCGGGGTCTTGCTCTTGGCCTTCCACGCATCGAGCTTGCCGGCGATCTCGCCCTTGAGGGTGTCGAGCGACTTGCCCTTGGGAATGCGCAGGTTGACGGCCAACTTCAGCGCCTTGTCATCCAGGCCGACGAAGGTCAACGAGGTGGTCAGCGGGCCCATGAAGTCGTCCTTGAAACCGACGCCGAGTTTGTTGCCCAGGTAGTCCAGGCCCCAGTTGTCGGCGGCGTAGCGAGCGGCGTCGGTGATGTGGTTGTGCTTGAGCGGCACGTCCTTGCCCAGGCCGTTGAGGAAGTCGAGCATGCGCGCCACCGGGTTGACCCCGGACTCGGGCTCGGAGGAGTGCGCCGACACGCCGGTCACGGTGAGCAGCACCTGCTTGTCGTCGACCTTGGCGTCGATGCTGAAGTCGCCGCCATGGCGTTTGACGTAGGCCGCGCCGGCCTTGTTCAGCGCCTTGGCCAGGTCGGCCGGCTTGTCGCCGGTCAATGTCGCCACCGAGCTGCCGGGGATCTGGTTGGTGGCCAGGCCGCCGGTGAGGTTGATCACCTCGGCGCCTTTGCCGTCACCGGCACGCTTGGCGAAGGTGGCCATGACGGTGCCGTAGCCTTTCTCGGCGATTACCACCGGGTAGCCGCCGTCCAGCGCCAGGTTGTAGTCGGGGGTGGCGTTGCGTTCGAAGTAATAAGGGATGGCGTCGCCGGTGGTTTCCTCGGTGGTGTCCACCAGCAGCTTGAACTGGCGCGCCAGCGGCAGCTTCTCGTCCTTGGCCACCTTCAGCGCGTACAGCGCGACGACGATGCCGTTCTTGTCGTCCTCGGTGCCGCGGCCGTACATGCGGTCGCCCACCAGGGTGACCTTGAACGGGTCGAGCTTGGTGCCGTCCTTGAGCTTCCAGTTGTCCGGAGTGACCGGTACCACGTCGGCGTGGGCGTGGATGCCGATCACTTCCTTGCCTTCACCGAGGGTGATCTCGTAGACGCGGTTGTCGATGTTGCGGAACGTCAGGCCGAAGCCCTCGGCCAGGGCCTTGATCTTGTCGGCGATCTTGATGAACTCAGGATTCTCGTGCTGCGGTACACCGTCCTTGCGAACGGTCGGAATCTCCACCAGCTCGCGCAGGGTTTCCTTGGCGGCCTTGCCGTACTTGATGCGGGTGTACAGGCCCAGCAAGCGGCTGATCTCGTCCTGCTGTTCGGCGCTCAACGGCTTGCCGGCCAGGTACAGCTTGAGGGTGTCGTCCAGCTTGTCGGCCTTGGCCAGGTCGCTGCCGGCCAGCTTGCCGAGGAACTGCTTGAAGTCGGCCGGGTCGCTGCCGTCGTAGGCCTTGATGATGGCGGCGGACTGCTGCTGGGAGAGGTTGGCCTGGGCCGGGATCGAGAACATGGCCACGCTGGCCAGCAGGAGCGATGCGGCGGATAGCTTGGTATATGACATGGGGGTGCGCATTCCTTTGCAGGGGTGGAGGGTGACCGTTTACGCAAACGGAAGATGCCCACGCTATCACCAATGACCACCGGCACGGGAGAGGTGGCAATGTGCTTTTCTGCACAAACGTGCAAGCGTTCATATACGGCGCGGCCTGCAGGTTTATGATAAAAATACGTATCATTAGCGTTTTTTGTAATAACCCTCGCGTCACAAGAGAAGGATCCTCATGTTCATGTCTTACCTTGCACCCCTGGCCGGGGTGCTGGCATTCACCCTGGCCTGCATCGCACCTGCCCAGGCTCGGGACGATGGCACCGACCACTCCGTCACCCTTGAAAAGGTCGTGCAGACCTTCACCGTGCAGCGCGACGGCAGTTTCCAGGTGGCGGTCGAATCGGTCTCGCGCATCAACGAAGAGCGCGCCATCCAGGCCAAGGCCCAGCAAGCACTGAGCTACAACCGTGGGTACGAGACCCTGGAGGTCGACCAGGCCTTCACCCAGAAGCCCGACGGGCGCAAGGTCATGGTCGACGCCTCGCAGATCAAGGAGCAGCAGGAGCAGGCGTCCACCTACGCGCCGATGTTCCAGGACTCCCGGGTCAAGGTGGTGATCTTCCCGGAAGTGGCCGTCGGCGACCGCCTGGTGCTGCGCTACAAGCGCCATCGCACCACCGCGCTGTTCCCCGGCCATTTCGAGGACCTCACCGCGGCGGAATTTCACCCCGTGGAGCAGTTCTCGCTGATCTACGACCTGCCGGCGGACCTGCCGCTGTATGCCGACGCCCGTGGTTTCAAGGCGTCCACGCCCAAGGCCGGCAAGGGCCGCAAGGTCTACCGCTGGGACTTCGTGCCGACCGACAGGGCCAGGATCGAGGCGAGCGCCGTGTCCTACCTGGACTATGGCCAGTACCTCGCGGTCTCGACCTTCAAGGACTACGCAGGGCTTGCCGCCAGCTACCAGGCGCGCGCCGACGTGCAAGTGACACCGGCCATTGCCGCGTTGGCCGGACAATTGACGGCGAACCTGCCCGACGCCCGGGCCAAGGCGCTCAAGCTCAGCGACTGGGTGCGTGAGAACATCCGCTACGTGGCGGTCTATGTCGGTGCCGGTGGCGTGGTTCCGCACGCGGCGCAGAGCGTGCTCGACAACCGCTATGGCGACTGCAAGGACCATGTGGCCCTGCTCGAGGCGCTGCTCAAGGCGGCGGGTATCGAGAGCTCGCCGGCGCTGATCAACCTCGGCAATGCCTACCAGCTGCCGAAGGTGCCGACACTCGGTGTGCTCAACCATGTGCTGACCTATGTGCCGAGCCTCGACCTGTACCTGGATTCGACCGACCCGTCGGTGGCCGCCGGTTACCTGCCGCTGATGGACCTGGACAAGACCACGCTGCTGACCGCCACCGGCGTGTTCGGCAAGACCCCGGCCACCCAGTTCGGCAAGCAGGTCGGTGAAATGCTGTTCAAGGTCAAGGACACGGGTGCCGCGGACTTCACCGGCGACTCGACCATCGAAGGCTGGGCCAGCGAGGTCAACCGCTATGGCGCCAAGACGATGAAACCGACGGACCTCGATCGCATTGTCGAGCAGGTGCTCAATGCCTACGGGCAACGGGGCAGCGGCAAGATCCTGATCCAGCCGTCGACGGCGCCGGAGCACTTTCGCAGCCAGGTCCAGGGCCATACCGAGAACCTGGTGAACCTGCCCGGCCCGGTGGGCGTGCCAGCCCTGAGCAGCCTGGTGGGCGGCATCGCCCAGTCAGTCTATGGCTTTGCCACCGAGAACGAGCGCACCCAGGGCTTCGTCTGCATCTCCAACGAAACGCTGGAGCAATCGCGCTTCGAGTTCCCGGCCGGGGTCACCGTCCTGGCGACGCCCAAGGCCGTTGCCGTGAAGGAAGGCAGTTTCGACTACAGCGCCCGTTACACCCGTGACGGCAACGCCGTGGTGGTCGAGCGCCGCATGCAGTTCAAGCACCCGAAGGCAGTGTGCACGCCTGAGGAGTTCAAGGCGATGAAGCCGGTCATCGAGACCATGGTCCGAGACCTGCAGGGCCAGATCATCGTGCAGGGCTGAGGCCCGGAAACGCAAAAGCCCCGCCAGAGCGATCTGAGCGGGGCTTTGCTTTTGCCGTCACCGTGCAAACACGTGGGTGACGGTAGAGCGTAGTTTGCAAACGAAAAACGGCGAGGGAATCCTCGCCGTCTGTTTGAACAAGCAGGTTACGCCGTTGTTAGGCCGAGCGGCGGGTCAGTTGGCTGATGCGGCCAGGAGAGAGCTTGAAGATTTTCGCCACTTCCTTCTTGGGAACACCCTTGCTAACGGCGGCGTTGATCTCCAGATCGCGAATCTGGCGATCGTGTTTTTTGTTATCCGTGTCCCGGAGGGAGTGAAGAATCTGAACCTGAGTTTGCAGGCCAGCTACCTTTCGCTCCAGCTCACGCACCCGGTGGTTCGTTACGTTGTCAGCCATGATATGATCACTTTGTTTAAAGGTGGGTAGGTTTGTCACTCCCCTCTTGAGTCGGCCCAGGTTCTTGCAGGAATACAGGCTGGCTTTCGGAGGGAAGGATGCAAGCCTTACCCATTTTTTTTTGCATTACAAGCCCTATTCCTCGCTCATGTAGAGGCAATGAAATATTGGGAAAAAATAGTAATAAAAATCAATAAATTACAATTATTAAAAGCATTTCTATTAAACAGTATTTTTTGATTGTTATATTTAATTTGAAGTTATAACAATTCTCTGGGTCGAAAGATAAGTGGGTCGCCGGTCGCTAAGCCGAGTAGTTCAGCAGTCGTGGCGAGTCGACTGTTTTCAGCTGTGAGCGGTCGCCTATCCAGCCCTCAAGTGCTCAAGGCTGGCCGCTTTGGACTGATCTCTGGGCCCGCTTTAACCCTGGTCTCACTTCATTGATGCTGAGGACTAGTGCAGGCCTGCTGGACCCTCCTCTCGCAGCGTAGGACGGGACACCGGAAACGAAAAAGCCCCGCCAGAGTGATCTGAGCGGGGCTTTTGCTTGCCGGCACCGGTGAACATACACGAGTGACTGCTGATGTCATGGCGCACTCGGCGGGATTCGAACCCACGACCCCTGCCTTCGGAGGGCAGTACTCTATCCAGCTGAGCTACGAGTGCAACGGGCCGCATGATACCCATCTGTGTCGGTGGCGTCCATGGCCTTGATCTGTGGAGTTTTTTCCCGGGGGACAGCGGGTGCCGGTCACAGTGCGATCAGCTCTGGCCGCAGCCCTTCCACCCGCTGTACCGCCGGCTTCAGGTACCCGCCGTTGCCGGTGATCTGGTGCAGGACCTTTTCGCGCAAGCCATGCAATGCCACGCCGGTGCGCTGGCGCGGGTGCGGCAGGTCGATTTCCACCACCGCCTTGATCCGCCCCGGCCTCGGCTCCAGCACCACCACCCGGTCGGCCAGGTAGGTCGCCTCCTCGGCATCGTGGGTGACCAGCAGGATGGTGATCCCCGAGCGTTCGCGAATCGCCAGCAGTTCGTCCTGCAGCTGTTGGCGGGTCAGCGCGTCGAGGGCGCCGAAGGGCTCGTCCAGCAGCAGGATCCGTGGGCTGGCCACCAGGCCTCGGGCGATGGCCACGCGCTGGGCCATGCCGCCGGACAGCTGGTGCGGGTAGGCCGACTCAAAGCCGACCAGGCCCACCAGTTGCACGTACTCGTGCACGCGCCGGGCGCGCTTGCCTTGGGTGAGCGTCTCGTTGACTAGCCCCAAGCCAATGTTCTGTGCCACCGTCAGCCACGGGAACAGGCGGTGCTCCTGGAACACGATGCCGCGTTCGCCGCCGATGCCGTCGACCGGCTGGCCGTCGACCCGGATCGTGCCGCTGTAGTCGGTGTCCAGCCCCACCAGCAGGCGCAGCAGGGTGGACTTGCCGCAGCCGGAGGAGCCGACGATGGCGATGAACTCGCCTTCGTTGATCGACAGGTCGAAGTGGCGGATCGCTTCGAAGGGCTGGCCATCGACGCTGAAGGTCTTGCCGACCCCCTCGAAACTGACCAGTGGCGGCGTGGCGTCGGGTTGGTTGGCCGCGTGCAGGGCCGGGGTGATGAAGGCGTTCATGCGGATCTCCAGCGCGTGGCGCGCGATTCGAGGCGTTGGCCGAGGTGGCCGAGCAGGGCGCCGACCAGGCCGATCAGGACCATGGCGGCCATCACCTGGTCCATGCGGAACAATTGCTGGGCGCCGATCATCAGGCTGGCGATGCCACCGTCCGAGGGCATGAAGTACTCGGCACCGATGGTGCCGAGCCAGGCGTAGATCAGCGCCAGGCGCAGCCCGGCGAAGATCGCCGGGGCGGCGCCGGGCAGCACCAGCAGACGCAGCCGGTGCGGCAGGTCCAGACGCAGGGCCTGGGCCGCCTCGCCCAGCTGTGGCGGGAGGCTGGCGATGCCGCGCTGGGTGGCGATCAGCAGCGGGAAGAACGCCGCCAGCGCGACGAACACCAGCTTGGCGCCTTCACCCAGGCCGAACCAGGCGGTCAGCAGCGGCACCCAGGCGAACAGCGCCACCTGGCGCAGCGCCGACAGGCTCGGGCCGAGCATGCGTTCGGCGTTGGCTGACAGGCCCAGCAGCAGGCCCAGTACGAAGCCCGCGCCACCGCCGAGCAGCAGCCCGGCCAGGGTGCGTTGCAGGCTCAGGCGCAGGGCCTCGGGCAATGAACCGTCGAGCAGGCCTGCGTACAGGCTGCGCAGCACTTCCAGCGGCGAGGTGAGGATGTTGGCGTCGACCCAGCCAAGGCTGTTGGCGGCCTGCCACAGCAGCAACAGCCCCGCAGGCAGCAGCAGGCTTTGCCAGCCGCGTGGCACCTGGCCGCGCAGCTGTTCGCCCGTGGCCGGTTGCGGCCAGTGCAACAGGCCGCGCTCCAGGCGCGTGAAGCCGCGATCCATCAGCGCGCCGACCAGGCCGATCACCAGGATGCAGAGGAACACCAGGTCGAGCATGAACAGTTGCCGCCCCCAGACCATCAGGTAGCCGATGCCTTCGCTGGACGCCAGCAGCTCCACGGCCAGCAGCGAGGTCCAGCCAGTGGCCAGGGCCAGCCGCACACCGGCGAGAAACGCCGGCAGCGCGGCGGGCAGCAGCAGGCGCAGGAACAGCAGGTGAGGGGGCAGGCGCAGGACGGCGGCAGCCTCGCGCAGCTTGGGCTGGGCGTCGCGCACGCCGACCAGGGTATGTAGCGTGACCGGCACCACCACGGCCTTGACCAGCACCACCAGCTTGAGCAGCTCGCCGATGCCGAAGAACAGCATGAACAGCGGGATCCAGGCCAGGGTTGGGATCTGTGCCAGGGCGACGAAGGTGGGCATCACCAGGGTCTGCGCTCGCCGCGATCCACCCAGCCAGGTACCCAGCAGCAGGCCGCTGGCGATTCCCGCCAGCAGTCCCCAGGCCAGGCGCTGCAGACTTATCCACAGGTGGCCCCAGAGCTCACCGGAGCCATACTCTAGCGCGCTCTGCCAGACCAGCGACGGCGCAGGCAGGATCTGCTCGCTCATCCAGTGTTCACGGCTGGCGATAATCCACAATGCCGCCACCACCAGCGGCACGGCCCACGGTATGTAGGAGCGGCCTTGTGCCGCGAAAGGACCACGTAGCGGCCTCCATCGACGGCGCTGGCCTACGCTCAAGACTTCGCTCATCAAGGCACCTCTCAAACAAACCATTCCTTGTTTATTCGTTTATGGAATTAAAAATTCTCACAAGCGATATTCAGGAGATAAGAGCATGCGCCTGCTGCATGCGAAACCCCCGAGGCATTGCGTTTTCCTCATATTTTTCATGCGTGCTCTGCAAGCCGCCCGGCGTCCCGCATGGCGCCTCGTTTATGTCTTCTGGTTACTAAAAAATGAAGTTTTGATCTTTGTAGGTTCTAACCGGACCTGCCTAGCTTCTGGCCCATAGCGCCGGCCATCGCCGGTGGCAGCCTGCCAAGGAGCCTTGCCATGAAAACCGCCTTCCGCCATCTGCTCAGCCCGTTGCTCGCCGCCTTGTTGAGCGCCCTGCCCGTGGCAGCCCATGCCGCCCAGCCGGATGTGATCCGTATCGCCGTGCCCGACCTCAGCGCCGGCAGCAAGCCCAGCGCCGGCGGCGTGGTGGATGTGCTGCGCGACCAGCAACTGCTGGAGAAAGAGTTCGCCAAGGACGGCATCCGTATCGACTGGCGCTTCTTCAAGGGCGCCGGCCCCGTGGTCAACGAGGCCCTGGCCAACGGCCAGGCGGACTTCGCCTACCTGGGCGACCTGGCCGCGATCATCGGCAAGGCCAACGGCCTCGACACCCGCGTGTTGTCGGCCGGGGTGCGTGGGGTGAAGAGCTACCTCGGCGTGGTGCCGGGCTCGGGCATCCACAGCCTGCAGGACCTCAAGGGCAAGCGCGTGGCGGTGTTCCGCGGCACCGCCAACCAGCTGTCGTTCGCCAGCGCCCTGGCCAGCCAGGGGCTGTCCGAACGTGAGCTGAAAGTCATCAACCTCGATTTCAACGCGGCCAACGCCGCCCTGGCCGCCAAGCAGATCGACGCCACCTGGGGCCTGTCCAGCCTGCTGTCGCTGCGCGAGCGAGGGCTGGTCGAGCTCCCGGTCAACTCCCGGGACCTGAAAGGCGCCGGCAGCACCCAGGCGGTGCTGCTGGGTACCGGCGAGTTCATCCGCCAGCACCCCGACCTGGTACAGCGGGTGGTCAACGCCCAGGAGCAGGCGGTGAAGTGGCTGCGCGACGAACGTAACCGCGAGGCCTATGTGGACCTGGTGGCGAACACCGCCAACTGGCCAAGGGCGATCCTGCGCGACGACCTGGCCGAGGAGAACCTCGCCGACTACTTCGACCCACGCCTGGATGCCGGTTTCGTCGGCCTGCTGCAACAGGGCGTGGACCTGGCCGTCAAGGAGCGCCTGATCCGCCGTGGCTTCCAGGTGGCCGACTGGATCGAACCCCGTTTCATCGATGCCGCCCAGCGGCAGGACCAGGCCGTCCAGGCCGTCCGCTGACCCGACAACAACCGTGAGGAGCACGACCATGAGCAACGCCGCACTGGCCACCGCGCCGCAAACCCTGGAACTCGACATCCACCCCGTTGCCGGGCGCATCGGCGCCGAGATCCGTGGCATCAAGCTGTCCGCCGACCTCGATCCGGCCACTATCGATGCCATCCAGGCGGCATTGGTGCGCCATAAGGTGATCTTCTTCCGGGCCCAGGAGCACCTGGACGACGTGGGGCAGGAGGCCTTCGCCCAGTTGCTCGGCGAGCCGATCGCCCATCCCACGGTGCCGGTGGTCGATGGCACCAGCTACCTGCTGCAGCTCGATGGCGCAGAAGGCCAGCGGGCCAACTCCTGGCACACCGACGTGACCTTCGTAGACGCCTACCCCAAGGCCTCTATCCTGCGCAGTGTGGTGGCCCCGGCTGCCGGTGGCGACACGGTGTGGGCCAACACCGCCGCAGCCTATCAGGAGCTGCCCGAGCCGCTGCGCGAACTGGCCGACAAGCTGTGGGCGGTGCACAGCAACGAATACGACTATGCCAGCGTGAAGCCGGATGTCGATCCGGCGAAGCTTGAGCGCTATCGCAAGGTGTTCACCTCGACGGTGTACGAGACCGAGCACCCGGTGGTGCGGGTGCATCCGATCAGTGGCGAGCGGGCGTTGCAGCTAGGGCACTTCGTCAAGCGCATCAAGGGCTATTCGCTGGCGGACTCGCAGCATCTGTTCGCGCTGCTGCAGGGGCATGTGACACGCCTGGAAAACACCGTGCGCTGGCGCTGGCAGGCGGGGGACGTGGCGATCTGGGACAACCGCGCGACGCAGCACTATGCGGTGGATGACTACGGCACCCAACCGCGCATCGTGCGCCGGGTTACCCTGGCTGGCGAGGTGCCGGTGGGGGTGGATGGGCAATTGAGTCGGACCACGCGCAAGGGCTGAGATCGTTGGGGCGGAAGTGTCAGATTTTTTGTGTGCGGGCCGGTAACGGCCTGCCGTCAGGCAGGCCCTGACTTTCACCAGGTCGGCCTGATGAACCGATCTCCGTACAAA